>CALVRI010000013.1 GCA_944358525.1 uncultured Bacilli bacterium | reverse complement strand
AAAAAAGATGATAATTTTATTATCACCTGTAACATTTTTTCAATTTGTTTTTAATCCTAAGAGCTATTAATAATAAAACTACTAAAATCACCAATATAAAATAGTAATAAATTTTTTTATCCTTTACCTTGTTAGCAGAAGTTTTATTACTAATTTTCAAAACATTATCGTATTGAATTGGCAACTGTACATTAGATTTATCTTTTGAACTTTTAGTAACATCATTCTTAGGTGTTAAAGAGATATTTTCTTTAACATCATTACTAGTTTTCTTTACCACTGATTGTTTATCAATAAAATCATCAGTTATAAGATTATTATTAGTTATAGTTTCTTCAAATAAATTATTTTCTATAATATCTATGTAATCATTGTCATCTCTATAAATATAGTCTTCAATAGGTTCAGACAAGTATTCATTATAGTATTCTCTTTCTAATTTATAAGATTGATATTTATAATCTTGATATTGATATAATTTTACTGTTCCTTTATATATTAGATTGGAATCATCAAGCTTTTCTAAACTATAAATATTTTCATAAGCATTAGTTCTTATAGGAGCATTTTTTCCATAAATTACAATGTCCTCCAAATAAACTCCTGCGCCAATTTCGCTAACAGTTTTGTCATCATGTTTAAACACTATTGTAAAAAGATATTTATCAGTATCACCAATGCCTTTGCACCTTATAATCAAATTTTTTAAATCAGTCGCCTCTTTTAACTTATATGTAACTATCTTATCACTAGTTAGAATATTATTATCATCATTATTTTCATAATCTATTTTACCATTTATACTTTCAATAACCACATCAGATAACATATATCCTTTACTAACTTTAATTTCTATTTTATTTACACTTAAAACTTTTGAATAATGAAAACCATCATATTCATAAATTTTTCTTCCATCTTGTTTAAGAGGCCTCTCCGTTGAAAGTTCACTTAATTCACCTTCAATATAGTTATTTTCATTGATTAAAGGAAATTCATCGGTTACTTCATTTTTAAAAACCATTGGACCTAAAACCTCATTCAAACGATAATACTTGTATTTTCTAATCGTATTATTGCTTTCTAACCCATGAACTGGTATAAGCACTAACATCATAAAAACAAATAATAATATTTTTTTCATATATCTCCTTTCTGCCCCTTCATAAATTAACATACGACATGTACTAACATATTTCCTTTTTTTTTCTTAAATTTTTATCAATAATTATGGAAAAATGTGTAAATTAATAAAGATGTGACAAAAAATAACACCTAAGTGGTATAATTTAAATGATTGTTTTGTATATTAAGAAAATTTATGTTATAATAACGAAATATTTGAAGGAGAAATAACATGGATAATTTAGAAATTATAGAAAAACTAAAAGGTGAATTGCCACCTACAATAGCTGTTATAGGGTATGGGTCTGGTATTTATAAACAAACAGGATATACCAATAGTGAAAAACCGGATAAAGATGTTATTATCATAGTCGATGATTTTAAAGATTTTTTAATTAGTGATCATGATAAAAACCCTAATCATTTTTCTGAAGATTTTGATAAGAGAATACTATTAAGAAAAAAAGAAAAAGATAAGTTTTATAGCAATGTAGGCTGTTTAAAATTTTATCAAGATGGAGTTCACTTTAAAGCTATGGTTATATCAAAAAAATCCTTAGAAGAAGATTTAAACACTTGGAAATACTTTGGTATGGCCGGGCGGCTAACTAAACCGATACTTTATAAAAACATTCCCGAAGATTTAGAAATAGAAATAAAGCAAAATAGAAGAAATATCTTAATAACAGCTTTATTACTAAACCATAAAGACATTATAAGTCAAAGTGAATTATATAATACTATTTCTAAATTAACATATATGTATGACTTTAGAACCATTTTACCAGGTGAAAAAAAGAGTAAATCATCAGATATAGTTAATGGTGCCTTTAACTTTTTTGAACAAACCTATAATCAAAGTGATGTTGTTACACTTGAAAATGGTATACTTATAAATCCACATCCCGTAGAGTTGATAGACGAACTACCAAATAATTTAAAGAATTATTTAAATAAACATCTAAATAAAGAAGATTATCAATTAGATGAAGTAAGTAAAATTATTAATAATTATTTTAGAAAAACCAACTTACCCAATTCAGTTAGATTAGCACTCAGTAGTGCTACTACATTAGGTAAAAAAGAAACAATAAAACATGGTTTAAGCAAAGTAAAAAGGCATTTTCAAAAATAACTCGCCTTTACTTTTAATGTGAATTTTGTTATACTTTAAAAGTATAGACAGGTGATAAAAATGAAAATTAAATCAGTAGATTTGACCATTTCGGCAATTCGTCGAAGTCAATACCCAACCGACAAAAAACCTGAATACATGTTAGTAGGCAGATCGAATGTCGGTAAAAGTAGTTTTATAAATACAATAATTAATCGAAAAAACTTTGCTAGAACATCTAGTAGACCAGGAAAAACTCAAACTATTAACTTTTATAATGTCAATGATGAATTTTATTTAGTTGATGCTCCTGGATATGGATTTGCAAAAGTTAGTAAAACAAAAAGAAAAAAATTTGGACTAATGATAGAAGATTATTTAGTAAATAGGAAAAATTTAAAAGGTGTATTCTTACTAATTGATTTTCGCCATAGACCAACAAATGATGACATTTTAATGTACAATTTTTTAAAATACTATAAATTACCAGTCACAATTGTCGCCACAAAAGCCGATAAAATAGGTATTACATCTAGACAAAAACAAAGAAACATGATCTTAAATGATTTAGACTTAGTTGTAGGTGATGAATTTGTTATGTTTTCAAGTCTAACAAAAGATGGTAAAGAAGAAATTCATAAAAAAATCGAAAGGACAATGTAATTTTATAACATTATAATCAAAAGTTTCATACACTATTTTAGGTGATAAAATGAGGCTTATAATAGATGAAAACATTGTCATTTTTTTAGATAAAATTTATCTGCACACCATTGATTTAACTAATCAAAATTTAATTGAAAAAAAACTAATAAAATTAATAAATAAAATTCAAAACAAATACAAAATAGACTTAAATGGCTATTATAATGTTTTTATATATAAAGATAATAATTATGGACTTATCATTGATATGCAAAAAGAAGAGCTAGAATACTTAGATTACTTTAATAACCAAATAGAATTAAATATCGAAGTAATAGAAGATTCTTTTTTATATAAAATAGAAGATATTTTTTGTTTAAACAAATATATTTTAAATAAATGTATTATATATAAAAATAAAGATAATATATACCTAAAAGCTAAAGATACTTTAAATAATTTTGAGCTAGCAATTATTTTAGAAAACGGTGAAATTATTTATGGTAAAGAAGCTAACAATATAAGAAAAAAAAGTCAAATTATAAAAGTGTAGGTGATAAAATGAGAAAACAAATTGTAGCCCTAGTTGGAAGACCAAATGTTGGAAAATCCACAATATTTAATCGTTTAGTTGGTAGTAAAATTGCCATAATTGAAGACACTCCGGGAGTTACTAGAGATAGATTATATGGAACTGTAAATTATTTAGATTATAGTTTTCATCTTATTGATACCGGTGGTATTGATATAGCTACAGGAAATTTCAATACAGAAATAAAAGGACAAGCTGAACTTGCAATTGATGAAGCTGATATTGTTGTCTTTGTCGTAGATGGCAAAGAAGGATTAACTGCTAATGACTATACCGTTAGAGATATATTAAAAAAAAGTGGTAAACCAGTAATTGTTGCAATAAACAAAACCGACACCAAAGCCTATGAAGAACATAAATATGATTTTTATGACTTAGCTTTTGATAATTATATAGAATTATCCGCCGAACATAATCTTGGGATATCATCTTTACTAGATGAAATAACCAAAAACTTTAAAGAAATAAAAGATGATTATGAGGAAGAGATTATAAAATTTTCAATAATAGGTAGACCAAATGTTGGAAAAAGTAGTTTAGTAAATGCTTTATTAAATGAAGAAAGAGTTATTGTTAGTCCAGTTGCTGGAACAACTAGAGATGCCATAGATACTCCATTTAGATATCATGATAAAGACTTTGTTGTAATAGATACAGCTGGTATGCGTAAACGTGGAAAAATATATGAGAATGTAGAGAAATATAGTTTACTCCGTTCATTAAAAGCTATTGATAGATCTGATGTTTGTGTAATTGTCATAAATGCTGAAGAAGGTATTATTGAGCACGATAAACATATTGCTGGATATGCTATAGAAGCTGGTAAAGCTGTTGTCATTGCTGTTAATAAATGGGATACTGTTGAAAATAAGGATAAAGCTATGAAAGAATGGAAAGAAGAAATAAAATATCAATTTCAGTTCATGCCATATGCTAAAGTTGTCTTCTTATCAGCTTTAACTAAAAAACGCATTCATACCTTGATGCCGGAAATTATTAAAGCTAATGACAATGCTCATAGAAAAATATCAACCAGTAGCTTAAATAATGTTATAACTGATGCCTACGCATTAAATTTACCACCTTCATATAAAGGTAAAAGATTAAAAATATACTTTTCTAATCAGAGCAGTATTTGTCCCCCAACTTTTAATATCCAAGTTAATAGTAAGGGTCTAATTCATTTTTCGTATGAAAGGTATTTAGAAAACAAAATTAGAGAAAACTTTGATTTTACAGGCACCCCAATTGTCTTAAATTTTAAAAACAAAGGAGAATTGTAGCTTAATATAACCTCCAGCATATATTAATGTAGGAGGTTTTAAAATGGCATTTTCAGATAGCTTTTTCAAACGTGTAGAAAAGAAAACCAATGTAAATAAAGAAACAATTCTAGATTTAGCAAAAAAACTTCAAGAAGGAAATTTAAAAGATGAAGGAACTTTAAGAGAAGTGATTAATGAACTTAGTCAAATGACAGGAAGACCAGTTTCCGAAGAAAATCAAAAAAAAATCATTGATGCTGTAGTCAATGATAATGTACCAAAAGACATTGATAAAATGATTTAATCAATGTCTTTTAACTTGCCCTATAAACATTGTCAGGAGTATTATTTTCTATTGTTCCACCAGTATTAGAATAAATAGTAGAAGAATGTAAATATATGCCACCACCATGCGCTCCAACAGAGGAATTATTATAAATCTTTCCTCCACTTAAGTATAATTCTTGATAATAAGGTGAGCAACCTAAATACTTGCCAATTGCAATTGCCCCACCGTATTGCGCACTATTTCCGTAAATTTCTCCGTTTTTTATAGTTAAACTGCCATTATTATATATTGCACCTGCCCCACCCGAGCCAACATCCTTAATGGAAGTATTGTTATAAATTTTTCCATTATTTATAGTAATTATCCCATTACTCCATATAGCTCCATCTTGTGAATTATTATCATGAATTTCCCCACCATTCATAATAAAACTTGTGTTGCGACAACCATATATAAATATAGCAGCACCACCTTTTAAACTGGTATTATTAAAAAATTCTCCACCATTCATTGTTAAATTTGCGTTTATAAGGTAAATTCCACCACCACTATCATATGTATTATAAGCATTTTTTATTATAGTGCCATTTTCTATCATAATATTGCTACCTTCCACATTAATTAAAGTATCACTAGCTTCCACGTTATTGCCATCAAATGTAATATTTTTAAAAGTAATTGTTCCACTAGTAATATTAAGTAAGGTATTAGTTAAAGAAGTATCTCTAATTACTGATTTATTATTAACACTATCCAAAGTAATTTCTTTATCTTTATCAAAGTTAATTGTTTCTTTTTGAGTAATATTATCTAATATATGAATTGAAGCAGCATCACCAGCTCTATTATAAGCCATTTGAATGGTATTAAATGGTTTACTCATTGTCCCATTTCCAGTGGTATCACTTCCATAACTTGCCACATATAAATCTTCTAAAACAACGACATTTCCTTTGGCTTTTAAATTTAAAGTAGTTCCAAAAGCTGCGTATCCAGCAGTTAAACAAAGTATTAAAGCAAAGGTTGTAATAATAATCATTTTTTTACTTCTATTTCCTTTTCTTTTTCTTATTTTTCTCATATTTTATCCTACTTTCTAATCTATAAAAAGTATAACAAAATAAAGCAAAAAATTCAATATACCCGTCACACAAATAAAATATATCTTTTAAATAAGTACAATATCCATAGGGTGAATGTTTATGAGTTACCGGTTAAAAGACATAAGAATAGATAATGATTTAACTCAAAAGGAAATTGCGGATAAATTACATGTCAGTAGAAGTACTTATAGTGGTTGGGAAAATGAAGGAGATAATATTCCCCTATATCAATTTAATAACTTTTGTGAACTATTTAATTTAAGTTTAGATTATGTTGCTAAACTAATTGATAGAAGAGAGAATATTACCAATAAAACAAAAAAAGACTTAGACTTTAAATTAATTGGAAAAAGATTAGAGATAATGAGAAAAGAAGCTAAACTTAAGCAAAAGCAAATGGCTGAAATTATGGGAGTTTCACAAGCAACGTATGTTAATTATAAAAAGGGTAGTACACCAATTCAAACGGAAATATTAAAAACAGTTTCTATTCACTTTGATATTTCACTAGATTGGTTAGTCGGTAAAAGTAAGAAAAAAAGTATAAACAAATAGACATTGACCATAACATCAATGTCTTTTATATTATAATTTATTATGTAATTTTAAAAGTGAAATAAGCATTTTATCACGATATTCAGCTAAAGAAGCATCATCGTTACCAATTTCTTTTGGACGGTTTTTCAAAGCTTCTTCAACACCTTTTCTAGCTATTTCTGGAAATTCATTAGGAAACTCTTTAAAATCTGCCATATCGTGAAGCCATAAGGTAATAGAAGAATTTAAATGTTTCATAAGTCCATCTATATGACCTTCACCGCCGCCTAATTCAAACACTAAACTAGGTCCCATAATAGCCCATCTAAGTCCAGGACCATAAGTAACAGCTTTATCGGCATCCTCAATTGTACATATACCATTCATAACGAGGTTGCACACTTCTCTATAAACAGCCATTTGAATACGGTTACATATAAAACCTAAAGCCTCTTTTTGTAACACAACCGGTTCTTTATCAATTGATTGATAAAAATCCTTCGCACACTTTAATACTTCATCTGTAGTTTTGTCGCCCTTAGTAAGTTCAACTAATGGAATTAAATGTGGTGGATTATAAGGATGTGCTCCTATAAATCTCTCGGGATGTTTTGCATTTTTCGCAATCTCACTGACAAGTAATCCAGATGTTGAAGATGCAATAATGGTCTCACTAGATGTATACTTTTCTATTTCTTCAGTCATTTTTTGTTTAATTTCATAACTTTCAGGACCAGACTCTGTAATAAACTGTACATCCCTCACTGCTTCTTCCATAGAAGTTGTATAACTTATTCTACCTTCAATTTCTGTAATTTCATCTTTACTTACAACTCCATTTTGCATTAAATTTAATAAACTCTCGTGAATTCTTTTTTTAGCTAAATCTAACTTTTCATCGGTTAAATCATAAACATTTACTACAAGTTTCTTTAAAGCATAGTAAAGTGCCCAACTATAACCAATAACTCCTGCACCAACGCAAGCCACTTTTTTAATATCTTTTACTTCCATATCATCGCCTCCATTATAATTGTAGTTCTAAGCTAGAAATAAAGCAAGAAATAAAATAAGTATAAATGTTAAAAAATGTCTATTATTATTTTGTCAACTTTGTTCATATTTCCAAATCTTCCTCATATATTTAAATGAAGAAAGTAGGGATAATATGGAAAAAATAGACATTATCAAAAATATCACCGAAAGAACGGGCGGAGATATTTATTTAGGAGTAGTAGGGGCAGTAAGAACAGGTAAATCAACCTTTATTAAAAGGTTTATCGAAAATCTTGTTGTTCCTAATATTGAAGATGAATACGAAAGAAAAAGAACCTTAGACGAAATTCCACAGTCAGCCCAAGGTAAAACAATCATGACAACCGAGCCAAAATTTGTACCAAGCACTGCTGCTAAAATAAAAATAGATGATTTTACAGCTGATGTTAGATTAGTTGACTGTGTTGGGTATGTTATCGAAGGAGCAAAAGGATACGAAGATGAAAATGGTCCTAGGATGGTTCATACCCCTTGGTATGAAGAATCTATACCATTTGTTGAGGCAGCTGAAATAGGCACTGAAAAAGTAATTAAAGATCATTCAAGTATAGGTGTATTAGTTACAACTGATGGATCTATAGGTGAATTCGAAAGAAGTAGTTATATTGATGCAGAGCAAAGAATTGCTAAAGAATTAAAAGAAATAGGCAAACCATTTATTGTCATTGTTAATTCAACTCATCCAATGCTTCCAGAAACAGAAAATTTAGCCGAAACCCTAAGAGAAGAGTATGGCGCACCTGTAATACCTATGAACATCGACAATATGAGTGAAAGAGATGCTTATAACATCTTAAGAGAAGCATTATATGAATTCCCTGTTGTATGCATAGATGTTGAAATGGCAGATTGGGTTGCATGTCTAGAACCAAATAACTGGCTTAAAAAATCATATATAGAAACAATTAGAAACAGTGTTCACGAAATAGATAAACTGAGAGATATTGAACAGATAACCGGTAAATTAGAAGAATGCGAATACATCGAAAAAGCTTATCTATCAGAAGTAGATACAGCGACAGGCAATGTTAGGGTAACCTTAAAAACACCCGCAAACCTTTATAACGAAGTATTAAAAGAAATAATCGGTGTTGACATTACAAGTAGATCACAATTACTAAGTTTGTTCCAAGATTTAGGCGAAGCTAAAAGAGAATACGATCAAGTTAAAGATGCCTTAAAAATGGTTAAACAAACAGGTTACGGAGTTGCCTCACCAACTCTAGCTGATATGACCTTAGATACTCCAGAAATTATTAAACAAGGAAGTAGATATGGTATTAAATTAAAAGCTGTCGCCCCATCAATTCACATGATTAGGGTTGATGTCGAAAGTACCTTTGAACCTATCATCGGTTCAGAGATTCAAAGTAAAGAACTAATCAACTACCTCATGAAAGATAAAGATTCTGGCAGTCAAAACATCTGGAAAAGCGAAATCTTTGGTCGAAGCCTAGATGTCATTGTCCAAGAAGGAATACAAGCTAAATTGTCATTAATGCCTGAAAGTGTCCGTTTCAAATTAAGACAAACACTATCAAAACTTGTAAATAAAGGATCTGGTAATTTATTTGCCATTGTAATTTAATATTCAAAAATATTACCAAATACACACTATAAATAAAATGTACTGAAAAACAAAGGGAAAACACCTCTCTTTATTTAACACCACCTTCACAATAAAACCTTAAAAAAAGCTTAAAATATATTGATTTTTCTAGCCAAACATGGTACCATGTAAATGTAAGCAAGATAGCTTAACAATACAAGGGAGGTATATTTAAATGACAAAACAAAATTTAGTAAACTATATTGCCGAAGAAACAGGAATGACTAAAGCAGATGCTACTAGAGCATTAGATGCTGTATTAAATGGAATCGTAGAAGGGTTAAAAAGTGAAGGAAAAGTTACTTTAACTGGTTTCTGCACATTTGCTACTCAACATAAAGATGCTAGACAAGGTCGTAACCCAAGAACTGGTGAAGCCGTAACTATTCCTGCAAGAACAGCTGTTTCTATTAAAGCTGGCGCAAAATTAAAAGATGCATTAAACTAAGGCTTCGTGCCTTTTTTTAATATATAATTATGGAGATGAATTAATGTACGAAACCGCAATTAGACTTTTAGAAAAAATTAGTAGCTATGGGTATACTGCTTATATGGTTGGCGGATATCCAAGAGACTTATACTTAAAAAGAACCTTTACCGACATTGATATTTGTACAGATGCTACTCCTATGGAATTACATCAGATTTTTTCAGAAGTAGTCACAACAAATTCAGAATATGGTTCAGTAACAATTGTTTTTGAAAAAGTTAAATTTGAAATAACAACTTTTAGAAAAGAATTTAAATATAAAGATCATAGAAGACCTGAAAAAATAGAATATGTTGACACCTTAGAAGAAGATATTAAAAGAAGAGACTTCACCATCAATACTTTGTGCATCGATAAAGATGGCAACCAAATTGATTTAATTGGGGCTAAACAAGATTTAGATAATAAAATAATTAGAACGGTTAGTAATCCTAAAGTTAGTTTAAAAGATGATGCTTTACGTATTTTAAGAGCCATTAGATTTGCAACAACTTTAAACTTTACTATTGAGCCTAAACTAAAGACATATATCAGAAAATATGGACATTTACTTAAAAAAATATCTAAAGATAGAAAAAAAGATGAGCTGGATTTAATATTTTCAAGTCCAAATAAAGCTTATGGCATTGAACTTTTACTTGAATTAAAACTAACTGACTACCTAGAAATACCTAATTTAAAAAAAGCTAAAATCACTCCATCAATGATTGTAACCTGGTCCCAGTTAGATGCTTTAGATAAATATAATTTTAATACTATCGAAAAAGAAAGTATTAGAAAAATAAATGAAGTTAAAAAGCAAGATTTATTGGATAATCATGTACTTTATAATTATGGATTATATATATGTACAATGGCTGCAGAATTAACAAATATTGAAAAACAAGAAATTAATGAGAAATATGCCAAAATACCAATAAAAAGTAGGTTAGATATAAATATATCACCAACCGAAATATGTAATATTTTAAAGAAAGAAGCTGGGGCTTTTTTAAAACCAATTTTATCAGATTTAGAAGATAAAATCTTAAATGGTAATTTAAAAAATGAAAAAGAAGAATTAAAAAGTTATATAATAAATACATATAAAGGAGCTACTAAATAGTAACTCCTTTTAATTAATCTTACCACATAGCCAGTCTATAGAACACTTATATTCAGTCGCAAATTTCCATAAAAAAATAGTTGGTATTAATACTTTATTATGTTCATAAGCACTCCAAGTTGAATGAGTAGTATTTAAAAGTAAAGCAATATCAGTTTGAGTTTTCTTTTCTTTTTTTCTAATCTCTTTTAGTCTTTTAGCTAAAACATTCCCATTAATATTTTGACTAGCTAAAGTATATTTTTTAACATTAGTTATTCCTAAAACATAATCAAAACTTAATTCAAAATAATTGCAAAAATCATTTAAATAATTAAGAGGAATAGTGTTAATACCTAGCTCCCATAAAGAATAAGCACCTCTATTCACATTTAAAATTTTTGCTATTTCAACTTGCGTTAAATCATTATCCTCTCTAATTTCTTTAATTCTTTTAAAAATCATAGGTATCACCTATAAAAATTTTAACTTTCAAATTAGTTATTCTCACATTTTGCTATTCTATACGACAAAATTATGCTATAATGATATTAAAGATAGTAGGTGAAATATGTATAGAAAAAGAAGTCAAAGAAAAATAATAATATATAGTTTAATAGGAATACTTTTTTTAATGGTAGTAGGATATGCAGCTTTTAGTACAACTTTAGAAATAAAAGGAACATCTAAAGTAACATCTAACTGGGATATAGAAATAACATATGTAACACCAGGTACACCAACAGGATCAGCAGAAAATGCCGTAGCTCCTTCATTTGATAAACTCTGGGCTTCTATGGAAGCAAACCTATATGATAAAGGTGATGCCATGGAATATGATGTTACTATAGAAAATAAAGGAACTTTGGATGCAAAATTAAATGATATCTTAACCAATGTAGAAAAAGAAAATAACGAAGCTGTATTAATAACCTTTTCAGGATATACTAAAGGAGAGATATTAAAAGCTAAAACATCTAAAGTAGTGCATGTAAAAATAGAATATAATCCAGAATATGAAGGAGGAGAGACATCAAGTGAAGTAGAAATAAACTTTGATTATGTGCAAAATAATAACGAAACAAATAATCCAGATACTCAATATTTAATAACGTATGACTATCAAACTAATGGAGGAACAAACGCAGATATAAAAGAAGAGTATTATGCATCAGGAAGTAATATTAATCTAGAAAATACCGCTTATAAAGAAGGATGGACATTTATAGGCTGGAATACCGATAAAGATGCTAATATAGGACTAACAAATATAGAAATAAAAGAAAATACTACTTTATATGCCATATATTCAAAAACATTAAAAGTAACATATGAAAAAGGAGAAAACATAGAAAGTATAGGTAAAAATGAAGACTCATGTAATATTTATAATAATAATACATCATGTGAAATAACACTGCCAGAAATAATATCAACCATAGGATATAATCCAGATGGCTGGTATGTAGAAAATAGCAAAGTAGGAAATATAAACGATAAATATAATTTAAATAACAATAAAAATTTAATAGCTAAAGCCATAGATAATATAAAACCAACCACCCCAGTATTAACAAACACATCAAACGGTAATTGGACAAACCAAGATATCAAAGTAACAATAACATCAACAGATGAAGGAAGTGGAATAGATCACTATGAATGGAATAACAATGGAGTATGGACATCAAGTAATATAGTTATGGAAAATGGGGTAGGAATAGTAACTTTTACTAACGATAATAATACAGATATAGAATTTAGAGCAATAGATAAAACAGGAAACATATCAGAAATATCGGTTACACCAATAAAAATAGATAAAACAGCTCCAGAATGTACAAGCAGTGGAGAAAGTAATAAGTGGATAGCACTTACCCAAACAATAAAAGGAACGTGTATAGATGAAGGAAGTGGATGTAAAGACACACAAATAAGCAAGACATATTCTATAGCAGAAAACATAACCGGAAACTATGATAATAGTTATTCACCGGGAATAGTAGAAGATAATGTAGGAAACACAACCACTTGTCCAAGTGTAAAAGTAAGAGTAACAGGAACGACAATAAAAGACTATACTGAAGGAGCAGTATTCATGTATGATGGAAAAACAGGATTAAATAATACTACGTGGCAAGATCAAAGTGGAAATGGTAGAAATGGAACACTAGTAGGAGCAGTAAAAAGTGGAGATTCAGTATATTTTGATGGAGTAGATGATTATGTTAGAATAGCTGAACTTAACTATCAAGCAGTTACTTTAGAAACTAGCTTTAAAGCAACTGATTTTAATGACTATGCAATGTTAATGGCGAATGTTCAAGATGGAGGTTATGAATTATACATTGATACAAACAATAATTATAAATTAACTTCAGGAGTCCATAAAAATGGTAAATATATATATAATACAAGTGATAAAATTTTAATAAATAATATTTATTATGCATCACTTCGCTCAAATAATACAACTGATTTTATTACTTTAAATGATATAACAACAAAAATTAATAGTGTTGGAACTATTAAATATCCTGAAGGTAATACATACTTAATTTTAGGTGGAAATCCATATGAAAATTATAGTCAAGTTCAGGAAGAGACTTTCAATGGCTACATCTATACAGCAAGAATGTATTCAAAAGTATTAACAGATGATGAACTACAAAAACACTATGTCATAGATAAATGGAGATTTAATTTTTAAAGGAGTAAAAGATGAAAAAAATAATAATATTAATTTCTATAATAATAATTGTATCGATAAGCATTTTAATGATTAATTTACCAGATAAAAACAAAAACGAAGTAAAAAAAGATATAGAGAAAAATATAGAAATAGTAAATGAAAATATAAAAATAATAGACGAAGAAGTATTTATAGAAATGAATTTAAAAAATGTATCGAAAGAAAATATAAAATTAGATGACATAGATATAGTAGTTAAAGATAGTAATAAAGAAATATTAAGAATAAAAAACGAAGTAGATAAAACATTAAAACCAAATGAAAGTATAATTGTATCAACCCAAACCAAAGCTAATTTATCCAAAGATATACATTATTATCTAAATATTGAATATTAAAATGTCCAAAAAATGGACATTTTTCCATATATTCATTGTAAAAATAGGAACATTTAAGTTATAATAAAATGCAAGGGTGATATTTATGACAGGAAAAATTATAGAGATACTAAAAGAAGGGCACATAGTTATACCCAAAATTTTACTTCAAAATTACAAAAAATTAAAAATAACCGACAAAGAACTAATAGTTTTAATATATCTATTAGGGAATAATGAATTTGACCCAGAAAAAATATCAAACGATTTAAATATTAAACTAACAGATATTTTAAAACTAATAGACAGTTTAACAAGTAAAGACATTCTAAAAATATCTGTTAAATCAGGTAAAGTATGTGAGGAATATATTAACTTAGATGAGATGTATAATAAATTGGCAATGACCATAATTAATGATAAAAAAGAACCACCAAAAACCACAATTTATGACAATTTTGAAAAGGAATTTGGAAGAACTTTAAGCCCTATGGAATATGAAATAATAGGAGCATGGCTAGATGGTAATTATGATGAGAACATTATCAAACTAGCCTTAAAAGAAGCTATATATAATGGTGTTTCTAATTTAAGGTATATTGATAAAATATTATCCGAATGGAGAAAAAAAGGTATAAAAACAGAAAAAGATATTAAAGCAGAAAGAGAAAGACACACTAAACAAAAACCAAAGAAAGAAGTATTTGAATATGATTGGCTCAATGAAAATGATTGAAGATTACTTAGATGAATTATTTCCAAATCCTAGGTGTGAACTAAACTATACTAAAGATTATGAACTTTTACTAGCTACAATGCTAAGTGCTCAAACAACAGATAAAAGAGTGAATTCTGTTACAGAAATATTGTTTAAAAAGTACCCAAATTTAAATGATTTATCAAATGCTAATATCATTGATGTTCAAAATATTATTAGACCAATTGGTACATATCATAAAAAAGCCCAAAACTTAATTGAAATAGCAAAAAGGTTAGAAGAAGATTATAATGGAACACTACCTAATAATAGAGAATATTTAGAAAGTCTACCTGGAGTAGGTAGAAAAACCACCAATGTTGTTTTAAGTAATATATTTGATGTTCCATGTATAGCTGTAGATACGCATGTATCTAGAGTGAGCAAAAGATTAAATTTAGCAAAAGAAACAGACAATCCATTACAAATAGAAAGAAAGCTGAACAAAAAATTTAAAAAAGAAGATTTAGCTAAAAGGCATCATCAATTAGTTTTATTTGGTAGATATCACTGTTTAGCTAGGAATCCTAAATGTAATGAATGTAAATTAAAAAATATATGTAAATACTATAAACACCTAAATAAGTAGGTGTTTTTATAAAAAAAGGAATAGTTTTAAACTATCCCTCAGTAACCGTTACTGTTCTAGTTAAAGTGGTAACTTTTTCACCTTGATAAGTAATGCTATATGTAAATGTGTAACTTTCAGCAACTGTGCCAACCACACTTTCCCAATTACTTATTGGTGTACCACTCGCATTAGTAACAGTTAATGTATATTTAACATCACTGTCATTTGTAATATCTTCACCATCTAACATTACTGTAACTGGTTTAGCAGGTTCAGCATGAGTTTGACCGACCTTTATTGTTTCAGTCGCTTTTCCATTTAAAGTAGCTGTTATGTCACTTGTAGAAATTCCTTCGTATTGAACTTGAACCTCAGCTCCAGAGCTTTCAGCACCACTAAAGTTAGAATAGCTTGCTTTAACAACTAAAGTAGGTGAAGAAGTATTTGGTAACTTAACAGTAGCCGATGTGCCACTAACTGTTGTAAGTAATGTAAGTCCATTAGTACCTTTACTATACACATTATAAACTACATTACCAAGTCTTCCAGTATTAAATGACATAATATAAGATAAATAAGTATTTTGGTCTTTTGATAAGGCAAAGGCCTTATTAACAAGTGGACTCCAATAACTTCTATTTAAAGCATCAGGAGTATCAATAGCTTTCCAAGTTAAAGTTGCTTTATTACCATCAACTGTGGCTTTTAAATTTGTCACATTAGATAATGTATTAAATCTAGCTGATACCTCAGTTGGCTTACTATCTTCCTTAAATAATTCAGTAGTTTTCATGTCACTTGGAGTATTCTCACTAGGAAGCATTGAATAACCAGTATTTCTTTCGACTGTAACTTCTACAACACCTTCAGGCTTTTCAAATGTTGCATCTTTATCAAAGAAGTTTTTAGCTACAGCTTGGAATAATCTAGAGTTTTGACTAGAACCAAATCTGTTATATCCTTCATTTAAATTTTCATAACCATACCAAACAGCAATTGAATATTCAGAATTATATCCAGCTACCCATAAATCATTAACAGCATTACTCGGTAAATTTCTCGCTTCCATTGTTTTTTCATCAAAATTAGTAGTACCAGTCTTAGCTGCAAACTGAGAACCATTAATATTACTATATCTTCCTAAAGCATCTTGCCCAGTATCCACAAGCATATCTGTAACCATATAAGCAGTTTCTGGACTCATAACTTTAGTCTTTTCATAATCGTTTTCATAAGTCTCTCCATTTTCGTCAAACTCAATCTTTGTAAATGTGTGAGGCTCATTATAAGTACCATTGTTGCCAAATGCCGCATAAGCAGCTGCTACTGTCATTGGTGATTCTCCAGTATAACCACCTATTGCATGTGCTTCGTGTAATTTACCATTACTTTGTACTTCTGGAGACAAACCTAATTTAGTAACAAATTCTTTTATATCAGCATTATCAACACTTTGGAATGTTTTTAAAGCCGGAATGTTTCGAGAATCTACTAAAGCTTCTCTAATAGTAATAATTCCTTTATATCTACCATCCCAGTTATTAATTTCTGTACCGTCACTATAAGTTGTTTTATCATCAATAATTGGATGATTGGTATTCCAATTCAAATATTCAATAGCCGGTCCATAATCAAATAATGGCTTAGCTGTTGAACCAATTTGTCTTTCAATATCAGTTGCCAAATTATTAGATTTAGCTCCTGTTCTATTTCTTCCACCACCGATAGCTACAATCTCGCCGGTTTTAGTTTCCATAGCAATAATGCCCGCTTGAACTTTATCATTTTCCCAGTCATAATTAGATCCATCCATAATAGCTGAAATTTTATCTTGTTGTTCTCTATCCATTGTTGTATAAATTTTCATTGAATATGAATAAGGATCATAACCAGTTTTATCACTAACTTCTTTAGCAACTCTATCAATAAATGACTGGTATTTTGCATTACTTGTATTTGCACTTTGACCTTTAATAACAATTTTATCAACTGTCATTTTTTTCGCAATCTCATATTCTTTATCAGTAATATATCCATGCCTTTTCATTAAACTTAAGACAACTAATCTTCTAGATTCTGTTTTTTCAGGATTAATGTTAGGATCGTATGAAACAGGTGATTGGAATAAACCTGCAATCATAGCTGCTTCTGATAAATTTAAATCTTTAGCCTCTTTGTTAAAATATGTTTCGGCAGCTTGCTCAACACCATAAGCTCCACTACCTAAATAATATGAATTAGCATAGAATTCCAAAATTTCTTCTTTAGAATAATTAGGTTCTATTTGGAACATAGAAATATAAATATCAGTAAATTTACGTTTAATACCAGCAAATCCACTTGCCACAGCTGATGTATATTGGTTTTTAGAAACCTGCATTGTTAAAGTTGAAGCACCACCCGCATTTTGACCTAAAAGTTGACCAAATGAAGCTTTCATAAAACGAGGTAAATCGAAACCATTATGTTCAAAGAAACGTGAATCCTCGGTTGCTACAATTGCATTAACAAGTTCTTCACTCATATCTTCATAATCAATTTTTTGTCTCATCTGAGTACCTAATTTTGCAAAAACTTCTCCATCACTATCGAGTAAAGTACTAGCTTCTTTAGAATACAACTTATCAGGGTCAAACTTACCGGCTGTTACTGCAATAAATATAAAGAAAGCAATACCAGCAATAATACAAAGAAGGAAGAAAATTAAAAATCCAAGTAAAATCTTTTTACCTAATTTTTTCTTGTCTTTTTTCTTACTTTTACCTTTTTTAGCCATCATATCACTTCTTTCTTCTAAAGCCATATTTATTTTTTCGACCTTTTCATCTTCATTGTCTAAATCTAAAGTTTCAACTTCATCATAAGCCCTCGATTTTATACTATGCCTTATTTTATCTCTATTATCTAATTTTTTCTTCCACTTAATAAATGGTATAACCCAAATCAAGTTAATAGCTATAAATATAATTAGAGCTATTAAAAAGTTAACCACAAAAGCGCCAATCAATAAAATAATAAATGATAAAATAAGTACCAATAAATTAAATAAATCTTTCTTAAAAAAAGCTATCAAATCCTTCATACATTACCTCCACTAAAATATAGTTTATCTAAGACCTCTAAATAATCCACTCTTGGATTGTATTTATCTTTAATTATATATCCTTTATCTTCAAAATATGAAAGAGGAATAGATTTACGTGAACTTCTTTCTAAAAATTCTACTAAAGTTTCAATGGGTAATAAAAAAGTCTTGTTAATCACAGTAAATCTAACAATTAAAAAACCAATCCCACCATGTTTATATATCTGTTTCAAATGCCTTATTTGATGTGGGTGGATATTATTTAATGGAAAAGATGTCTTAAGTTTAGTTTCCTTTGCCTCAAAGTCAACATATTTTCCCTTATATATTCCATTATAATCAGTTGTTGATGGTGTTTTAAAATAACCTTCTTTAATAACAGCTTCCGCTCTCGAAGGATAATTAACCTTTGAAATTGTAATAGGTGTTGGTTTCTTATATATAACTGCTATATCGTTAACTAAATAGTAATCATTACTAGCCTTTAAATCAGCCTCTAATGTCATACCTCTATTTGCATACGTATTTATGTTTCTAAAAGTGCATCTAGCCCCTATGTTTTTTTTCATATTAACACCACTATAATTATACTATAATTACAAAATTTTGCCAACTTCAAAGTAAAAAATTAAAAAGTTCTAAATATAGCTAGTATTGTCGAATCGCTAGCACCTTTAAAAATCAAATGTTATCATAAAAAAGGTGAGATTATATGGATAGAAACAAAATAAATGAATTGTTTAAAGAAATGCTTGAAGATGTAAAATATATCAAATTAAAATCTTACTTAAAAAAATAATTTTTAACAATCTTTAAGTATTATTAAATAAATAATGGTCTAATCGTTATTTTAAAGATGCAATGTATCATTTATGGTGTACAAGAAATATTAAATGAAGAATAAAGAAAACAAAATTAAAAAGCCGACAAATATCGATATAAAACTTTATGTCTAAATATTGCCTTTATAAAAGATATAGTGTAAAATTACTCAAAAAGGTGGTAAGTTGTATGCTTAAATATTTTTATATCTTTATAATATATTCGGTAATCGGCTGGTTTATGGAAGTAGTCATCGTATCTTCAAAGAAACGAAAAGTCACAGCTCGTGGTTTTCTAATTGGCCCTTGGTGCCCAATATATGGCTTTGGAGCTCTTTTTATAACCGTATTATTGAGAAAATATTATGAAGACCCTATTGCTTTATTTGTTATGTCATTTTTAATTGGAACAATATTAGAATATGTTACTAGTTATTTAATGGAAAAGATGTTTTATGCTAGATGGTGGGACTATAGTGATCATAGATTTCAAATAAATGGTAGAGTTAGTCTCACAACTTCTTTAGGTTTTGGCCTTCTAGGACTTATTTTAGTTTATGTTTTCAATCCGTTTTTTTTAAGAATTATAAAAAATATTCCCCCTTTAATTTTTAATGTTATCATAGTAATTGTTTTACTATTTTTCATTACCGATGTTATTGTTTCATTTAGAATCATTTCCAATATTAAAAAGGAAAGTTTTGCCAACCTAAAAGATGTTACCGAAAAGGCTACTATGGAAATTCAAAAAGCCCTTAAAGACAAATCAATCTTTAACCGTCGCTTATTAAATTCATTTCCCCACTTAAAATTTATTTTAAACCAAAAAAGGTCAGACAAATAAGACCTTTTTTCTTTACACAAAGTGTGTGGAGGTGCTATAATAATATAAAATAGGAGGGGCCATATGTTAGAAAAACTAGAGAGAAAACCATTAGATTTCACTTCTTTTCCAAGTATAATAAGGGATATGGCAGAAAATAATTCTGATGCCGCAGCAATAATTGATGAATTAATAGAGCTAAAAGGAGAGACGATTAGTTTATCCACTTTAATATTATTAGATGACATAAATATTAGAGGTATACAGTTATATGATTTATATAAAATGTGTGACCAAGATATTGAAAAATTTTATAATAAAATAATTAATATTACCAAAGATGATATATTATCTTTAAATAAAATTTCCGCCCCTTTATGTTTCTATAAAGCTATTTTTGAAGGAACTAGTGAAGATAGAAAAAAAGATCCTCAAAAATATATTTTTAAAGATGAAGAAAGAGAAAAATATACTAATAATAAATCCGATAATACAGCAATAGAAAAAGATTTATATCCTGCAATTACTGAAAAAGAAGCTTTAGAAATTATTGAAAGCAATGGTTTTATTTGTGGGTATAGAAAAGAATATGTCGATAATAATCACAATAGTGAAATATATAGGGTGTTTTATAATGATTTAGGTGACATACTTTATACTACTTCTTTAGAAAATAAAGACATTTTTCTTTGGCAAGATGCCAAATTAAGTACTTTATATCAAAAAGATGGAAAACATATTAACTATTTAATTGAACTAAAAGATCATCCTTTTAAAGTATACAATGATTTTTTAAACCAACATAATGAACATATTCAAGATTGTGATTTAATGCCAATAATCAAAACAATTAAAGGAATTCAATACTTAGAACATTATCCAAAATATACATCATGCATAATTGCTTCAATATATGATTTATTGTCATTTGAACATACATATCAAGAATTAGATGATGGATTAAGAAAAATATATAAACCTTTATTAGAATGTGCTAGTGATAAAGCATATGACGAAATAATAAAACATTTAAATTCTGATGATGGCATTGAGATAGCCAACGATTTACAAAACATTCTCGGTTATAACTTAAGTAAAACCAAATTGATTGCTGCTAAGGAACGTTTTTGTGAAGCTCATGGTCACGAAGTTAATCGTGCTAAAAAAAGATTTTTAAGCAAACTATTTTCAGATGATCCTTATACTAAAGATATAAATAGTAAAATTATAGATGTATTAAAAAACGATGTCGATAAAATAGCCCCAGATTTATTCTGAGGCTTTATTTCCTTTAAAATAAGTAATTAATTCTCCAGTTATCTATCTAGAGAAAAATATTACTTTAACAGGAAATGGTTCGCAAGAAAATCAGTATCAAGTCGAAGGAATTACTGCAACAAGTACTGAATATACTAGTGGATGCACTGGCCATAGTGGTGAAATGAATTAAAATGAGATATAAAGAAATAATTCCCTATGTCTCATTTTCTATATAATAAGCATAATATTCTTCTAAAGTAATATCATCTTCGTAAATAATTTTAGCTGCCTCTACTCCAACATATCTATAATGCCATGGTTCATATTTATAACCAGTAATATCTTCTTTACCTTTTGGAAACCTTAAAATAAAACCATATTTATAAGCATTATTTTTAAGCCATATTGCTTCATCCGTTCCTTCAAAAGAATCGCTTATTTCATTTAAATCAGAGCATAGACCACTTTGATGTTCAGAATATCCTGGTCTAGCAGAATACTTATCGGCTGCTTCTTTACCATCCCTTTTTATATATCTACTATATAAATTATCTTGATAATCATAACTTCTAAATGCAGACATATTATAAAGAGTAATATTTTCTAAGCTAGCCGCATCTACCATTTTCATAAAAGCTTCTGCCGCTTCTTTTCTCATTTTATTGTTAACACCTTTATTATATTGACCAGATAAAGTAACCAAATCGGTTGGAGTATAATCTTCTTTTAAATGATAAAATTTATTAACTATAACCAAATTATTTTCATCTAAATTACTATCATAACTATTACTATAAAACCCTAAATCAGCCTTAGAATTAACCATCGCAATAATTTTTTTACTATCTTGATTATTGCTATTTCCATAATCTAAATAACGAGCAACATAATCATTTATATAATACTTTTCTTTAACTAAATTAGCAAGTAAACTAGAAGCTGGATAATTCATTAAATCATATCCAGAATTAACAATGGTAATAATATCAGCTATATTAGATTTTTTATTTTTCAAATAATATTCGATATAATTATTAAATTTATCTTCCTTATAATCCTTAGAAGATAAAATGTCAATTAGACTTTTATCATAACCAAAACTTAAAAAATTATTATATTCATTTTTAGGAACTTTATCCAAGATAAGTGTGGTTTCATCTGCAGAGTATCCTTGATTTATAAACTCTTTTTCATAATTTATATCTTCTTCATTTTTATTATTTAAAAAGAAAAAGAGTAAAAATATCAAAAAGCTTAATAATATAACACCTATAATTATCAATATCTTTTTCTTCATATTCCCACCCTTAATCATCTAAATAATAAGCATAATATTCATCATAAGTCAAACCACTATCATAAACCTTTTTAGCAAGTTCTTTACCAAGATATCTATAATGCCATGCCTCATAGTTATATCCAGTAATTTCCTCTTTACCTTCTGGATATCTCAAAATAAATCCATATTTATAACAATTCTCACTTAACCACTTAAAAGTTTCCGTATCTGCAAAATTACTCATATTAGCCCCAGGAGAAAAAATATCTAAAGAAAGCCCAGTTTGATGCTCCGAAAAATCAGGCCTAGCCGCATAAGTATCTGCATATTCTTTACCTCGATTATTTTCATAATTATCATATATATCTTTTTGCTCATCATAAGATCTATAAGATGAATTAACTATTAAAGTATAACCATCTTCTTTAGCAGCCTCACTCATCTCTTTAAATGCATCATATACTTCTTGTCTAATCCTATTTCCAGGATAAGCATACCAATTGCTCATCTCAACAACATCATTAGGGGCATATTTCTCTGGCAAAGAAGTATACTTGTTAACCAATATAGCATAACCTTTATCCATATTAGTTTCTTTAGTATTAGTATAAGGATCATTATTAGCCCCAACATTAACTAAAGAAACCACTCTGCTATAATCTACTTTCTTATTTCCATACTCTTCATCAATAAATTTAATATATTGTTTGTAGTTCTTCCAAATAAAATATTTTTCTTGAACAAGTGGAATAAAATCATCCTCATATTTATGATCAATCGCATAAGTAATATATTTATCATCAAATTTCAAAATTTCGTTTATTTCATTTTCACTATAACCAGCTTTACCAAGTTTATACTCATCACTTGTATACTTTTTATATAAGTTTATGCCTACTGTTATCAAAATAATCACTAAAATAATTATCCCAAGTACAATAATCGGTCCTTTTTTTATTCTTCTTTTCTTTGTATAATACATACCATCACCATCTTCATTATATCATTTTTCCTTCATTTATACTATTAAGAAAAACTTAATTTTTTCTTTACAATTTGTCATTATTTGCAAGTCTTTGGAGAATGTGACTAATTATTATAATTAAAGGTAATATTTAGGTAAGATAAGATAATAAAACAAAAAATAAATATTCCAAAGAATGTAAATTTACATTTTATTTACATAAGATTCAAATTTGAATATTTATCTATACAAAAGCCAAAATAAATGATATAATTTTAATGTACATTAATAGAGGGTGGTTATATTGAAATACTTAGGTCTAGATTTAGGTACCCGTACACTTGGAGTTTCTATATCAGATTTGACAAAAACTATCGCAACAGCTTATGGTACTATCAGATTTGAAGAGAACGACTATGACCAAGCAATAAGCAAACTATCTACTATTATGGAAAAAGAACCTATTGAAAAAATTATTTTAGGTTTTCCTAAAAATATGAATGGAACAGTAGGTCCCAGGGCTTTAGTAACCTTAGATTTCAAAAAGAAAATAGAAGATACCTTTAAAGTCCCTGTTGAAATGCAGGATGAAAGGTTGTCGACTAAAGAAGCCAGCGGTTATATGATAAAAGCTGATGTATCTAGAAAAAAAAGAAAACAAAAAATTGACAGTCTAGCAGCTAATATCATTTTACAAACATATTTAGATAAAAGAAAGGATTGAAAAAATATGCAAGAAAACGAAACAGTAAAATTTAAAGCAATTGATGATGAAGGAAGACAATTGGATTGTGAGGCATTATTCTTATTTGAATCTCCAGAAACCAAGAAAAATTACATTGTTTATACTGACCATTCAATAGATAATGAGGGTAATACAAAAGTGTATGCATCAATTTATGACCCAAAAGATTTAAAATCTGATGAAAACAATGAATTTGCCGCTTTACCCTTAAAACCAATCGAAACAGAAAAAGAATGGAAAATTATTGAAACAATTTTAAACGAAATGCAATCACAAATCGAATCTGCTAGCAATAACGATTCACAAACAAATTCAACTTCTCAAGCTGAGTAGGTTTTTACCTTGAAAAAAGTTCGTAAATTTAAAGTGGGTAAATTCTTACTCTTTTTATTGCTCCTTATTATTATTTTAATATTAATAATTTTAGGAATATATAAATACCAAACGAGTGCAGTAAGTTCCAATACTGATCCTAAAATTATTACCGTTGAAGAAGGAGACAATTATTTTTCTATTGCTAGTAAATTGAAAGAAAAAAACCTTATTCGCTCAGAGACATTTTATAAAATATATTTGAAATTTGCCAACCCAAATTCGCTAATAACGGGTGATTATGAATTAAATGAAGCCATGAGCGTTCAAGAAATTGTCAAAGTACTAAGTGATGAGGATAGTGGAAAAACCAACACTATAAAATTAACCTTTAGAGAAGGATTAAATATTACACAAATGGCAAAAATTGTCGAAGAAAAGACTGATATTACAGCTGATGAATTCATAAATAAATTATCCGATCAAACATTTCTTCAAAGTTTGCAACAAGATTACTGGTTTATTACTAATGAAATATATAATAGTGAAATATATTATCCTTTAGAAGGTTATTTATATCCTGATACTTATCATTTTGAACCAAGTGAGTTAGATATTGAAACTATAGTAAAAAAAATATTAGATAATACTGAATCAAAATTAGAACCCTATAAAGAACAGTTACAAAATGGTTCATATAATGTTCATCAAATTTTAACTTTAGCATCTATAGTTGAACTAGAAGCGGTATCAGATTCTGATAGAGCTATGGTTGCTGGAGTTTTCTATAATAGATTAAATAATAATTGGTCATTAGGAAGTGATGTTACAACATATTATGCTTCTAAAAAGTCAATGACTGAAAGTTTAACCCAAAGCGACTTAACTGCATGTAATGGGTACAACACAAGATGTACATCAATGATTGGTCTTCCAGTTGGACCTATCGATAATCCAAGTATAAGTTCTATTAATGCCGCATTAAACCCAACTGAAAGTGATTATTATTATTTTGTTGCTGATACCAATAAAAAAGTTTACTTTACAAAAAATGCTACTGAACATGATAGAATAATTTCAAAACTAAAGGATGAAGGTATATGGGCAGCTTAGATGAATTAGAAAAATACGCAAAAGAAAATAATGTTCCAATCATTCAAAAAGAGGGTTTAAATTTTCTTATTAAATACATTAAAGAAAATAATATTATAAATATTTTAGAAATAGGAACAGCTATTGGTTATTCTGCTATAAACATGGCTTTAATAAATGAAAATATTAAAGTAACAACCATCGAAAGAAATGAAGAAATGTATAACCTATCTAAAATAAACATAAGAAAATTTAACTTAGAAAACAGAATAACTATAATATTAAGCGATGCCTTAGAAACCGAAATAAAAGACACCTACGATTTAATATTTATTGATGCTGCCAAAGCACAGTATATTAAATTTTTTGAAAGATATAAAAAAAATCTCGCTTTATCAGGGACAATTATAACTGATAACTTAAATTTTCATGGATTAGCAGCCCACCCAGAAGAAATCCACAGCAAAAATTTAAGAGCCCTAGTTACTAAAATAAATAATTATAAAGATTTTCTAAAAAATAATAAAGAATTTACCACTACATTTTATGAAATTGGTGATGGAATTGCTGTTAGTAAAAAAGTACCATGAGTACTTTTTTTTGTATACTAGGAATTTGCTTTGCAAGATGTTATTTACAAATATAACTATTCATGATATGTTGATTACAACAATGAAAACAGGTAATGTTATGAAAATACTAAAAGGCTATGTATTTAGAATGTATCCAAATAAAAAATAAGAAGAGTTAATTAATAAAACTAGATAAAAAATAAAACAATAACTTTACCAAAATTCATTTTGCTCTTTTCTATCAAAATATAAGTGTTATAATGAAATTAGGAGGTAATAAACATGGAAAATAATCTTTTGAATTTTATGAGAGAAAATGAAAGAATAGAATCACAGTATAACTCAAAATTAAAATTTTTAGAAAGGGAAACGGCCTATCTTATAGATGATGAAGCAGTTCGGTTATATTTGTTTCTTCAAAAAGAAATTAAAGCTACTCAAAAAGATAAACAAAAAGCTTTAGCTACAACGTTAAAACAGTACCAAAATGAATGCAATCATCCTATCTTTGTCTGTTTAAATAAAGATAATATAGATAATGAATATACTTGTATTTGCCTTAACTGTGGAAAATGTATAGAAATGTCATTCGAAGAAGTAGACTATTTATATAATGCACATAGAATGATAGCTACTCCAAAGACCAATATAGATATTAATGATGGTAGTATCTATCCTTATTATATATTTTTATCAGAGTTTTCTAATGTTCAAGAATATTATCTAGACCTCTATAAAAATATTGATGACATAATTCCGAAAGTTATGGAAAACGAGATGACAGTAGAAGAATATATCTGTGAGAAAACATTTCAACATTTTTCCCGCTCTCAAAAGATTAAGAAAATTAAAAAAGAAAAAAATTAAAAACCATTTATTAAAGTTTTTAATTTTTTGTGTAAAATGTAAACACTTATGATATAATTATAATAGTAGAAAAGGGGTATGTATTATGCATGAAAATGTAGACATCAAAAAGATTAAAACTAAAGCAAGAAAGAGTTTAAATGGAAATTATCTACATGTAGTTATAGCTATCTTAATTTATGGACTTTTGGGAGGAATGTGTTATGCTACTGCTGCCTTTATAAAAGAACCTCCAATGGTAATTTTCTTGGGATTAATTATCACTAGCTTATTTTATATGGGATTACTTCAAATAATGATAAAAATAGCTCGAAATAAGAAAACATCATTTAATGAACTATTTCAAAGAACAGATACCTTCTTTAGATGTGCAGCTATAACAATTGTTTTTATTGCTATCAATGCTATATGTTCTTTATTAGAATTTACTGCCATTAATTCATTATATGTATTTATAACTTATCAAGTAGATTTAAATATTGCTTTATCATCATTTATGATTGTTGTTGGAATTATTTTAAGTGCCGCTATAATTGTTTTTTGGATTGTACTATTAATATGTTTGTCACAAAGTTATTTCATTTTATATGATAACGAAGATATGCCACTAGGAGATATTTTTAGAATGAGTATGGATATGATGGAAGGTCATAAAGCAGATTATATTATGTTATGTTTAAGCTTCATCGGTTGGATGGTATTAGGAATATTTACTTTTGGTATTTTATACCTATGGTTAGTCCCATATATTGGAGTTAGTATGGTTAACTTCTATGATAAAATAAAAAAAGACGTTAAAATAATTGATGAATAAAGTCATTACAGGTGACTTTTTCTTTTAAAAAAATATAAAGGTGGAAAAAAACACCTTTTTCTGATATAATCTTTTATTGATTGGAGGCATAATATGAGTAAAGTTGCAGCTATAATTAATAATATAGATGAGGCTAAAAATATACAAAACTATATTAATGCCTATCTTTTACCTCTTAAAGATTTAAGTATTAATTACATTCACACCTTTTCACTAGAAGAAATAATAGAAATAAAAAAACTAAATAAAGAAATTTTTATCATTATAAACAAAAATATTCACAACGATGAATTAGACAACTTAGAAAAAACTTTAAAAGCAATAGAAAAACTAAACATTAATGGAATCATTTTCTATGACATCGCCCTAGTTAACTTAAAACAAAAGTTAAATTTAAAAACCCCATTAGTATGGAACCAAGAACATTTAACTACCAATTATGGAACAGTAAATTATTGGTATAACAAAGGGATAGAATATGCTTATTTATCTTCAGAACTCACTAAAAGAGAAATAGATGAGATAAAAAATAATACAAAAGCTAAATTATTTGTTAATATCTTTGGTTATATTCCAATGTTTACTTCTAGAAGACATTTGGTCAAAAACTATTTAGAAACCTTTAATTTAGATAGTAAACAAAATAATACAATTAAAAAAGAAGGAAAAACCTATCCTATCAATGATACTAATTTAGGTACAACAGTTTATTCAGATTATATTTTAAATGCAGTAAATCTTGATTTTTCAAACATTGATTACTTAGTTTTTAATAGTAATTTAATAGATAATAAAGATTTTGAAGAGGTATTAAAAGACTTTAAAGAAAACAAAGAAAATAAATTTTTAAAAGAAACAGGTTTTCTTTATAAAGAAACAATATATAAGGTGAAGTAATATGAAAAAACCAGAGTTATTAGCTCCAGCAGGAGATTTAGAAAGATTAAAAATAGCTTTATTATATGGCGCGGATGCGGTATATATAGGTGGTGCATTTAATTTAAGAGCCAATGCCGACAATTTCAAATTAGAAGAAATTAAAGAAGGTGTAGAATATGCCCATAAATTAAATAAGAGAGTTTATGTAACAGTAAATATTGCTATGCATAATAAAGAATTGGAAAAAATAAAAGATTACTTGTTTAAACTTGATGAAATAGGTGTTGATGCCATTATAGTTAGTGATCCCGCAATTATTAAAATTGCCAAAGAAACAAACCTTCAAATTCATTTATCAACCCAAGCTTCAACATTAAATAAAGAAGCTATAGAATTTTGGAAAAAAGAAGGTGTAACCAGAATTGTTTTAGCTAGAGAATGCAGCAAAGAAGATATTATAGATATTAAAAATAATATTGATATCGAATTAGAAGTATTTATCCATGGAGCCATGTGCGCATCATATAGTGGAAGATGTGTTCTTTCAAACTTTCTAACCAATAGAGATTCCAATAGAGGTGGATGTAGTCAAATATGCCGTTGGGACTTTGATTTATATGATGAAAATAAACATTTAGAAGGGGAAAAACCTTTTACTTTTTGTACCAAAGATTTATCAATGGCAAATCATATCCCAGAATTAATTAATATAGGTGTAGATAGTTTAAAAATAGAAGGACGTATGCGTTCAATTTATTATATCGCCACTGTTGTCAAAGTATATAGAAAATTAATTGATGATTATTGTCACAATTCTAAAAATTATGAATATAATTTAAAATATGAAGGCATATTAAGAAGGGTAGCTAATCGTGACTCCATCACTCAATTTTTTGATGGAAACTTTGGTAAAGATGTTCAATATTATAATGGTAGACAAGAAATAACCAATCAAGATTTCCTAGGACTAGTATTAGAATATGATGAAAATATGAAACTTGCTAAACTTGAGCAAAGAAACTACTTCAAAAAAGGCGATAAAGTAGAAATATTTGGTCCAAATAAAGCCTTCAAATTCATAGTTCAAGAAATATATGATGAAGATAAAAATCCTATAGATATTGTTAGACATCCTAAACAAATAGTATATCTAAAAGTGCCTGAAAAAGTAAGTGTAAATGATATGATGAAAATATGTTGACAAAGCATAAAATATGTAGTAATATTTTATGGAGTAAATAGAAAACTGAGGTGAAAAAC
>CALVRI010000012.1 GCA_944358525.1 uncultured Bacilli bacterium | reverse complement strand
AGACCATTTTTTGGCCCTCTTAACAAGTTCATTTATCATTAGTTTTTGGTTCCACCAACACTACTTGACATTGAACCTACATTTCCGTTTCACTTTATGAAACAGGAATTTACTTTTTCAATTCACGTTTTTCCATCTTTATTTTTTGAATACAGTTAAATATGTAATCTACTGAATATGTGCTCATTAGGTCTAAAATATTGGCACCACATATGCATATTTAGGGGTGTATTCAATTTTTAAATTATAAATTAAAATTTGTTTAAGTTTTTTCATGATTCATCCCCTACAATATTCTTATTTATTTTCTATCTTTTTCTGTTTCTTGAACAATATAAATTGGTCTTTTCTTTACTTCTAAATATGTTTTAGATAAATATTGGCCCATAATTCCAAGACACAATAATTGAACTCCCCCTATGAAAAACATGATACAAACCATACTTGGCCAACCGCTTGTTGGATCACCATACATAAGTGTTCTTACAATTATAAAGATTATTATAATAAAAGCTACAAAACAAAATAGTATTCCCATAACAGAAGCTATAGAAAGTGGTACTGTAGAAAAAGCAACAATGCTTTCTAAAGAATATAAAAATAGTTTCCAGAAAGACCACTTTGTCTCACCTGCTGCTCTTTCAACATTTTCATATTCAAGCCATTTTGTTCTATAACCTACCCAAGAAAAAATACCTTTAGAAAATCTGTTATATTCTTTTAATGATAAAACAGAGTTAACCATTTGTCTTGTCATTAATCTAAAATCTCTTGCACCATCAACTATTTCTGTTTTTGAAATTTTGTTTATTAATTTATAGTATAATCTTGCAAAAAAGCTTCTAATTATTGGTTCACCTTTACGAGTTACTCTTCTTGTCGCAACACTATCATATTCACCAGACTCTAATATTTCATACATTTCTTTTAAAAGTGCTGGTGGATCTTGTAAATCAGCATCCATAATAGCTACATAGTCTCCAGTTGAAGCTTCAAGACCAGCATACATAGCTGCTTCTTTTCCAAAGTTTCTTGAAAAAGAGACATATCTTACATCATCGTTTTCAGATAATTCTCTCATTAATTCTAATGTTTTATCTTTAGAACCATCATTAACAAAAATAATCTCAAAGGTTACATCTTTAAAATCTTTTTTTATTTTTTGTATTTCTGCATAAAATAGTTTAATTACTTCTTGTTCGTTGTAACATGGAACAACTAATGAAATTTTTTTCATAATATACTCTCACCTTCTAGAAATAAGTATAGCAAAAACAATTTATTTTATCAATAAACACTGTATAATTTCTTTGCAAGAATGTGTTTTGCTTATAATTATTGACACAAAAAAGAGCAAATAAATGTTTATTTGTTCTAATCGAAAATATCATAACCTAAATCAAAATCAACATTTCCGTTTATTCCACTTAATTTTCCGTCTGAAGCAAACTGCCAGAATTTATAAGGGGTTAAATTATAAGTTGGTTTTTGACTTTTAGCATATCCAAAACTTGGACTAGGTACTAGTAGCCATTCGGCAAGCCAAATATCATATTTTTTAACTAATTCTTGGGTATTTAAATGATTAGTGAGCCATGTTTTATTTGCATATATACCACAAGTATAACCATTTGCTTCAATTTGTGAACAGAATGTATCAGAGACGCTTGTTAATTGTTCTTTTCCAGCATTAACAACACTACTATCTTCCATATCAATGAATACTTTTGTTCCTAAATTAGGTGAATAATTATATTGTTCTATTTGATCAATCAATCTTAGCATATGTCTAGCTTCATTTTGAGCACTAGAATCATCATTATCTATTTCGCTTGCGTAAGAGTACAAATATAAACCATATGGAATATTATACTCTTCACAGGCTTTAACATTATTTAAAAACTCTCTATCATCTTGATCAGTCCAGTTTCCTCCATAACCTGCTCTAATTATAACAAAACCAATATCTGATTGAGCAACTGTAGACCAATCTATAGTATTCTGGTGATGAGAAACATCGATACCAGTATAAACTTTTTGTCCTTCAAATTTTTGAATTTTAAAGAATTGGGCATTAGACAAATTATTTTGATATAGCTGTATGTTTGTTCCATTTACTGTATTTCCATTAAATACATCAATATTTAAGCCATTTGCTTTAGATGAAATAACGACATAATCACTTCCAACATTTTTAATAGCCCATTTTTGTGTATCTAAATCCGCATATTTTGATATTTGAACATTTACACCGTTTGTCCTATTTCCACTGGCAGCTGTTAAAGCAACTTCTGGATTCATCGAACTTAAAATAGCATAATATCCATTATCTAATTTTTTTAAATACCATATTTGCGCAACTGAATTATTACTTTGATAAAGTTGGACGTTGGTTCCATTTGCTTTTTTAGCATTATCAACATCTAATACTTTATTACTATTTAATTTTGTATTAATTGTATAATATCCTTCTTCATAATTTTGAACAAGAGTATCATCTTCATTCATGGTGGCTGGAGTTAACTTAAATTTTTGAGCATTGCTTTTATTACCTGTATAAATTTGAACGTTGGTTCCGTTTGCTGAATTTCCATTATCGATGTCTAAATATTTATAACTACCTTTTGCAATTATATAATAATATCCGTCTCCAGCATCTTTTATATACCATTTTTGAGCTTCACTTCCATTTGAAGAATAAATTTGAACTTTTGTTTTATTAACTTTATCATTATTTCTAACATCTAAAACAAAATTATTATCGATTGCTGATTTTATTGAATAGTATCCATCTGCGATATATTCAATATACCATTTTTGAGAGTTCATATTATTATTTTCATTTAAAATTGTTTGAATACTATTGATTGCAATCATAGAATTTGCATCAACTACTTTATTATTATCCAAAGCACTATTAAGGGTATAATAACCATTTGCTATTTTAGGCTCTTCAACTTTTGTAAAAGTAAATTTTTGAGCATTAGTTCCATTAGTTTGGTAAATTTGAATGTTTGTTCCGTTTTTAATATCACCGTTTTCAATATCAGCATACATGTGATCCAAAGCCGAAATTAAACTATAATATCCATCTTCCTCTTTAATTATCCATTTTTGAGCGTTGGTTCCATTACTTGGATACAATTGTAAATCGGTTCCACTAGCTGCACTTCCTCCCGTAACATCTAGTGCCATCCATTCATTAGCAAATGAAGTTATTGTATAATAACCATTTCCTAAATATTTAACTCTCCACATTTGAGATAAAGAATTGTCGCTATTGCCTAAAACAATCTTAGCATTTTGGTTAGCATCGCCTTTTACACTCAATGATTTTGTAGAATCAACAGAACTAGAAATTTTATAAATTCCATCCTCTAAACTTTGCTGACCAACTAAATCTTCAACAAATCTAAACTTTTGAGCATTGGTTCCATTACCATTCCACATTTGAATGTTAGTTTTATTACGTGTTCCAGCATTATCTACATCGACATATAAACCATTACATTTTGAAATGATGTTGTAATACCCTCCACCAGCATCTTTTATATACCACTTTTGAGCATTAGTATTATTTTTAGTATATATTTGTACATTAGTTTTATTGGTTTTACCGGCATTATCTACATCTAGAGACAAATTATTATCAAGCATGGTTGTAATTTCATAATATCCATCTTCAATTGGCTTTACATACCATTTTTGAGCAGTTGTTCCATTGCTAGAATAAAGTTGTACATTGGTTTTATTACGTGTTCCAGCATTATCTACGTCAATTACCATATTAGTACCTAAAGCACTTTTGATTGTATAAACTCCTTCTTTTAATGTGGCTGCATCTACATCAAAAGTAAATGCGAAAAAAGTCATAACAAAAAATAAGCAATATAAAATTTTCTTGTTCATTGAATACCCCTCCATGTTTTCAAAAATATTATATCAGATTTTTGTATAAATTCATAGCTATCTTATAGTTCAGATTTTATATTTACACATATATGATATTATTTTTATTCATAATATCATATATGTGTTATAATGGAATAACTTAATAGGAAAGGATATGATAAAATGAATAATTTATATTTCAAAGGATTATCTACTGATAATCAAGAATTAGAAAAAATTAGAAGTATGTTTAAAGAAAATGATTTAAGATTTACAAATGTTTTTTATAGTTATGAAGGCCTACCTCTTTTTTCAAAAAAAAAATTAAATGCAGCCATTGATGATGAAGTTAGAAGAAGCAACCCTATAGGACAAGATGTAAACATTATTTGTCATTCTATGGGATGTAATTTAGGAATATTAAATGCCGAAAAATCCTCTAAAGTAAAAAAAATGGTTTTAATTTCACCAGAGTTTGGAGAATATTCTAAAAAAGAAAAAAGAATAATTGAAGAAGCAAAAACTCATCCTTCTATTCAAAGACCTTTTGGAGAAAAAAGTAAAAAAATTAGCGGAGAAACTGCCAAATCAATCATTTTATTTAATAGAACCAAACCATGGGCCACTTTAGCTCTTGAAAGAGTTAATGTTCCAATTTTAATTATATATTCTAAAGATGATATTTTTATACCAAAAGAATATCTACACCGCTTAGCCAATAGAAAAGATAACGTAGAGATTGAAATTATTAATTCAAAATTACATAATCCATTAACAAGTATTGATCATGGAAGTAAAACTATGAGTTTAATTAAAAATCATTTAAGATGAGAATGCCTTTTGCATTCTTTTTTCTTTTGTAAAGTATAAGTAAAATAACAGTTAAAAACACTTTACAATATATTATTTATTCACCTTTTAAGGTATAATTATTATAGGTGATAATATGGAAAATAAAGATTTTAATAATACATCATATACATCTAGAACTGAAAGAAAAAAGTTTGAAGAAGAACTCAAAAATAAACAAACTCAAAAGGAAAAAGAATTAGAAGAAAAAAGAGCTGAACTTAAAAATATTATCTTTAACGATGGAAAGAAAAATGTTTATAAAAATCCTAAAAAACAAAGAAGACAAGAATTTGATAATACTAAAGAAGAAATAAAAAAGCCAAAAGCCGCTAACATGTTTCTTTCATTAACCTATGTTATTACGATTGCTGTTTTCATTTATTTAATTGTTGATTCAGCAAATCAAATAAATCAAATTTATCAAATCATCAATGCCTTTTTCCTTCTAATAATTATGACATGCTTTTTAATTAGTTTTAAAAAATCATTTTTCAAAAATAAATCTGCTCCAACTATTGTTACAACACTAATTGTTCTTGGAGCTATAGCTTTTAATGGTCTATATATGACAGATATAATTAGTTTACCAACCCAAAGCTATTTACCAAATTTTGAAAGTGAAAATTTAACTAAAGCAATTAACTGGACTGAAGAAAACAATGTTAAAACAGATCAAAACTTTGAATATAGTGATACTACTCAAAAATATAGTGTAATAAGTCAAAGTAAAAAACCAGAAACTTTAACTAAAAATATAGACAATGTTGAATTTGTTGTTTCTAATGGCCCAGACTATAATAAAGATGTAATTCTAGCCGATATGACAGGATGGAATGTCGATGATGTTTTAGATTTTATTAATGAAAATTTCTTAAATAGTGTTACTATTAACTTTGAAGAAAATACAAGTGTTAAAAAAGATACAGTAATATCACAAAATAAAACAGGAACAATAAAAAGAAATGATCCAATTATATTTACAGTATCTTTAGGAGATAAAGCTGCTCTATCCCCTATTAAATTAAAAGACTTAAAAAACGAAAGTTTATTAAATGCCGAAGTTTATTTAGGCCGTAATGGAATTTTATATGAATTAAAATATGAATTTTCAGATGATATAGAAAAAGATCATGTAATAAGCAGTAATCCTAAAAAAGGAACAACTGTAAATCCAGATGACTCAGTTACTTTAACTATTTCTAAAGGTAAAGAAATAAAAGTTCCCGATTTAAAAAATAAAACAATGGCTTATGTTACAAAATGGATGGTTGAAAATAATTTACAAATCAATTATTCAGATAAATATGATAACGAAATTAAATCTGGCCGTGTAATTGAAAGTAATTATAAAGAAGGAGATATAATTGAAGAAGGAACAACTGTTGATGTTACATTTTCTAAAGGCCCACTAGTTATGAAAAAATTTGATAATATAAATGACTTTAAGAGCTGGGCTGATACAAATGGTATCAAATATGAAATAAAAGAAGAATTTAATGATGAATTTGAAAAAGATAAAATTATTAAAACTTCTATCGAAGAAGGAGCAAATATTAATTTAGAAGAAACCATTACAGTATACGTTTCTAAAGGAACTGCTGTAACTGTTCCAAACTTTAATGGAATGACTAAATCTGAAGCTAAAAAAGAATGTGATAATTTAGGTATTAATTGTACATTCAAAGAAGAATATTCTACAAAATCATCAGGAAAAGTTATTAATCAAAGTATTGCAGAAGGAACACAAATTCCAAAAGGAGATACAATCACTATAACTATTGCTACTGATAAAAAGACAACTAGCAATTCAAATAAAACATCTAGCTCTAGTTCATCTTCTAGACCATCTAGTGGCTCTTCAAATAATTCTGGTTCATCAGGTGGAAGTTCTGGTGGAACAACTACTCCATCCACCCCTACTTGTAATACTTATAAATTTACTGCTGGAGGAGCTGGAAGTAATGGTGGTGAGACTTGTTCGATTATGAAAAATACTGCAAATAATAGTAAATTGAATATTGAATGTGATTATGTAACAAGTTGTCCGAATGGTAATGCAAGTAATGGTGCTGTATGTAGTTATAGTCATACACCTGGTTCAATGGTTTCAAGCTGCGATACTATAAAGATAACAATCGTTAATAAATAAAAGATAATTCAATAATTTGAGTTATCTTTTTTTGAATTTTATAAATAAGTTTTTTGAAACTATTGTAATTAGCAAAACTTTTTGTTATAATTAGTTTGTTGGAGATGTTTCATAGATGCAGAAGTTTTCTACTTGTGCCTGAACATTTCCAATTTTTTCATATAATAGGAAAGTCATACTTTTTTGTAAACTTTGTATGCATTTAAAAATCGCAGAAAATAATCTGCGATTTATTCAACTTTCATTTCAATTCTACTATTTTTAGAAAAATTAATGTTAAAACTGTATTTTTTTCCATTAATAGTTGCTTTAACATCATCAAGTGTTCTACCTAGTTTTTCAGTGAATTCTGATATATCTGTAACATTAGCACTTGTAGTTATATAAATTGTATAATTTCCTTTTGGAATATCAGATATATCAAGATTATTATCATACCAAGCTCTTGTCTTGTCTAATCCATCACTTACTGGAAGAGGTGCGCTATAATCACCATTAGTTACAGAACCTAAATCTTTAATATATGTTTCGTATGTTTCTTGGTTTTCAAAAATTATCTTTCTTGTAACATTTGTACTACTAGATAAATTCATTCCATAAGAGTATGACATTCCTCTTAAGTGCAACTTATTATCATTAGTGAAATTAAAATCTATATAATTATCAAATTGGTTATAATAGCTTCCAACTGTTTTATCGGCTAGCTTTTCATCACGAATAATAAATTCGATTGGGCTATCATCATAATTATAATTGTTTCTAATAGTCACATATTTGTTGTTATTAAAACTTGTAATTTGTGTGCTATTAGTCTTGTTGTTAATTACATTTTCAGAGTAGTAATCTTCACCAATTGACATGATTGATGCAGTGTAATTTCCAGCAGGTAATCCTGATAAATCAAAATCAAATGTAAACCATGAATATTTATAGTTTTTACCATCTGAACTATAAACATCAAATGGAATATCTTTGTCATCAGTTATTCTTGTAGCGTATTGTTCATATGTTTTACCATTATCAACATTTTTCAAAGTTATCTTATATTCTATTTTTTGATTTAAGTCATTATCAATCCCTTTAATTGTATTATATCCTTTTAATTCTAGTTTTCCATTAATATTACTTAAATAACCAATATAGAATAATCCTTCTTTTTCTTCTAATACTTTTTCACTAACAGTAACCGTAATTGTTTTAGTGACTGTTTGTTCATATGAATCAGTTACTGAATAAGTCACTTTATATTGACCAAGTTCATTTGTTTTAACCTCATTTAAATCAACATTAATTTTAGTAATTGTTCCATCTTCAGGATCATAAGCTGTAACACCATCCAATGGATCAAAATCACTATTCAAATAAACTGTTTTATCATATGCATTGATAACTGGAAGCTGATTTACAATAACTTTAACAGTTATAGTTTTTTCGGTCTTTTGACCATTTTTATCAGTAACTATATAAGTAACCTTATAATCCCCTACCTCATCAGTTTTAACTTCACCTTTATATTCAATTTTTTCAATAGGTCCATCCTCAGCATCACTAGCCGTAACACCCTCTAAAGGATCAAAATCACTATTTAAATAAATTTCTTTATCTGACGCATTAATAACTGGCTTTTCATTAGGAATAACTGTTACATTAATAGTTTTACTTGCTTCTTTACCTTTAGCATCTTTTACTTTATAAGTAACCTCATAAGTATCAGCAATATCTGTATTAACTGTCTCTTCATAAGTAATATCATCAGTTAAATCTGTCCCATCATGTGCCTTAGCACTTACACCATCCATGTAATCAAACTCTTCGAATTGTTTAACTTCCTTATCTTCAGCAGTAATTATAGGAAGCTCAGCAGATATAACCTTAACAGTAATTGTTTTACTAGCATGGAAATTACTATTATCTACTACTGTATAAGTAACATGATATGTGCCTTCTTTTTCAGGTTTAACATCACTTTCATATGTGATTCTACTTGTTAAATTACCATTTTCCACATCACTTGCACTAACACCATCTAATGGATTAAATACATCCCCTTCTTTAATTGTTTTATCAGAAGCAGTAATTACCGGCTGATTATTAGAAACATTAACTTCATTAGCTAAAACATAACCATAAAGTAGATTTTCACTTGTAGGTAAATCAGTATATACTTTATAAAACCATTCGTTATTAGCACCTAACACCTTATCTACTACATTTACAGAAACATCATAAACCAATGCATTTGTATTTGGATTTTTCAAACTATATCTATGAGCCGCATCGCTTCTTTCAGGCTTATCAAAAACCCATACATTAGCAAAACTTTTATTTGTAACTCCAATAGTACTTGAATTAAAGTCTTTTCCGCCATAATCTAAATCACTTAAGAACGAATTACTAGCCTGTTTTTCTCCCCAATAAGGATCTGATGCGTATTTAACATTTCTACCACTTGATTTATTACCATAATGACCACCGTAGTAATAAGCGCCTGTAACTAACGAATAATTTGAACCTGTTCTTTTTGCATAATCCATAATTGAATCCCTTGGACTATCATACGAATATGCTCCATCATAAGGATTACTATCAGAAGCACCATAACCAAATAAGTTATTCTTATCCATTGCTATTTTACTAGTACCATTCGCACTTTCATTCATAGCAGTACTAAACATCATCAAAGCATTTTGTCCATAAGTCGCTTCAGCTTCTTTAAAATACTGCCCTGTTCCATACATTTTAGAAGTTGATGCATTATAACCTTTACTTGCAATTATATTATCCAAATCACTTGCAGTATAACCTGTTACTGAATGGCTTGGTAAATAAACATAATAAGCATAATAAGGACTATTATAATTAACACTGCCTGAATATTTACCAGCTCTATAATCATCAAGCATAGATGTTACACTTGAATAAAAATATATTCCATCAAAACTATAATATCTTACATCTTTTGTCAAAAACGAAGGAGCAGTTCCTAAATTAGTAAAAGTATCACCATATCCAGAACCATTATAATAAGTAAAATGATGGATTAAATTACCCGTAGGTCCATAATGATTATAATAAGTTCCAAGACTATTTGAACCAGTCAAAACAGTAACACTATCTGTTTTAGCAATCCAAGCTTCTGATCCATTATAACTAATTTTATACCATGTATAGCCATCAGCTTGTCTAGTCTCAGTATAACTAAAATTAGAAGTAGTTCCAACCTGAGTTATAACAGAACCTTTTAATGATGGAGTTTTTCTAATTCTTATACCTAAACCTCCAGGAACATTTATCATATTACCATTAATTCCCATTAAAGAAATCGGAGTAACAACACCATTACTTATTTCAGTCCAACCTGTATATCCACTTATCATCACTTTAACTCTTCCATTATCACTATATCCAAGTAAAGCCGCATCAGTACCATATGAACCATGAATATAAGTATAAGCAGATCCAGTAGCAGAAGTATATAAATTATATATTTTACCCGGTTTAAATTTAAAAATTGCATATTTACTATCTACAGGAACACCATTCCTATAAATAGTTGCTACACTACTAGATGTCGAATTTTGGGCATTCATCGCATTCAAAGCCGCACTATAGCTATTATAAGTTCCAACAACCTTATTACCAGTTTGATTCGCAACCATCTCTACAGTATATGTAGATGCTGCTTCTACCTTATGAAAAGGTATGAAACCAAGTATAAAAAACATTATAACAAATATAGCTTTATATCCTTTTTTCATATGCATTGCCCTCCTAATTATTCTATAAATATTATATCAAATAATAGGTATATTGTATATGGACATCTAACCATGATTAGACACTATTTGACAAAAAAATCATAATTTTAAAATTATGATTTAAAACAATAAATTTAACAAGAAAAAAAGAGTTAACCCAAATCATAGAAAACTTAATTGGGTAAAAAAACAAGCGACCATATAACGCAAAATTTCTTTTGCACTCCTATCATAAAATAAACCTTAAAAAAAAATCAACACTTATAAAAATAAAACATAAAATTATGTAAAATATTTTACACAAAAGCTTCTTTTATGATAAAATATTAAACAAATTGGAGGAATTAAATGGACACAATTAAAAGCACTGCAAAAAAATTTACCAAAGGATTATTTAATCCTGATAATAAATTATCACTAATACCAAATTGGCTCTCTTTTTCTAGGGTTATTGGTGGAATAGCAATTCCAATTATGGCTTATACTGGTACATCTTTGCCTATTTTATTCGGAACCATAAGTTTTTTAGCAATATCCGATTTTTTAGATGGTAAAGCCGCTAGAATTATTGCTAAAGAAGAAACAAATGAAGGAGCAATGTTAGATGCCGTTTCTGATAAAATATTTTCACTCGCATTAATCATTGGTATATTACCAGTAATGCCCGTATTTGCTATAAACGGTATTTTAGAAGGTGTAATTTCATTAGTTAATGCAAAATTATTATCTAAAGGTGGCAATCCAAAAAGTAACTTGTTTGGAAAAATAAAAATATGGCCTCTTTCCATTGCTTTAATTTTAGGTTATACATCACTTGTTATTCAAAACTTAAATATTGCTAATATCTCAAACGAAATATTATTAGCTATAAGTTCCGCTTTAAGCCTAGGAACCATTCCACTTCAAGCCATTAATATCAAACAATATTTAGAAGAATACAAAAACCAAACGCAAGAAAACCAAGAAGAAACCTTAAAAGAAAATAAAAACGTTTCAGAAAACGAATTAAATAAAGAAAAAACAAACGATAAAGAAAAAACTTCACAATTTACCCTTTCAAGAGAAAACCATCAAGCAATGGTTTATGAATTAGAAAATCAAGAAGAAATGAATGAAATAATAGATAAAAAACAAAAAACTTACACAAAAAAAGACAAGCACTAAAGCTTGTTTTTATATGCCTCTAACAAAAACCATATATCCTAAAAATCCAATAAATATCAAATACATTATAACTCCATTTATCATCTCAAATTTAGTTGATTTATACTTAACTCCAACGGCCATAGTAGCTAAAATACCACCAACTAAACCACCAATGTGCGCCCAGTTATCAATTCCTGTTGAAGTAAATCCAATTAATAAATTAATAACAATTAAAGGAATAATTTGTGATTTAACAACACTATCCAAATATACTCTATAATGATATCCAAAATACAAAAGTGCTCCCATTAATCCAAATATAGCTCCAGAAGCGCCAACACTAAATCCATTATCAAAGAATATAGAAAGCATTGAACCACCTAAACCAGAAAGCAAATAAACAATTAAATATTTCCACTTTCCTAAAAAGCTTTCAAGCTGCATTCCTATTACATATAAAGCATACATATTAAATAATATATGTAATATACTAGCATGTAAAAATATTCCCGTAAATAACCTATAATATTGGCCAAGTTCTACTATATAAAATCTATTAACCGCAAACATTTGTAAAATACTATCATTAAACATCGATAAAATAAATACTATTACATTAATTATAATTAATGCATATGTTATAACCGGTTTTTTAGGACTAAACACATCTTCATTCATCTTGGCATCTCCCTCATTCTTCTTATTAATATCACTAGTAATTTTCATAAATAATTCTAATCCTTTTTCTTTAAAATCCATATCTTTTGTAATATCAGGAAAAGCATTAATTACAAAGCGATATTTATTTAAATCTTCAGCTTCATGAATATTAGCAAACTTTATATTAGGAGTATCCTCAAATTCAGATATATCAACATTATCACCTAAATTAACAAATATACTTAATGCATTAATCTTAAATGATAGTGTTTTTTTCTTAATTGTTTTAAGTAAATTTTTAGTTTTAAATATATCAAACTTAAATTGTTCATTATTATGAATATAACCAGAAACAATTCTAACTATTTTGTAATCATCTTCCAAATTTTCAAGCCAAATTTCATCCTTAACTCCTCTAATTATTACAGGATTATAACCTCTTTCAGTAATAAAATAATGGAGTAATTTCATAACCAATTCTTCTTTTTTATCAATCACTATCTCGTTCACAATATCACCTACTCAAATTTTTTTAATATATTTGTAAAACACTCAGGAAGTTCACTATCAAATTGCATATATTTTCCAGTAGTCGGATGTACAAACCCAAGTTCTTTTGCATGTAAACACTGGCCTGTTTCATCAAATAACTTTCTATTACCATATACCGGATCATTTACTAAAGGATGTCCTATATAATCCATATGTACTCTAATCTGATGAGTTCTTCCTGTTTCTAATCTAAGTTCTATTAAAGTTGCCTTTTCATATCTTTTTAAAACCTTAAAATGAGTAATCGCTTCTTTACCATCCGCACGTATAGCCATTTTTTTACGATCACTTTTACTTCTACCTATTGGAGCATCTATTTCACCCGTATCACTTTCAATTACTCCCCAAACTAAAGCAACATACTTTCTATAAGTCTTTTTTTCAGCTAACTCTTCAGCTAAAATTTCGTGAGCTTTATTATTTTTAGCTACCATAAGTAAACCGGTTGTATAAGCATCTATTCTATGTACAATACCAGGCCTTACTTCACCATTAACATCACTCAATTTAGTATGATATAAAAGGCCATTAACCAAAGTACCACTATGATTTCCCGCACCTGGATGTACCACTACTCCATTTGCTTTATTTATGACTAGTACATCATCATCTTCATAGACAATGTCTAAATCCATCTTTTCTGGTTTAACGCCATCTTCACTAACATGATTTACAGTTATTATATCACTTTCTTTTAATAAAAAACCAGGTTTTACAATTTTTTCATTAACCAAAACCTCTTTAGCTTTAATCATCTTAGTAACCTGACTTCGACTAATCTCTAAAGCTTCTGCCAAAAAATTATCTAACCTAATATCATTTTGATTTACTTGATACTTCATTTTTATCACCCTTTATAATTTGGATAACTATTAAAATCATTGATATAACAATCACAATATCAGCTAAATTAAATACAGGAAAATTATATCCAAAAATGTTAAAATCTAAATAATCAACTACCTGCATACGTAAAACTCTGTCAATTAAATTTCCCATAATTCCACCAACTAATAAACCATATGAAACTTGTTCAAAATCGGTTAATGTTTTACCTTTAATGAAAAAGAAATATAATACATTTAAAACAACTACTGAAATTATTATTAATAAAATAGTATTAGAACTTAAAATACTAAAAGCCGCTCCTGTATTACCAATTAAAGTTATATTAAAGAAATTTTTAATTATAGTAATAGACTGACCATAATTCATAAAAAACAATAAACCATTTTTAATAAGCTGATCAAGCAAAACAGTTATAAAAGCAATTCCAAATAGTTTTTTCATAATGTATCACCACAGAATATTATATCAGAAAATACATATTATTCAAAATAGTCAAGAAAGGTAAAATATGATAAAATTATAACAGAGGTGAAATTATGAAAAGAGAAAATTATTTATCTTGGGATGAATACTTTATGGCCATTACTGAACTAAGCGCTATGAGAAGTAAAGATCCTTCAACTCAAGTTGGTGCTTGTATAGTAAGCGATGATAATAGGATACTTTCAATCGGTTATAATGGTGCCCCTAACGGATTTAATGATGATGAATTTCCTTGGGGACGAGACGGAGAAAACTTAAATACTAAATATCCTTATGTTTGCCATGCAGAATTAAATGCTATTTTAAACTACCGTGGAAACAAAAAAGATTTAGAAAAAGCAAAAATATATGTTGATTTATTTCCATGTAATGAATGTGCTAAAATCATTATTCAAGCAGGAATAAAAGAAGTAATTTATTTAAACGACAAATATGCGAATAGCGATAACAATATTGCATCTAGAACTTTATTTGACAAATGTAATATCAAGTATCACAAAATATCCATGAACAAAGAAATAAAACTAAATATGAAAAACAATTAAAAACTATTAAGAATTTTCCTAATAGTTTTATTTTTGGACAAATTTTAAAATTTCATCACTAGTCATATATCCAATATGCACATCATATGTACCATCTTTTTTAAAATAAATTAAAGTAGGTACACTCATAACTCCAAACCTCTTACATAATTCCAAATTTTCATCAATATCAACTTTTATAATTTGTACCTTATCTTTAATTTCTTCTAATTCTGGTGCAAGCATCTTACATGGTCCACACCAAGTAGCGAAAAAATCAACTAATACATCTCCTTTACTTATAATCTCATCAAAATTATCAGCACTTCCCTTTATTATTTCCATTATTATTCCTCCTCATATTTTTCTATTACAGAATCAATTCCTTTTATATTTATTTTACCACTTTCATCAAGTTTTTTAACAGCATCTACAGTAACAACTTTATATTTCAAAAATAAATCTAAAGTTTCTAAATTAAATTCATTACTGTTTTCTGAATTTGTATACTTATCGCTTAAACCTTTAAATTCATCCAATACTTTAAGTGAAGACTCCGCAACATTAGAAAGAAGTGGTGTATTTTTTAAAATTGGTTCACGATATGTTGAATCTTTTATAAAATCAACATCTACAAAATTTGGCATAGAAAGTAAATATAAAACAAAAAATACAATAATGTAATGTTTTATCACTCCTACAACAGCTCCTAATATTTTAGATGGAATACCTAAAACAATAGTAAACTTTAAAATAGTTTCTAAAACCCCTGTAGTTACTAATAAAACTTTTAATAATATCATTAAAATACTGAAAACTAATATAAATGCAATAATTTCATATACCGCAATATTTAAAACAGTAACACCTTTTATAATTCCTCCAAAACCAAAAAATGGACAAAAACTCATCAAAAATTCACTGACAGGATTTTTCAAAAAATACGCAAGTATTGTTACTACAATTATACCTAAAAAACTAACTAAACTTTTAGTAAATCCTTGTTTAAAGCCAACAACAGCTCCTAGCAATATAAATAAAATAATTAATATATCTACAACATTCATATATTATCCCCTTCCTTATTAATTATATTATACCAATAAGTAAAAAGTAAAGTTTTATTGTTATGAAAATAGAAATATGTTAAAATATTTACAGGTGATGTTTATGAAAAAAGAACCAGTAAAAACAATAACATTAAAAGTCAGTGAAAATACAATGAATAAAATGAACGAATATTTTGAAGATAAAAAAAGAATTAAAACCCCACCTTATGCTGTCTTTCAAGCCGATGAGGCTGACACCGTTGTAACATTATACCAATCAGGAAAAGCCGTCTTTCAAGGTATAAGCGCAGATATAGATGCAAATCTATGGTCACAAATGGAAAAAAATTTAAATCCAAATAAAAAGATTGATATGAAAGTAGCCAGTAATGAAAAAAAAGAAACAAAAAAAAATTCTAAAGTCTACTATGCAAACACTATTGGCTCAGATGAAGTTGGAACCGGAGACTATTTTGGACCAATTGTTGTAACAGCATCTTATGTTACTAAAGAAAATATACCATTTTTAGAAAGTTTAGGCGTTAAAGATTCTAAAAAATTAACCGATGAACAAATTTTAAAAATAACTCCACAAATCATAAAAAAAATACCATATTACACCATGACCTTAAGCAATAAAGAATATAATCAAAAACATAGTAAATACAATATGAATGCCATGAAAGCTATTTTACATAATAAAGTTTTAATAGAAATGACAAAACAATATAAACAATATGATTATATTGTTGTTGACCAATTTGCTGAAAAATATGTTTATTATAATTATTTAAAACAAATGCCTAATGTTCAAAGAAATATTACTTTTATTACCAAAGCCGAAGACCAATGCTTATCCGTTGCTTGTTCAGCCATCATCAGTAGGTATATCTTTATTAAAGAAATTGATAAACTTTCTAAAAAATATAATTACACACTACCTAAAGGCGCTGGATCAATAGTCGATGAAGTCGGTGCTAAATTAGTAAAAGAACACGGCATTAATATTTTAAATGAAATAGCAAAAACCAATTTTAAAAACACTGAAAAAATCAAAGAATTAATCCAAAAATAAATAGCCTAACATTAAAAGTTAGGCTATATTTTATATAACTTTTCCAACGACAATCAATCTATTTTTCCATGAACCATTCGCACATGTACATAAAGAAACTAATCTATCGTTTTCATTAATTTCAAAATTACTTTTAATAAGATTATTCTCCATTATCTTATCTATGTAATCATTAAAAACATCTAAAGTTTCAAAATTAATAGGTATTTTTTCTTTGGTTACATCTAATACATATACTCCAAAAATTTCTACTTCCATTTTTCTATCACTTACATAAATAGCATATTTTGAATGATTTTTATAAAAATCATCCGATTTATAATTTAATAAATCACTAAACATTGTACCATTATTAAAATTATGCCCATATATAATTGTATTTTGATCGTTAAATTCATTATTTCTATAATCTATAAAAATAGATCCAATTTTATTACTATCACCATTAGGTAAATGTTTTAAATAATAATTATTATCTTCTCCCTGCATAATTGGATAAGATATATTAGTATTAGGAATTTCAATATACCCTATAGCTTCATCATACTCGTTTTTTAATTTATCAATGTCAATTAAATTATTAGAAGGGAGAACATTTTTATAAAAGTTCTCCCCTTCTTGTTTGTCTAAATATTCTAAAGTAAATAAACTTAAAAATATTAGACAAATGATAAAACATAATACTACCAATACTTTTCTAAGCACGTACTTTTTTAACTAAACATATGCCAAGTATTCCAAAAACTAAAGTTAAAATTCCATAAATGGAAGTATTATCACTACCACCAGTTTGTGGAATATTAGATTTTTCATATTTCTTAAATATATCCTTATAATTCATAAATGAAGAAATATTTCCATCAAGTCCAATAATTCCATTACCATTAGTAATTTTAGTAGTATAACCATCGCTATTAGCTTCAAGTTCAATAACTTCATAGCTTGCTCCTACAGGTAGTCCAGTAATAGTAATCGATTCACCATGCTTTAATCTAATTATATCTCCAGATTTAATAGTTCCTATTTTACTTCCAGTATAATTATATATACCTTCTAAAACATTACCATCTTTATCAAATAATATAACCTTAAAATTAAAGTATCTATCAGTCTCTCCACTATTACCACCGACCGTTTTATCAATCGTTAGACTTCCTTCATTTTTAGTATTAGTAAATACTACTTTATTCTCATCAAAATCAATAGTACCTTTATCATTAGTTGCAGTTGTTTCATATCTATCACTATTAGCCTCTAATTCTATAACTTCATAATTAGTTTCTACTGGTAAACCATTAATTATAATAGACTCTCCATGTTTTAATTTTACAGTATCTCCTGATTTAATGATACCTTCTTTAGAACCATTATAGAAAAACTCATTTTCTAAAGGATTTCCATTTTTATCAGTTAAAATAACCTTAAATGTAAATTCCTTATCTTTATCGCCCGCATTACCAGCCACAACTTTACTAATAGTCAAACTACTATCATCTAAAGTATTGGTAATTATCCAATTTTCCTCATCAATAGTAAATGATTCATTATATTCATCTTGATAATGCTCTGGTACTGCTTCTTCTATTGTATATTTATAACGATTATGATTATCATCATACTTAACTAAACCTTCAAAAGAAGCCTGCCAATTATTACTGCTACTCAAAGTAACTGATTTCTTTTGACCATTTTCTATAACATATTCACCATTACGTTTCAAATATACTGTAATTGAATCTGGTCTTTTTGAATAATCATGATCTTCCCAAACTTTACTAATATTAATATCTAAAAATGAATATTCATTACCAATTTCTACAGTTCCAATTTGCAATTGATCATATTTAGTTATTTCATAACCACCATCAACATAGTCTGGATAAGTTATATTATCATTGCCAGGAAATACAAAATAATATGGCACACTATTTATAATATAATCATTTAATGTTTCTGTTTCCACTAATTTATAAACACGGTCATAATTAAGACCTGTAAAATTAGCAAATCCATCTGAAGCTGTTGTTAAACTATTAACTAATGTTTCTTCACCAGTAAAATTAAATACCCCATCTTCTACTGTAAATTCTACTTCATATAAATTAAATTTTACATTTGCAAGTGGTGTATTTGCATCTCCTTCTTTGTGTTTATAAACTCTAAGTGTTGCTGAATCGCTAGAAGATGATGCGTTACTTTCTAAAACCTCACCTTTAATAATCCATTCAGATTCAGCTTGATTTTCATCATATCCATCTAAATTAACTCTATTAAAGGCATTTTCATCATTAAGTTCATCACCAGGAATTAAGGTTACAAGCGCTTGATATGTTATCGTTAAAGAAGTTTCATCTGGAACATTAATAATTAATACCCTATTTTCACTATCCCAAGTATAACTATCACTATCTGCTGCTTCTCCATCAATGTTTAATGAACCTCTGACAAACTCAATTGCACTTCCCATTTGATCTTCTAATCTAAGTTTATTAGAAGTTGGTGAAATATCAGCTGCTCCTTCATTAACTTTAATTGTATATTCAACTAAAGGCGCTGTAGAAGTATTATAAACAGCAGTTTTACTTAATAAATTAGTAACTTGCCCTGTGATAGAAGCTTCAACATCTGGATAAGTCTCATCATCAATTGTAATATTTGCTTTATTTGTATATTTTTTTTGTTCACTAAATATATCGATTAATCTAGTTTCGTAATAAATTGTCGCACTACCTTGATCTAGACTTGCCATATAATTATCCAAATTGAATATTAATTTATTATTATTTGGAATAACAGCAAGATCATAAGTATTATTATTAATAACAATCTTAGCAGAATTTTCAATGAATTCCATACCCTCTGGAATAACATCCGTAACAAAAGCATCCGTTACATTTTTAGGTAATCTGTCGATTGTAATTTCCCATCTAGCAATTCCAGTTTTACTAAAACTATCCTCAGATGTAGTTACTTTCTTTTGAATATAATTACTCTTCTTATTGTAATTGTACTCAGCAGTATCTGACTTTTCCTCACCATTTACACTTACTGTCGCAGTATTTGTAAATTTTTGAGATTCGCTGTTATCAAATTCTGTTTGATAAGATATATCAAATATTTGTCCAGGATTAATTTTTCCAAAATCAATATTAAATCCATTATCAGTTATTTCAAGTTTATAATTTGTGGTTTCATCTATTGTTTGGCCATTTACTTTAACTGAATCTTTTACTAAAGTAAGACCTGTACCTAAAACATCTTTAAAGATAGTATATTTTAAATTATTATCAATATTAGGAATAGTTACTCTTGTATTCCAATTAATAATGCCTTCTCTATCATCTGCACTAGAAACAGTTTTATCAATATTTACACCTGGAACAAGACCTACAGTAGCATCTTTATCTACATGATCACTATCTCCAACATAAATAGTAGCTTTATTATATAACTGAGTAGCCCCAGTTGTTGTAGCTTTAGTTTTAAAAGTAATTCTATAAGCTTTATTACCTGTAGAATCAGCAGTAAAAGTATAACCTTTTTCTAAATCAGAAACCGTTATTACTAACTCAGAATCATAATAGGTTGAACCATTATCACTCTCTTCAACTTTGATGTTACCAGTAATTTCTTGATCGTCTGAAATAATATCCTCTAAAGTTACACCCTTTTCTCCAGGTTTTACAATGATAGTCCATGTAACTGTATTATCACTAATGTTATAACTACCACTTTTACTTAAACTAGCTTTTTTAGTAGTAACTAATGCACTAGCTGAAATACCATTAGGTAATTCGTCGCTTTTAACACTAGCTGTATTTCTTAAATCATTATCAGTAGAGTTACTAATAAAACCTCCATCTAAAACATTAACTTGATAAGTTATAACTACCTCATCACCTTTATTTAGTTTTTCTATTTCATAAACAAAATTTAATGATGAATTAATAGTAAGTTTAACTCCATCAGTCATTATAGAACCATTATTAGTAATTTTAAGTGAATTATTAATAAGTTCTAAATATTTACCCATTGTATCAGTAATTACTACATTTGTATTATCAGTTATAGATCTTACTACAACATTAAATTCATAAGTATCTGTATCAATTTTTGTAACTGATTTATTAATTCTTAAAGCACTAGTTGGATTAACATTAACTAAAATATGACCAACACCAGGTATATTTAAGTCAATAATTCCTCCATCACCACTGTTATAAGAACTTTCGGTAATTTTACCTGATACATTTAATGCCCCTACAATATTACTTAATTTTACAAAGTTCTCATCAGTATACTGAATCATTACTTCATTATTAGTTATGGTATAAACACCAACAGTTTGACCACTTTCATTTCTAACTGGTCCATTTTGCACATTTGTAAATTCAAAACCTTTAGGTAATTGATATGTGAAAACATCATCTGTTGTCCACCTTTCAGTATTAGGCAAAGACCATTCTAAATGAACGTCAATCGCATCTCCATAATTAACAGTTATATTTTCATCAAGTTCTTGACCATTAATGGCAAAATAACTATTTTCAGGAATTAGATAATCTGCTAAATCATGGTTTACTTCACGAGCAAATTGTGAAGTCATTAAGTTTTGTGTGCTAATCTGGTTGTTATTAAAATTTGTGCTAATCTGGTTGCCATTAAGAGCTGTACTAATACCGCTCTCATTTGAAGTCATCTTTAAATCAGAGTTTTGATTAATACCTCCATTTAAAAAACAACTGACAAAAAGCACTAGTATAAAACATGCCACCCCTAGACAGTTTTTAAACCTCATACTCTCCTCACTTTCTGTCGTGCCACTTATTATATCACAAATATGGCAATCAACCTACATAAAATTGTAAAAATTTAACTTTTTTCATATTTTTAATGATAAATATTAAAAATATAAACTTCTATTTAAATAATATAAAAATAATAGATCTATTATCTCTATATTATATGTGTAAAATAAATTAAATTTAACCATGCAAAACAAATGTTTAAATTTACTGAAAAATTATTTTAATAAAGCAAATTCCTAGTATGCAAAAAAGTCCTTTGAAAAAATTCAAAGGACTTTTATATAAGCAAAGTCCAAAAGAGAAACCTTAACGAATTAAAAACCTGATCTCCCAGGTGGGCATCACATCATCAGCTTTAGGATCCTTTAATAAAATAAAGTATTCTACACCACCAACGAATTAGATTCCCAATCGTTATACTTAGTAGGTTTTTCATAGCGGTATTCTTCTTTTAGACAATTAAATTATATCATATATATTTTAGTTTGACTAGTATCTTTACAAAAGTTAACAATATTTACCATTTAGTATTTATCCAAAAAATTATACATTTTACCATCTTCAAAGTATGTTATAGCCTTATCTAATTTAACATTACTTAAAGATTTAAATATATTCCTATCTGCATCTGCATAATATTCTTTCAAAGTTTTAACTAATTCTTTCATCTCTTTACGTTTTCCTTTATCTCTTTTAGTAACACTGCACGCACAATCAATAAATGATAAATTATTATATTTGACCCAATCTAAAATATTATCTTCTCTAATTAAATATAAAGGTCTAATAAGTTCCATACCCTCAAAATTATCACTTTTAAGTTTAGGCATCATTCCCGCATACATACCATTATATATTAAATTCATTAAAATAGTTTCTAAAACATCATCAAAATGATGACCTAATGCTATTTTATTACATCCAAGTTCCTTAGCATAATTATACAAATATCCTCTTCGCATTTTCGCACATAAATAACAAGGATTTTTTTCTTTACTAATAATTTTAAAAATAGGGCTTTCAAATATATGGGCATTTATATTCAAAATCTTTAAATTATCCTTAATTTTATTTAAAATCTCATCAGTATACCCTGGATTCATGATAACATATTCTAAATCAAATTTAATCTTTCCATGTTTTTGAAGTTCTTCTAAACATTTAGCAAGCAAAAAAGAATCTTTACCACCACTTATACAAACAGCTATCTTATCATTTTCACTAATCAAATCATAATTACTAACTGCTTTAACAAAATTATGCCATATAGATGGTCTAAATTTTTTAATAATACTTCTTTCTACTTCTTGATATTTTTCCATATCTATAATTTTAATAAAGAATTCTCTTTATAAACCTTAATCTTCCTTTTACTATCTATTCTAGATACATCTCTAACGGCATCATCTAAATCATGTAAACCAACTAAACTCTCACTGATATGTCCAGCCACTGAATTTATAAATTGCGGTGATGAAATATATTCTTCACATAAATCATCACTATATGTTTGTAATTCTGATACTGGAGAATTTAAGGCTTTTTTAATATCCTCAAAACCAATCGCATCCATAAAAATTTTTTTATTAAATACTTTACTGCACTCTGGAGATAAAAAAGTCTTTTTTAATGCTTCCCTATATTGATCATTAAACATATTACTATCTACTTCTTCATCAGTAACACCACCATAAACATCTATTATATTGCTAATTACTTCAGTAACCTCATCACTACTACATACCGAAGGATAAATTGCTTTATCTATATCATCAATTGTATATATAGGATTTGAAGTAAAACAATCTTCTAAACCATTATTATCAATCTCACCAATAAACATAGTACTTTTAACATCAATAACATGATTATTATAAGTAAAAGAACCAGAAGTAATTATAGAATTTAAAGTAGTAAAACCTCCGTATAGAAAAACATCTTTCATATCATGAATCAAAACAATTCCTTGACATCCTTTTTGATTATTTTCAGCAAACAATCCCATAAAAGCATTATATAAAACCATAGGTTCTACTCCTTGTGGAGTAAAAAAACCTGACATTCCAACTACAGGTATACCCATTTTACGAGCAGTTAATTCTACCATTGTAGTTTTTCCACTACCTAGTTCACCTATCAATAAAGCATTTTTAGGTCTATTCAATTTTCTATTTCTAGCTATAGTCCAAACAAGATCTTTTAAAGCCTTATCTTGATTACATAGCAAATCTCTCAATTCATTATATAATTCTTTTGTTTCCATAAATACCTCCGCGATTTTATTTCCTGCGAGAAATAAACAAAGAATCCTTTTTTAAAACTTTCTTATTTTTTTTAGCATCATTTATAAACGTATTCTCAATAGCCGCTTCAGTCGCATGAAGACCTTCTCCACTTTCTAAGATATATCCTGCAACCTTTTTTCTAAACACATCTGAATCAATATATTCATCTAATAAATCATCTTTATATAAATTCAAAGCAGAAATTGGTGATGATAAAGCTTTAACTATTTCCTCAGTACCCATATCTTCCATATAAATTTTTCTTTTAAAAGCCTGCATACTATTAGAACTTAAAAAACGATTTCTAATTATATCTGAAATATATTTTTCAAAACCAACATTTGCTGATCTATCACCATTTTCATTTTCTAAAATCCGGTTTGCCTTTGATAAATAACCTTTTATAATATTTAAAGTCGGCGATACAAAATCATCATTATCTAAATCAGATAATCCTTGACTCCCTACAAAAATATTACGAACATTATCAGTATCTATCTCACCAATAAATATTACATCAGATGAATTAAAATAACCATATTCACCTAAATTCAAAATTCCAGAAGCTATCATTGCATTAAATTCTTGGTTATGACCATAAATAAAACTATCTTGAAAATCATGAAGTAATAAAATACCTTCTCCATCATTATTACCATTCATATTCATTTGAAATAAACCACTAGCAATCAAATCATAATTTATTTCATTTGATGAAAAAGCATTATAAACCTCACCCATCGGTATATCCATAAGTTCTGCAGTTTCCTTTATCATAGTAGTTTTTCCACTTCCAAGATCACCTATAAGTAATATATTTTCCTTAATACTATTTTCTCCATAATAATCATTATATAATACCCATACTAATTTTTTTAAAGCTTCATCTTGAATGCATATATTTTCTTTAAGTAATTCATAATACATTTGTCTATTCATAAAATCATTCCAATCATAAAGCCCCTTTTATATCTTAATCGTTTAATTTTATATGTAATTCTTCTAACTGTTTTTCAGTTACTTCACTAGGTGCTTCAGTCATCAAACATGATGCACTAGTTGTTTTTGGAAAAGCAATTACATCACGAATATTTTCTGTCCCACACAATATCATAGTAAGTCTTTCTAAACCGATAGCAAGCCCACCATGCGGAGGACATCCATAATTTAAAGCATTTAACAAAAATCCAAATTTTGCTTCAGCCTCTTTTTTACTAAATCCAAGTTCACTTAAAACCTTTTCTTGATCATCTGGATTATATATTCTCAAACTCCCGCCACCAGCTTCATAGCCATTTATAACTATATCATAAGCATATGCTTTAGCATTTTCCTTATCACATAAACTATTAACATCCTTTGGTAAAGTAAACGGATGATGGCAAGATATATATCTACCTTCTTCCTCACTATATTCAAACATTGGAAAATCCGTTACCCAAGTTAATGCGTATTTATTTTTATCAATTAAATCTAAATCTCTAGCTATTTTACACCTTAAAGCACCTAAAGATGTTTTTACCATTTTCTTATTACCAGCAATAATTAAAATTAAATCATTATTCTTTAAATTTAATTTTTCTTTTAAAGCTTTACCAATTTCAGGTGTTATAAACTTAGCAATACTACCAGTAAACTCATCATTATACTTAAGAAAAGCCAAAGCTTTAGCCCCATATGTTTTGACATAATCAGTTAATTTATCAATATCTTTTCTAGAATATTTATCAGCCACATTAAATACTAAAGCATTAATAATTCCGCCATCATTTATTATTGTTTTAAATAAACTAAAATCACTATCTATAAAATTATCTGTAATATCAAAAATTGGGTTTTCAAATCTTAAATCAGGTTTATCTGAACCATATAAATTAATCGCCTCATCATAAGTCATTCTATCAATAGGTAATTTAATTTCAATATCTTTTACTTCTTTAAAAACATTATAAAGTAAACCCTCTGTAATACTCATGATTTCATCTTCTGACATAAAACTTGTTTCCATATCTATTTGAGTAAATTCTGGCTGTCTATCTGCACGTAAATCTTCATCCCTAAAACATCTAGCAATTTGATAATATTTTTCCATACCACTCATCATAAGTATTTGTTTAAAAAGTTGTGGTGACTGTGGTAATGCATAAAAACATCCTTTATTCACTCTAGAAGGTACTAAATAATCTCTCGCTCCTTCTGGAGTTGACTTACATAAAATTGGAGTTTCAATTTCCATAAATTCTAAATAATTTAAATATTTTCTTGCACTTTGCATAATCTTATGTTTAATAAATAAATTATTCTTAAGTTCTTCTCTTCTTAAGTCTAAATAACGATATTTCAATCTAGTATCTTCTAAAGCTGTCATATTATTTAAATCAAATGGAAGCTCCGCCGACTTATTTAAAATCTCTAGCTTTTGAACTTCAACTTCAACCTCACCAGTTTTCAAATTCTTATTAGCTTCTTTTCTTAAAACAACCTTACCACTAACTTTAATAACATATTCATTTTTAAGTGTACTAGCAACTTCATATACTTTACTATCTGGATTTACTACTAACTGAATTAGTCCACTTCTATCTCTTAAATCAATAAATATAAGCCCACCTAAATCTCTTTTTTTATTAACCCAGCCATAAAGTGTAACAACCTCATCAACATTTTTTTTATTTATACTAGTATTATTAATCTTCATGTTCCTCACCTAATTTTTCATCTAAAAATTCTATTATTTTATCTAATTTAACCTTATATTCTTCTTTTGTTTCATTATTCTTAACAGTTAATATTTTACTTTCCACTTCTTCTTCACCAATTATAATAATATATCTAGCATTCACTTTATCAGCTTGTTTGAAATTACTTTTAAAACTCTTACCATTATAATCTATCTCAACATTAAAACCAGCAAGTCTTAAATCATTAGAAAGTGATAAAACATAAGGTTTTTGCTCATCCTCTGCACTAAATATATAAACATCTGGGTATATTATTTCTCTAATATCTATGTTTTCTGCATCTAAAGCCAAAAACAACCTTTCAAGTCCAACTGCAAATCCAACACCAGGTACACTAGGTCCACCAACAAATTCAACTAAATGATCATATCTTCCACCAGCAGCTAAAGTATTTTGTGAGCCAAACCCTTCAATATCAGCTTGAACTTCAAATACAGTATGAGTGTAATAATCAAGTCCTCTAACAATACTTGGATTTACTTTATAATTTATACCCATCGCATCTAAATATTTTTTAACTTTATCAAAATGTATTCTACTTTCTTCGTTCAAATAATCAGTCATTTTAGGAGCATTCTTCATAATTTCATTTGAACTATCTACCTTACAGTCTAAAATACGTAATGGATTTTTTTCATATCTTCTCCTGCAATCATCACATAAATCATTCAAATAAGGTTTAAAATAATCAAGTAATGCTTTTCTATAATTTTCTCTAGATTCCTTATCACCTAAAGTATTTATATTTACACTAACACCTTTCAAACCTAAAATTTTAAATAAATTACAAACAATACCAATAACTTCCGCATCCATCATTGCATCAAAACTCCCAAAAGCTTCAAAACCGAACTGATAAAACTCTCTATATCTGCCAGCTTGCGGTCTTTCATATCTAAACATTGGACCTAAATACCAAGCCTTTAAAGGTAAATTCTCCGCATATAATTTATTTTCAATAAAACATCTAACAATACCTGCAGTTCCTTCTGGTCTAAGTGTTATATTTCTATCTCCTCTATCTTTAAAATCATAAGTTTCTTTACTTACTATATCTGTTGTTTCACCAACACCTCTATGAAAAAGTTCACTACTTTCAAATATTGGAGTTTCAAAATACTTCGCATTATATTTATCCATTAAAGCTTCTACTAACTTTCTAAAATAAAGATAAGTTAAAGCTTTATCACCATATATATCATAAGTTCCTTTTGGTTTTTGCAGCATAATAAAAACACCCTTTCCCTACATAAAATTATATTGTTTTTTCATATAAAAGTCAATGAAATTGAAAGTATCTATAGTATTTTTAAAATTTAAATATAGTCCAAATAAAAATTAGAAATCATTTATAATTTCTAATCAAATTTTAAAACATTCCAAATGCACTAGCTATTAAATTAACAATCTGAATATTAATTAACAATGTTGAAAGAATTGAGAAAATAGCAAAAGCAATTTTAACTATTAAATTGCGCTTAGAATCGATAACAGCTGCCGCATAAAATAAATTAGTTACATAAATAGCAATGTTGTCCACCCAAATTATTGTCATGAACCAACCACTATCTATAACACTTCTTATTGCATCAGTATTATAAAAAGAAGCATCACCATATACCATACATGTATAAGACAAAAAATCAATGACTAAACTAATAGCCGTTAAAATTACTAAAATAATTGTTACATTTCTCTCATAATTTTTTAATTCTTTCTTTAACCCCTCTTTTTCCATAAAATGACCTCCTACCATTACTATACCTTATTAATAATCTAATAGCAAGAATTATTTTGAATAAATGTAAATTAAAAAGCCAGAGAATAATTCTCTGACTAAATTAAACAATATTATTTAATAACTTCTGAAACGTTACCAGCACCAACTGTTCTACCACCCTCACGGATAGAGAATTTAGTACCATTTTCAATAGCGATTGGTGCGATTAATTCTACTGTCATTTCAACATTGTCACCAGGCATTACCATTTCAACACCTTCAGGTAATTCAATAACACCAGTTACATCAGTTGTACGGAAGTAGAATTGTGGACGATAGTTACTGAAGAATGGAGTATGTCTTCCACCTTCTTCTTTACTAAGTACATAAACTTGAGCTTTAAACTTAGTATGTGGAGTAACTGATCCTGGTTTAGCGATAACTTGACCACGTTCAACTTCATCACGGCTTACACCACGAAGTAATAAACCTGTGTTATCTCCTGCTTCAGTAAAGTCTAATTGTTTTCTGAACATTTCAATACCAGTTACAACTGTTTTCTTAGTAGGTTTTAAACCAACAATTTCAACCTCTTCGTTAAGTTTTAATTCACCACGTTCAACACGTCCAGTAACAACTGTACCACGACCTGTAATAGTGAATACATCTTCAATTGGCATTAAGAATGGTTTGTCATTATCACGAACTGGAGTTTCAATCCATGAATCAACAGCATCCATTAATTCACCAATTTTAGCTTCGTAAGCAGCATCTCCTTCAAGAGCTTTTAAAGCAGAACCTCTGATAATTGGAGTATTGTCGCCATCATAACCATATTCAGTTAATAATTCACGAACTTCCATTTCAACTAGGTCTAATAATTCTTCATCATCTACCATATCACATTTGTTTAAGAATACAACCATACGAGGTACTCCAACTTGACGTGAAAGTAAGATGTGTTCACGAGTTTGTGCCATAGGTCCATCTGTAGCAGCAATAACTAAGATAGCACCATCCATTTGAGCAGCACCAGTGATCATGTTTTTAACATAGTCAGCGTGGCCTGGGCAGTCAACGTGAGCATAGTGTCTATTAGCTGTCTCATATTCGATATGAGCAGTATTAATAGTAATACCTCTTTCTCTTTCTTCTGGAGCTTTATCGATATCAGCATAAGCCTCGAATTTAGCCCAGCTAGGATTTTGATCTGATAAATATTTTGTAATAGCCGCAGTTAATGTTGTTTTACCATGGTCAACGTGTCCAATAGTACCAATATTAACATGTGGTTTTGAACGGTCAAATTTTTCTTTTGCCATTTTAATTTCCTCCTTTTTCTTATTTCAATAAACATTTTAACATGACTAAACTAAAATTTCAACTGTTTTAATTTAGTTTCCACCATTTTTTTTGATAATATCTTCAGCGATATTTTTAGGTACTTCTTCATAGTGATCAAACTTCATTGAGAAGTTACCTCTACCTTGTGTATTAGAACGTAAACTTGTTACATATCCAAACATTTCTGAAAGTGGTACCATTGCATCAATATTCAAAGCATTACCACGTGAGCTTTGACCCATTGGTCTACCACGTCTTGCAGTAATATCACCCATAACTGTTCCTAAGAATTCTTCTGGAACTGTTACTTCAACACTCATAATTGGTTCCAAAATAACTGGATCACAATTTTTCTTAGCCTCTTTTAAAGCTAAAGATGCCGCAACTTTAAATGCCATTTCAGATGAATCAACATCATGATAAGATCCATCATGTAAAGTAGCTTTAACATCAATTACAGGATATCCAGCTAAAATACCAGATTCCATAGCTTCTTGTAAGCCTTTATCTACCACTGGAATGTATTCTCTTGGAACTACACCTCCAACAATAGCATCAACAAACTCATATCCTTTACCAGGATTAGGTTCAAATTCAACCCAAACGTGTCCATATTGTCCACGACCACCTGATTGTTTAATGTATTTTCCTTCGCAGTCGCCTTTTTTCTTAATAGTTTCTCTATAAGCAACTTGTGGGTTACCAACATTAGCTTCAACGCCAAATTCTCTCTTCATTCTATCAATAATGATGTCTAAGTGTAATTCACCAACACCAGCAATGATAGTTTGACCAGTTTCATGATCAGTTGTAGCTCTAAATGTCGGATCTTCTTCAGATAATTTTTGTAAAGCCAAAGCCATCTTATCTTGGTCATCTTTAGATTTTGGTTCAACAGCAAGTTCGATAACTGGTTCTGGGAATTCCATAGGAGCTAATATACAAGCATGTTTTTCATCACATAAAGTATCACCTGTAGTTGTAGCTTTAAGACCAACAACTGCTGCAATATCTCCTGTATAAACATCGGTAATTTCTTGTCTGTGATTAGCATGCATCTGTAAGATACGTCCTACTCTTTCCTTCTTATCTTTATTTGAATTTAATACATATGAACCATTAGATAAATGACCAGAATAAACTCTGATAAAAGTTAAACGTCCAACAAATGGATCAGTCATAACTTTAAATGCTAAAGCTGAGAATGGTTCATTATCACTAGGATGTCTTTTAATTTCATTACCATTCATATCAACACCTTCAATAGCTTCAACATCTGTAGGTGCTGGTAAATAATCAACAACAGCATCAAGTAATAATTTGATACCTTTGTTTCCAAGTGCAGTACCACACATTACAGGGAAGAATTTAACAGCTAAAGTTCCTTTTCTAATAGCCGCTTTAATTTCATCAACAGAAATTTCTTCTCCCTCTAAATACTTATTCATTAAATCATCATCAAATTCTGCAACTGCTTCGATTAAGTCATTACGTTTTTCCTCAACTATATCTACTAAATCTGCAGGAATATCAATGATTTCTGGATTTTCTTCAGGTTTTCCATCATACTTATAAGCTTTTCTAGTAATTAAATCAACTACACCAGTAAAATTACTTTCAGCACCAATTGGCCATTCAATTGGTTTAGCATTAACACCTAAACGTTCTTCAATACTCTTTAAACTAAATTCAAAATCTGCTCCCATTTTATCCATTTTATTGGCAAAAATCATTCTAGGAACATTGTATTCAGTTGCTTGTCTCCAAACTGTTTCAGTTTGTGGTTCAACACCAGCTTGTGCATCGATTAAAGCAACTGCACCATCTAGTACACGTAAACTTCTTTGAACTTCAACAGTAAAGTCAACGTGACCTGGTGTATCGATAATATTTAATCTATAACCCTTCCAATATGCAGTTGTTGCTGCAGAAGTAATAGTAATACCACGTTCTTGTTCTTGTTCCATCCAGTCCATTTGTGATTCACCATCGTGAGTTTCACCGATTTTATGAATCTTGTGAGTATGGAATAAAATTCTTTCTGTACAAGTAGTCTTACCTGCATCAATGTGGGCCATGATACCAATATTACGAGTTTTTTCTAAACTATATTCACGAGCCATATTTTATTTCCTTTCTTATAATTACCATCTATAATGAGCAAATGCTTTATTAGCTTCTGCCATTCTGTGAGTTTCCTCACGTTTTTTAACCGCAGCTCCAACACCGTTAGAAGCATCGATTATTTCATTAGCTAAATTTTCAGCCATAGAATGTCCGCCTCTTAAACGAGCATATTGAACAAGCCAACGTAGTCCTAAAGCTTGAGCTCTATCAGGACGTACTTCAATAGGTACTGGATAGTTAGCTCCACCTACACGTCTTGTCTTAACTTCTAAAGCTGGTTTGATGTTTTCTAAAGCTTTGTTAAATATTTCTACTGGTTCAGTTCCAGTTTTTTCTTTAACCATATTAAATGCATCATAAAGAATTGTTTGTGCAGTTCCTTTTTTACCATCCAACATCATTGTATTAATTAACTTAGTAACAACTTTAGAATTATAAATTGGATCTGGTAAAACATCTCTTTTAACAGCTCTTCTTTTACGCATAATAATCCTCCTTCCAAATTTATATTTTATTAATTTCCTTTCGGCTTTTTAGCACCGTATTTAGAACGGCCTTGTCTTCTTGCATCAACTCCAGCAGTATCCATAGTACCACGAATAATGTGATAACGAACACCGATTAAGTCTTTAACACGTCCACCACGAACAAGTACAACACTGTGTTCTTGTAAATTGTGTCCTTCTCCTGGAATATAAGTATCTACTTCTCTTCCGTTTGAAAGTCTAACACGCGCATATTTTCTTAAAGCTGAGTTTGGTTTCTTTGGTGTTTTAGTTCCAACACGAGTACATACACCACGTTTTTGTGGAGAATTACTTACTGTCTCTTTTTTATCTTTGCTGTTATATCCAATGTTTAAAACCGGTGATTTACTTTTTCTAGTTTTAGAACCTCTTCTTTTTCTAACAAGTTGATTAATAGTTGGCATAATTTAACCTCCTTCCATTACACATACCCAGGTGTTTCATTTTTATTCTTAATTAAAGATTTACCACGAAAGTAAATCTAAAATTAAAATGCATAAATAATATACCATTTCATTATATGAATGTCAATAAATTTTATTCCTTTTATTAAAAATTTTTCGGATGTAAAATGAAAAAGTAAATTCCAGTTTCAATATATTAGATGAGAATTTAGTCTTACATAAAAATCCAGTTAAGAAT
>CALVRI010000011.1 GCA_944358525.1 uncultured Bacilli bacterium | reverse complement strand
TAATAAGACCGGCCATTATTCCAACAAGTATAATCGGTATAGATTTAGGAATAAAAGATTTAATAGTAACATCATTTAATGAGAAAATAGAAAATACCATTAAACTAAATACTAGAAGAATGATAGGTTTACAAAGGGGAATATCAAGATGTAAGACTGGAAGTAAAAACAGATATAAAATGAAACTTAAAATACAAAGATTATATCAAAAAATAAGAAATGCAAGAAAACATATGATACATGATATAACAAATAAACTAATAACCGAAAATGACATTATAGTAACTGAAAATTTGGATGTTAAAAGAATGCAGAAGAATCACTATGTAGCTAAAGGGCTGAACGAAAATCCCATTTCAGAAATAATTAGAGTACTTAAATATAAAGCTAACTGGAATAATAAAAAATTAATACAAATAGATAGATATTATCCAAGTAGTCAAATCTGCAATATATGTAATTATCAAAATAAAGAGGTTAAAGATTTAAGTATAAGAAATTGGGAATGTCCAGTGTGTCATACAGAGCATGAACGTGATTATAATGCAGCAGTTAATATAATGTTTAAAGGTTTAGAAAAATACATGTTATATTTAGAACAATCTATCTAATCAATAAATTTTGACATAAATAAAATATAAATTAGGGTAGCGACTATCCGATACTGGTCTATGGAGAAATCTTAGGTTTCTGTGAAGTAGAAAAAGCTTACCGTGAGGTAAGCTAATATCAAAATTTATTTTGGTATTTTGTTCTTGATAATTAAATGCTTTTATAATTTTAATTAATAGAATAACCTTTATACTACTAAACAAAAACCAAGTAGATTTTTTTTCTAAGTTATATTATAATGAAAACATAAAAGGAAGTATGGTGTATGAATGAAATAGAAAGCATTAAATTTAAATTAAACCCAATTATAACTTCAGATGATGGCAACAAATACGAAGTAATTATTCAAATTCCAATGGCTTTAGGTTGGATAGAAGATGTAAATTTTATAATAGACAGTAATGTTTATCCAATGGAATATTTTAAAAGTGAAGATAATATGGCTTATTTTAAAACTAATTTATATTTAGAAACCAAAGCTATATATCATTATTATTTTTCATTTAAAGCTAACGGTAATTTAATGTCTTTAAAAAATAAAGATAATGAATTTAAATTATCTGTTAATTTTGATGTACCTGATTGGGCTAAGGGGGGTATTATGTATCACATATTCTTAGACCGTTTTAACCGTGGAAGTGAAAAGCCTATGGAAGAAATGGAAAGAAGAAATATTCATCATTCATGGAATGAAGAAGTGCAAATTGGTCCAGATAAAAATGGTATTTGGAATAATGATTTTTATGGAGGTGATTTAAAAGGTGTTGAAAATCAATTAGAATATTTAAAATCATTAGGTGTTAATATTATATATTTATCTCCAATAGTTCAAAGTCAATCTAACCATAGATATGATGCTGCTGATTATGAAATAGTAGATTTATATGCTGGATGTAATGAAGATTTAAAAAGTTTATGTGACAAAGCTCATAAATTAGATATGAAAATAGTTTTAGATGCTGTGTTTAATCACACAGGTAACGATAGTAAATATTTTAATGAATATGGTACATATCCTGAAATAGGGGCTTATCAATCATTAGATTCTATTTATAGCCCATTCTTTAGAAAACATGAAGAAAATGGAAAGATTAAATACGATTATTGGTGGGGTATGAAAAATTTACCGGAATGTGATGGTAATTCAATAGAATGGATAAATTATATTACAGGTAAAGATGGAATCATTGATAAATGGTTTAGTTTAGGCATTGATGGTTTAAGATTAGATGTTGCTGATGAACTAACAGATAATTTTATAAAATTAATTAGAAAAGCAGTAAAAAGAAACAAACAAGATGGTTTTATAATCGGTGAAGTTTGGAAAAATCCGATGAGAATGAATAGAGAATATATCTCATCTGGTCAAGAAATGGATAGTGTCATGAATTATGTATTTATTGATGCCTTACTTAGATATTTTAAGTATGCTGATGTTCATAAATTGTCATATACCATAAAAGACATTTTAAATGAGTATCCTGAAGACACCATTAAAACTTTAATGAATTTTACATCGACTCATGATATTACCAGAGCTATTAATTTATTTGCTTCAAACGAATTTGATTATTATGGTGAGTGGGCTTGGAATTTAAACAACAATGATTATAATTGGTGTAAAAACTACTCACTAACTCCAGAGCAATATTCAGAAGGTAAAAAAATATACGAAACTTACGTTTTTACATTAAATTTCTTACCGGGAATTTTATCTATATTCTATGGTGATGAAATAGGTATGCAAGGTATGGGTAATCTATCTAACCGAAAACCTTATCCTAAAGAAAATTATGATACTGAACTATTAAATTTTTTTAAACACATGGGAAAAATAAGGACAAATGAACCATTTTTAAAAGAAGCTGAATTAGAAATTCAAGACATCAATGAAAAATACTTTGTCTATGAAAGATACAATAAAGAAAATAAAATTTTAGTCGCCATCAATAGAAGTGATGAAGAAACTAGTTTTCCAATTCCAAAAGAATATAATACACCATCTAAGGTATATACTTTAAAAAACTCAAAGCCAGGTTACTTAAGTCCTCATGGTGCTGTAGCTATTAAAAAGTCTTAAAAGAAGTTTTGTACTTCTTTTTTTCCATTATATAAGGTATAATTAAATTGGTGAATACAATGAAAAAAGTTTTGAGTTTTCTTTTAATTTTTATTTTATTTGCAAGTAAAGCAAATGCTTTAGAGTTAAATATTTCTTCTAAAAATGCCATTTTATATAATATGGATAGTGGAGAAGTAATATATGAAAAAGATGCCGATGAAAAAGCATCTATAGCTAGTTTAACTAAAATAATGACCGCCTTAATAACCTTAGAAAACATTGATGATTTAGATAGACAAGTAATGTTAACTTCCGATGATTTTAAAGGTCTAGCTGAAGCTAATGCCGTTACAGCTGGTTTTACTAAAGGAGAGATAGTTACTTATAGAGATTTATTATATGGTCTATTACTTCCATCGGGTGCGGATGCCGCTAAAGCCTTAGCTAGAAATGTATTAGGAAGTGAAGAAAAATTTATTGAAAAGATGAATGAAAAGGCAAAAGAAATGAATTTAAAAACAACACATTTTTCAACAGTTATCGGTTTAGATGATGAAGAAAACTATTCGACCGCAAGAGAAATATCATTAATTTTTAAAGAAGCATTACAAAATAAAGATTTTAAAGAAATAATCACTACTAAAGAATATACTTCATCTGATGGTAAAGTAAATTTTTATAGTACAATTCAAAGCAATGCTAAAAAATTTGATATTGAAGTTCCTTATATACAAGGTGGTAAAACTGGCACTACAACTGATGCTGGTTTGTGTCTCGCAACGATTTCTAAGGCAAATAATGTTAATTACATGTTAGTAACCTTAGGCGCTACTTATGACAAAAAAGCCCCACATCATATTGAGGATGCTAAAACTATATATGACTATTTTATAAATAACTATGGTAATCAAATAGTCGTTGATAAACAAAACTCATTTAAAAAAATCAAAGTCCAATATGCAGATAAAGAAAAATTAAAACTATATCCTACAAAGAGCATAACCATGTATTTAGAAAATGATTATGACAAACAAGATATCGAACTAGTCTATGATGGAAAACAAGAAATAACTACCTTTCATAAAAAAGGAGATACCTTAGGTACCCTTAAAATATATTATCAAGATAAATTAATCGATACCCAAATTATCACCTTAAATGAAAACTTAAAGTTCAATCTTCTAAATTTTATCAAAGAAGAAATATTAATAATTGTTGGTATTATAATTATTTCCATTATATTCTTAAAAAAGAAAAAAATAGCGAGCTAAAAAGCTCGCTATTTATATAATTCATTTTTAAGTAACTCTAAATTGGAATTCATAAGTGTAAAATAGTCTTCATTTTCCGTTCTTTGAATTTCCGTTAAATTAGAAAGTGTATTCCAATCTTGAGTTTGAACATTAGTTTCATCAATTAATTGTTTAACAGTTGAACTAGAATCTTCATTAGAAGTTACAAAGATATATTTAATTTCACCATTGTTGATCATATTTTTAACATCTCTATAAACTGCATTTACATCGCTATTATCTTCATCTAAAGAATAAACTGTAAGTCCATATTTTTCTAAATATTTAAATAAATTACTAGATGCGACAATTGTTTTACTATTTGCATTAGATATAACATCTTTAATTTTTGCATCCAAATTAGAAGCTTCAATTTTCAATTCCTCATAGTTTTCTTCAATCTTATTATTTAAATAATAACTATCGATATATTCACCAAACCCAGTTTTAATATTTTGAGCCATCATTAGAAAGTTAGATGGATCTAGCCACAATTCTTCAATACTATTGTTATATTCCATTGATAAAGTTGTATCAATAATCTTTAAATCTTTATTATTTTCTCTCATTGACTCTACATAATTTTTTTCGTTACTTAAACCATTAAATATAAATAAATCAGCTTTACTATAATCTTCGATTTGTTTGTTCGTTAGTTTATAATTATTAATATTAACTCCATCTGGATAAATACTTTCTATATCACTGTATTCGCCATATAACCTTCTAGTAATATATTCAGTTGGATAATTAGTTGTATAAATAGTAATATCCTCCATACTATCACGTTTTATACACCCAGATAAACTAATCACTAAACATAATAAAACTAATATATTAACAATTTTTTTCATGTACATCCCCCTTAATCACTGGATCATACCCACTAGTTCCCCATGGATTACATCTAAGTATTCGTTTTACTGCCATCTTTCCACCTTTTAAACACCCATATGTTTCAATAGCTTCTATCGCATAATTAGAACAAGTTGGAATGTGTCTACAAGCATTATGCCATGGTCCTGGTATTTTTTGATATATTTTAATTAACTTTATTAAAATTTTTTTCATACTATAATTATACTAAAAATATTAGTAATTGTAAAAGTATAAAGTCATCTAATTGACAAGAATATATAAACTAGCTATAATAATAACTACTTTGAAAGGAAAATATTATGACAAATGAAGAAATACAAATAATTTTATCAAATTTGAATGATACAGACTTAAAAAAATTAGATATGCTCTATAATTCTTATTTTAGAGAAAAACAAGCTATAAAAGCAGTTCAAAAAAGGCTTGATTCATGCGAAAATGATAGAAAAAGAAATTTAGAACCAACAAAAAGAGAAACTGAAATAAAAGAAAACCTTTTTTTGGCTCAAAGTCTTCCAAAAAGAAAAACACATATGGTAACTGCAAATCTATTTGGCAAAACTAAAATAGATGAATTAGCCATTGATGGTAGAAACTTTAATCCAGCACCATTAGATCAAAGAGAATATTTAAAGATGTTTTTCAAATTCAAAAAAGAAAATGTTACCACTAATTATAGCTATTTAATATTAGCTTTAGTTTCATTAATAACTGCCATCAACTCAGTAACTGCTAGTATTGTACTAGGTAATAAAATATTAATGATAATTTCATTAATATTAATAGGAACATCTGCACTTGGAACATACAAACATCAAAAAAACAAACAGATCACTTTAAAAATAGTTCCTAAAACATCTATATCTCAAAGTCAAATAAACGATTTTGTTAAAATATTAGAAAAAGAATATTTGAAAGAACAAGAACACTCTGTAGAAGAGCAAGAAAATAATACAATTTTCTTAAATTCCATTGAGGATATATGTCAAAGAAGAATTGCATTTCATAAAGAATCACTAAAAGAAATAATTAGAGAAATACAAATAATTTTGGAAAAAAATGGTGCTTCATTTAATGAAGAAGATATTCCAGAATTACAAAATATCATTCAAATAGGAAGACAAAAAAAACTTACATTATAAGTCATTAAAACAATTAATGACTTTTTAAATGTTTTCAAATATGTTAAAATAAAAAAGGAATATATGTTCTTTATTTATGAAGGGGTTTCAAACTAGGTAAATAAGTGTTATAATATACGAGGTGATTTTAAGTGGAACTATTAGATAAACTAGGAATTAAACCTAATGATCTCTCACTTTATGAAATAGCTTTTTCCCATACCTCATATTCAAATGAACATAATGTCAAAAGCTATGAAAGATTAGAATTTTTAGGAGATGCGGTTTTGGAACTTTTAATGAGTGATTATCTTTATAAAAGTAATAAATATAATGAAGGAGAAATGACAAAAATTAGAGCTCATTATGTTTGTGAAACAGCTAACTATGAATATTCAATTAAATTAGGTTTAAATAAATATTTAAAATTAGGTAAGGGAGAAGAAGAAAATGGTGGCAGATATCGCAAAGCCATTGTCTCAGATATATTTGAATCTTTCCTAGGAGCTCTATACTTAGACCAAGGATTAGATATAGTTAGAGATTTTTTTAATACACATATAGTTCCAATTATTGAAAACCATGAAGTTGATTTCTTTGATGATTATAAATCAGCTTTGCAGGAGTTTGTCCAAACAGGAAAACGCAGTTTGGAATATAAATTAATAAGTGAAACTGGTCCATCACATAATAGAATGTTTACAGTTGAAGTTATAATTGATGATATTGTGTATGGAGTAGGAAAATCACATAGTAAAAAATCTGCTGAACAAGAGGCCGCTAAAGATGCCTTAAATAAAGCACAGAAAGGAAGTTTAATATGGGAAGAGCATATGAAGTAAGAAAAGCAAGTATTCAAAAAACAGGAGCTGCTAAAGCCAAATTATATTCAATGTATGCAAGAGAAATATATCAAGCTGCAAAAAATGGAGGTACTGAATTAGAGGGCAACCCAACCTTAAAAAGATTAGTTGATAAAGCAAAAAAAGAACAAGTACCAAACGACATTGTCAATAGAGCTATTGAAAAAGTAAATAGTGGTGCCGACGAAACATATACTTTAGCTAACTATGAAATTTTTGGACCATCTGGGTCAACTGCCATCGTTGCCTGTCTAACCGATAATGTAAATAGATCAGTTAGTAGTATTAGAGCAGTCATTAATAAATGTCATGTAAAAATGGGAGCTCAAGGTAGTGTAAGTTATATGTATGATCATTTATGTATTGTAAGTTTTAAAGGATTATCTGAAGAGGAAACTCTAGATGCAATAGTAGAAGCTGGACTCGATGTAAATGATATCGAAACAGAAAATGATGAGGTTGTCATTTATGGAACCCCAAATGATTTAAATAAAATTAAAGAGGCAATTTCAACTAAATTGCCAAATGTTGAATTTGATTTAGATGAAATAACCATGCTTCCAAAAGAAAAAGTTACTTTAACTGGTGAAGATAAAGAAACTTTTGAAAGAATGTTAAACATGTTAGATGAAGTAGAAGATGTTCAGCACGTATATCATAATGTTAATTTAGATTAAATAAAATGGAATGATTAATATTGTCATTCCATTTTATTTTTTAAAAATACCTGTAATTCCAAAAGAATTTTTATATACAAAGTAACGAGGAGAATTAGTAATTAATTCAAAATCACCCGCATATTCTATTACATTCGCATGGAAATTAAGCTTAAACTCATTTAAACCTCTATATTTATTATTAGGCTTATTAATATTACTAACTCCACCCAAATGAAATTTTTTATATCCCAGTTTTGCATATCTACCCATTAATTTCCAAATCATTAATTGTTTAGCCCCAAATTTTTTATATTTTTCATCATAACCATCAATAGCTAAATAAATTTCATCTTGCCATTTTATAATTAAAGCAGAAGAAGTAACAATACCATTTGGATATTTTCTTAAATATTCTGTAGCTTCAGCTAATTGATTACGATATTTAACTACATTTTTGTCGACACTTAATTTTTCATTAATCAGTTTATCGGCATTTCCTTTTTGTAAAATTAACTTTTGACTAAGTTCAGAACTTTTCTTAGTATATTCGTTATATTTAGATTGTGTATATTGCAAGTAATCAGTTGTATCTAACTTACTATAGTAAAAATCAATCAAATTATCTCTACCAAAAAATTTATATAAATTTTTAAAATATTGTAAATCTCTAGGATATTTCCCCTTGGTTTGCTCATATAGATACTTTAAATCATCTTCATTACCATGATACACTTTAATACCATCTCTAACTGCTTTTCTTATTTTGTTTCGGCAGCTTTTATCAATATTGCCAAATAATTTAATATAATCTAAATCAAGATTAATATAAGCTTCAAATCTTGGTTTTAAAGATTCAAAATAATTGTTGTAACCTAAATGAAAATATCCTAAACTCTTTAATCTATTAAAAGTTACATCATATAATTCATTATTAGTTATTGCATACCCCGCACTATTATATACCTTTTTAATAATCATTGGATTAATTTTAATAGCCACTATATCTTTTTTACCTAAAAACTTTTTAATTAATTTTGTAAAAGTTGTTACTAATTCATTGTCATTATAATCTATCAAAAAACCTCTAGGAGCCAAGGCATATTTAAACCCATTAATCTTATATACTAATATTAAACTAGCCGCTTTAAGTACATTGCCATCCATAAGTCCAACAAACATCGAAGAATAATTTTCTTCGTGCATTGCAAAAGCATAATAAGGTGTTTGATAAATAGATCCAGGTTTAAACAATTTTGAAAACTCTAAAAACTCTGCATTAGTTAATAATTGAATATGCATAAAAACACCTCCCATATATAATTATACCAAATAATTTCAAACAAACATATATTATTGAAAAAATAAAACAGATTTAATATATTTTAATTTAAATCTGTTTTAACATAATTGTCACACATAGTAGATTCTTTTTCATTTTCTGCATGGCAACAAGCAACTTTAATTTGATTTAATTTACACAAATCTTTCATTACATCACAGTGTTTACAATCGTAAACCGTGCAGTTTATTTTCTGATTTTCCATAATACATTACCTCCATTAATATCATCTGTTAAAACTCAATAATTATTCATAAATTAAAAAAAACTTAATATATTTGTATTGGTGATATTATGAGAGTAGGAATTCCTCGTAGTCTGTTTTATTACTACTATGGTGATATTTGGAAAAATTTTTTTGATAGCTTAAATATTTCTTACATAGAAAGTCCTAAAACCAATCAAGAAATAATAGATAGAGGAATAAAAATGGCAAATGATGAAATGTGCTTATCTTTAAAAAATTACTTAGGTCATATTGATTATTTAAAAGATAAATGTGACTATATTTTAGTGCCTAGGATTAGTAATTTTAAAAATAGCAATCAAACATGCACTAACTTTTGGGCTGCTTATGATATTGTTAAAAACCTATTTCCCGTAAATATACTTCACTATAATATTGATTTAGAAAAAGGACAAACTTTAAAAAAAGGATTATATAAAATTGGTAAAGAACTTAATAAAAATCATCATGAAATTTATAAAGCCTATAAATATGCAATAACTAGAGAAAAAAAACGAATTAAAAAAAATCACATCATCAATTTAAATAAACTAAAAGTAAATAAAACTAAGATTTTGATTGTTGGTCACCCTTATAATTTATATGATGAAATGATTGGTAAAGATATTATCAAATATTTAATTAAAAATAATATTGAAGTAATTTATTCAGACAAATTCGACTCTAAAATAACTAACCCTTTAAGCAAAAAACTTTCCAAAGATTTATACTTCAAATATAGTAAAGATAATTTAGGATCTATTATATATTGTAAAAATAATATAGATGGTGTTATCTTTATATCAGCTTTTCCTTGTGCCCCTGATAGCTTAGCCAATGAACTTGCCATGAGAAAATTACAAATACCACATTTAAATCTAGTAATAGATGATAGTACCTCATTTACTGGCTTAGAAACAAGATTAGAAAGTTTTCTAGACATGTTAGGAGGATCGTTAAATGATTAAAATTGCTTTTCCTCATATGGGAGATTATCATATTCCAGCTAATTATTTACTATCTCATATTTTTCCGAACACTATAGTTATTAAAGCTCCTAAAATAACTTCTAAAACTATTGAGCTGGGTACTAAACATTCTCCAGAATTTGTATGTACACCTTTTAAATATACTTTAGGGACTATGATTGAATGTTTAGATGAAGGAGCCAATATATTAATTCAAATGGGCGGTGGTTGTAGGTATGGTTACTATGCTGAACTCCAAGAAAAAATACTAAAAGACTTAGATTATAATTGTAAAGTAATAAATTTAGTAACAGAAGGTCAAACGAACATTAAAAGAATAAATAATTTATTAAAACAAATAGATCCTAAATACTCTAAAATAAAAGCTTTATATTATGGTTTTATAACCTTAAAAATGGTCAAATACATGGATAAAATTGACGATTATATTAGAGAAAATATTGGCTTTGAATTAACTGTAGGTTCATTTGAAAGTTTAAAAGAAGAGATGTTAATAACTTTTAGTCATGTGAAAAGTTATAAAGAACTTTATAGAGCCTATAAAAGATATTTAAAAAAATTTCATAATATAAAAGTTCATAAGCCAGATAACCGTTTGAAAATAGGTATAATAGGGGAGTTATATACCATCATGGAACCCTTTTCCAATTATTATTTAGAAAAAGAGTTAGCTAAACATCACATTGAAATAAAAAGATTCACTAATGTCCACTATTTATTATTTGAAAAAGCTCATAAATATAAAAAGTATAAAAAATATTCTAAAGAATACTTCACTTACAATATGGGAGCTGATGCGAGCGATAACATTGCTAGAAGTAAATATCTTTGTGAACATAACTATGATGGTATTATTCATATTAAATCATCATTTTGTACCCCAGAAATTGGAGCTATGCCCATTATAAATAAAATTGCGAGTTTTTACCATAAACCAGTTTTATTCTTTAGTTTTGACTCAGCAACCTCTGAAACTGGTATAAACACGAGATTAGAAGCATTTTATGATATGTTAGAAATGAGGAAAGATAAATGAAAGAATGTTATTTAGGTGTCGATATTGGTTCAATTTCCACCAAAGGAGTAATTATTGATAATAATAATAAAATAATTACATCAGCTTATATTTGGACTGAAGGTAATCCTGTTGAAGCAGTTAGAAAACTATTAAACATTTTAAAAGATAAATTACCTAAGCAGTATCAAGTAAAAGGTATTGGTACTACAGGAAGTGCGAGAAAATTAATCGGTTTAATGTTAAAAGCTTGTATTGTCAAAAATGAAATAACAGCTCATGCCATAGGCACTTTAACCTTTTATCCAAATGTTAGGACAATTTTAGAAATAGGAGGACAAGATTCTAAAATAATTTTAATTAAAAATGGAATAATAACCAATTATGCTATGAATACCTTGTGTGCTGCTGGAACGGGTTCTTTTTTATCTAGTCAAGCTAAAAGATTAGGCATAAAAGTAGAAGACTTTGGTGATTACGCATTAAAATCAAAAAATCCTGTTAAAATAGCCGCTAGATGTACTGTCTTTGCTGAGTCAGATTTAGTCCATAAATCACAAGTCGGTTATGCAAAAGAAGATATTATAGCAGGACTTTGTAAAAGTGTTGTTTTAAATTATTTAAATAATGTTGGTAAAGGAAAAAAAATAGTTGGTCCAATTATTTTTCAAGGTGGAGTTTCTAAGAATAAGGGGGTAGTCAAATACTTTAAAGAAATATTAAAAGAAGATATTATTGTTGATGAAAATAGCCATTTAATGGGTGCCATTGGAATTGCTGTTTTAGCTCGAAGAAATAAAACAGGTCATACTTATTCTCTAGAACTGAAAAACGTAAAATTCATAACTAAAGCTTTTGAATGTCATCGTTGCCCAAATACTTGTGAATTACTCAAAATATATCGTAATGATGAACTCGTTGATTCATGGGGCAGCAAATGTGGCAAATATTAAAAAATATGTAACTCGGTTTACATATTTTTAATTTCGGTTCCACCTTTGATTAAATTTTTCGGTTTGACTAAGACCGTTATAACCTTGTTTAGACTTAATCTTTGGTCTAATATCTTTTTCGTAAAGGTGAGTATGGTCTATATCAAAATTAATAATCAATTCACTTATGGTATGCATTTTTTCAGTAAATATAAATTGTTCAAATCTTCCAACATTTATTATTCCTTCATTATCAAAAGTTAAATCCATTCTAATAGCTCCGGGGAATTCATGTTTACCTAATACTAAATTACTTAATGTTGGAATATTTACAAGTAAACCATTTTCTTCAGAAACAGCCATTTTGTGTTTATGACCTTCCAAAATAAATTTTTTCTCGATTGATTCGAAAGTATATTCGGGAATACAATGTTTAACAAAAATCTGATCATTTTCTACATTAATAATTCCAAGACCATATCCCATAGGAATTAAATCATTTCTAGAATTTTCCAAAACTGTTTTAATATCAATTCCAGATTTATATAAACTAAAGTCATGATTTCCTAGACAAATTAAATTTATAATACTTTCATCAAATGGATGATTTTCTAAAACATAATCCACCTGTTTAATTGGATCACTAATACTTTGATTGCCCTGACTAAAACCACCATCTACTAAATCTCCACCATTGATAATTATATGTATATCACACTCCTTGCAGTATTCATAAACTTTATCTAAATAATCCAAATGTTCAAACTCATTGCCAAAATGTGTATCACTTATCAGCATGGCTGAAAATTTGCTTCTATTACAAAGTTTTAAAGTAACTGAATTAGTCTTAACAAACTCTGGATAATATTTCACAAAATAATTAATGTTACCATCATCATGTATCATTCTTATAAGAACATAACCTTCATTTTTTAATTTTATAATTCGTTTATGTACATCAAATAAAGATATACCTAATTCCTTTGAAATCTCATTTAAATTTTTTTCTTCTTTTAATTTACTAATAATTTCTATATCTTCAAGCATAAATTATCTCCTAAATTCTATTTTAAAATTAACTTTTTTTCATCTAAATTCTCGTGTTTTAAGAAAAATTCTAAATTAATCTCACTATATACTTCAAAACTTTTTTTAACTCCTATTTGTTTAAAAAAAGCACTGTGAATAAAACCATTACCAAACGACATTTCCATCTCTAACATTCCAGGTTTTTCTTGACATCCAAAACATAAATCACTAATAGGAGGTACATTAACAAAATAATTATTTCTATCTATTTTAACCATCATTTTATGGTGGTGACCTTCTAAAATTAGCTTATTAGAAATAGGTTTATAACTTTTATTAAAAAGTGGGTGATATAAAACAAATTGATCTCTTTCTATATTTATTAAAGTAAAACCGTAACCACCGCTTACTAAATCCTGTCTTCTTTTAGAAATGGCTAAAGAAATATCCCGTCCATTTTCATAACTGGAATAATCATGATTGCCAAAACATATAAAATTTAAAATATTCTTATCATATGGATATTTATTAATAACCCTGTCTATTTGTTCATCTATATTATCTATATATTGCCTACCTCTAGTAAAATTTCCATCGATTAAATCTCCAGTATTTAAAATAACATGTATATCATTATCTCTCGCATAATCATAAGCTTTATATAAGTAACTTAAATTTTCAAGTTCATTACCAATATGAATATCCGAAATCACCAAGGCTTTGAACTTTGAACTATCAGGGAGTGTTAAATCTATTGTATGTTTTAAATCTGTATTATCTTCAAAATTATATTTAATATTACCATCATCATAATATATAGGATTAATAAAATATCCATCATTAATTAATTTTTGAATTTTTTGGTGTATTTGTTTTGGACTAAGCCATAAACTTTTAGCTATTTCATTTAACGTTTGCCCATCATTAATCATCTCAGCAATAATTATCTCTTGTTCTGTCATAAAGCACCTCTATCCCCATTGTAACACCAATATAAATAAAAAGACAATTAGTTTTAATCGTCTTTCAGAAAATCATCTATTTTTTTATCAAAAATTAAAGATAACTTATAAACCAAAGTGAGTGAGCATGTCTTCTTGTCGTCGTTTGGAGATTCAATCCTTTTCAAATACTCTGGAGATACCTCTAACATCTCTGCTAAATCCATAAGTCTAATACCTTTTTCTTTTCTAAACTTCTTAATATTTTTACAAATTACTTTTTTAAAATCTTTATTATAATTTTTAAAAGGCTCAACCATATCTATCACCAAACTAATTGTCCCATAATTAGTAAAATAAATAAGTAAACTTTTTGTCCCCAAAAGGTATACTTTTTGTCCTAAAATGTGCTATTATAAAAATAGGGAAGTGAAAAATATGCGAAGAAGACTAACAAGAAACACTAAAAATAAGAGAAAAAATCAAATAATTATCTTATCTACTATTTGTTTATTATTAATTTTAACAGTTGGGTATGCAGCTTTTGATACTAATTTAAATATAACCGCCAAGGGTAATATTAAAGCTAAAGATATAACTGATGACATTGTAACATCTGGTGATGGATTATATGAAGATGAATACGAAGAAGGAAGATATATTTATCGTGGACAAAATCCAGATAACTATATATGGTTTAATGAAGAACTATGGAGAATAATTTCTAAAGAAGTAGATGGAACATATAAGATAATTAGAAATGAGCTGTTAAGCTATAGACCTTTTGATAGTGTTGGAAATAGAAATACAGGATATTGTTCACAAGGTTTAGCTCCTTTGAATGGATGTGATGTTTGGTCATCAACATCAAATATGGTTGGTAGTCCAGCAGAGTTTGTAAATGGTTCATACCATGGTTACGTTGACAAAGACAGTGAAATAAACACATATTTAAATGGAGAGTATTATAACAATTTAGCCAGCAGCTCTAAAGAACAAATTATAAATAAAAACTGGAATATTGGAGAAGTAACTTATCGGAATAGCAATTTAGAGCAACAAATATTGGAGGAAGAATGTTTTCAATGGAATGGTAAAATAGGCTTAATTACGGCTAGTGAATATATTAGGGCAAACAGCAATTTATCACTGTGTGGAACTTATGAAGACGAAGAAAATAATTTGCAGATTTGTTTAACTACAAATTGGTTATCTTTAGCACCAGATACATGGTGGACTATTTCACCAGCTGTTGGCAATGAATGTGACATACTTCATGTGTTTGGATATGGTGAGCCAATAAACAGTAGAGCTAGTAATAGCCATGGAGTACGTCCAGTGCTGTTTCTAAAATCTTCTACAAAATTATTGGGCATGGGCACAATAGATAACCCTTTTAGAATAATTAATTAATGTTACAAGCTTAAATTTAAAGCTTGTTTTTTATATAAATTAAAATAAATTTCTAAATAAAAAAGTCATAAAAAATAAACGTCGTATGTTTATATATAGAAGGGGCTAAGAAAGGAGATATATGAAATTAACAAAAGAATATTTAAAAAAATTGGATGAGGAAATAGAATTAATTCCCTTAAGTTATGATAGAGCCTTTAAAAGTACATTTAAAACTAATCTAAATCTTTTAAAACATATATTAAATGTCACACTACCAATAGAAATATCTAAAGAAGATAAAATTAATCTATTAGATAGTGAAATGCCCATCATAAATAAAAAAGAACATGAACAAATCGTTGATATATTTGTCGTTATAAATAAAAATATATTTATCAGGTGAAAGTGTCATAACAAAAAGTCTTGAAAGATACCGTGACTTATACTATAACGGTATCAGAAATGAAGAAGTTATATGGTTAACAATGTTAACAGCAAGAAGTTTTAGTGAATTATATGAATTCTCAAAAGAGATACTTAATGAAGAAGAATTAAAAAAATTGATGGAGGCATCGATAAATATGAGTAAAGATGGATTTGTTATACACGCATGGCAAAAAGAAAAGATAGATGCATTAGTAAAGTACAACGAAATAGAAAATGCGAAAAAAGAAGGTAAAGCCGAAGGAATAGCTGAAGGAATTAAGGAAAACAAAATTGAAATAGCCCAAAATATGCTTAAAAAGAAAATGAGCATAAAGGATATTTCAGAAATTACTGGTCTAACTGAACAAGATATTCAAAGTTTTACTCAAAATGGGAATGTTTAAACACATTCCTTTTCCGTTTTAAATAAAAAAATAATTAAAATGAAATATGAAAAAATATTTGACATTAATCATAAACTAGTGTATAAAATATATTAGTCAAAAAGGAAGTGAACAAATGGGAAAAGGTTTAGTTATCGTGGAGTCTCCCACAAAAGTAAAATCAATCAGTAAATATCTAGGAAATAATTATATTGTCTCTTCTAGTAAAGGTCATATAAGAGATTTATCTACAAAAGGAAAATATGGTTTAGGAGTCGATATTGAAGATCATTTTAAGCCAGATTATAAAACAATAAAAGGAAAAAAAACAGTTATCGATGAATTAAAAAAAGAAGTAAAAAAAGTAGATAAAGTATATCTCGCAACCGATCACGATAGAGAAGGGGAAGCCATTGCTTGGCACCTTTATGACTGTTTAGGTTTAAAAGATAAACCTTATAGCAGGGTTACCTTTAACGAGATTACTAAAAATGCTATCTTAGAAGCTATGAAACACGAAGGTAAAATCGATCAAAACCTAGTCAATAGTCAAGAGACAAGAAGAATATTAGATAGAATTATTGGCTTTAGATTAAGTAAATTAATACAGTCTAAAACAGATGGTTCATCTGCTGGTAGAGTTCAAAGTGTAGCTTTAAAATTAATTGTCGATAGAGAAAGAGAAATAAAAGCTTTTAACCCGGAAGAATATTGGACTATTGAAGCCGACTTCAAAGATTTTAAAGCCGATTTATTTGCCTATAACCATAAAAAAATAGAAATTAAAACAGAAAGTGAAGCAAATACCATCTTAGATAAATTAACAAAAGCCTTTGAAATAGAAAGTGTCGATAAAAAACAAAAAAACAGACAATCAAAACCACCATTTACAACAAGTACATTACAACAAGCTGCTTCAAATAGATTAAGATTCTCATCTAAAAAAACCATGAGCATTGCTCAAAAATTATATGAAGGTATAGATTTAGCAAGTGAAACAGTTGGTTTAATTACATATATGCGTACAGATTCAATCAGACTTTCTAATGAGTTTGTATCAGAAGCATATAAATTTATCGAAAATAAATATGGCCAAGAATATACTGGACCAGTTAAAATAAGTAAAAAAACAGAAAACGTTCAAGATGCCCATGAAGCCATTAGACCAACAAGCATCGAAAGAACTCCAGAAAGTGTAAAACCTTATTTAACTGATGATGAATTTAAGTTATATAGATTGATTTATTATAGAGCCCTAGCTAGTATCATGGCTCCAGCTAAAGTTGAAGGAACAACCGTTATATTAAATAATAATGATTATAACTTCAAAGCTACTGGTAGTGTTATTATCTTTGATGGTTATTTAAAAGCATATAGTGATTACGAGGAAACTAAAGATACTATCTTACCACCTTTTGATACATATAACTCTAAAGTAATCGTTTCAAATGATATAACTAAAGAGCAACACTTTACAGAACCTCCAGCTAGATATACTGAAGCAAAACTTATCAAAGAAATGGATGAATTAGGTATAGGTAGACCTAGTACATATGCTGCTATAATTGATAATATAAAAAATAGGGGATATGTTAATTTGGTAGAACGTAAATTTATTCCAACGGAAATTGGATTTGAAGTAACTGACAAACTTCAAGAATGTTTTAGTCATTTAATTAACGTAAAATATACAGCTAATATGGAAACAGACTTAGATAAAATTGCTGAAGGTAAAGAAGTTTGGTATAAAGTCTTAGAAGATTTTTATAAAGAATTCGAACCTGCTATTAAAGAAGCTTTTGATAAACTACCTAAAAAAGAAGCAGAGCAAACTGGCGAAACCTGTCCAGAATGTGGCCATCCATTAGTAATTAGAAAAGGTAAATATGGACAGTTTGTTGCTTGCAGTAACTTTCCAGAATGTAAATATATAAAACAAGAACCTAAAGAAGAAATCGTTATTTGTGATTGCCCAAATTGTGATGGAAAAATAATTGAAAAGAAAACAAGAAAAGGAAAAATCTTCTATGGATGCAATAATTATCCAAAATGTAAAACAGCGTATTGGGATAAACCAATTGGTGAAAAATGTCCAGAGTGTGGTGAAATGCTTACAGAAAAAAAAGGAACAATTAAATGTAGCAAATGTGATTATACAAAATAGACTTACGAAATTAATCGTAAGTCTTTTCTAATTAAACCAATTATCAAATGAATATTTAAACACTCTATAAGCATATTTTTTAGCCCCGTATCTAAACTGACTAATTAAATTGCCATCTTCATCATATTCTCCAAAGGAATTATCCATTCCACTACCAACAACTAAATTATCATCTACAAGTTGAACACTGCTGACAATACTTGAATAAGGAATTTCCAAACTATCTTCAAGTTCATAAGTTTTATCATCCTCATTAATCTTATACATATAGAAATATGATGTATCTCCTTCTTCATAACTTCCAACACCAGGGTAGTTAGTCCATTCAAAGTCTGGTCTTGTCACGATAGAACCATAGTTATTATTAAACATAATCAAATAATATTCACTATCAGATTCTCCTGGAATATAAGTAACCGAATGCTGACCAGCAGTATCTACAAAATCACCAATTTTATCATAAAGTAAATCATCATAAGATGTTCCTTCAAGCATACTTTCATCAGTAATCAAATACTTAATAGTAGGGTTAGTTTCATAATCAGATACATAAACAATTGTTGAAATTTCTCTAGCACTTAAAATTAAATCATCACCTTTAAGGGTTAAACAATTCAAATGAATCCAATCTAATGTCTCATTATCTTCTGGTAAAATAGCTTTTTCATAAAGTTCAGGAAGTAAATCTTTCATATCTACTACTTCTTTAACATCACCAGAATCTAAATCCAAAGTAATAATTACATCTTCCTTAGTATCAGCTCCAACCTCATCAACTAAAATAACTAATTTATTTCCATCTAAAATCATATCATGATGCATTCTATATTTTCCAAGGTCATACATTTGAACAATCTTACCTAAAGAATCAACTTTCATTATCCCACGGCTTTCATAAGGATAATACATATATCCATCATCAAATATAATTCTATCAGCACGGTAATCATTTAAAACAAGTTCATTTCTTAAAATTCCTTCATTATCATATAAATAAATATTTGCCTCATAATTCTTATCATGTCCAAGTACTGTGTATAATCCATCAGTTAGCTCACTATCACTATCACCATCTGTTTTTTCAACTTGAATATCAATATCTTCTTCAATTTCTGGAGTAGTAATTTCGGTCTCAAAAGTTGTATTTCCATCAGTTATACTTAAAGTATTTGTCTCCCCCGGAATAAATCCCACTAATTGATATTCCTTATTATCACCCAAATCATGACTATAATCCGCATATCCATCAGTACTTACTTTATAACTTAAATTATCATAACTCTCACCCAAATAAACATAATATGAAAGACTTCCAGTACCATATGGGTTATAAATAATTAATGGATTTTCAATTGAATAATCACCATTTTTCAAATTATTAATTTTACTTTCAATAACATCTTGATAAACCAAATTAAAGATATCTATATCCTCATCAGTTTCAACTTCATAAATACCCTCATCATTTTGTGTAAGTGAAATATGCCTATTTAACCAATTAGAATTTTCAAACCGCGTATCTTGATAGTATTGATAATACTTATAACCACCAAATCCAGCACATACCAGTACTATTAAAATTAAAAAAATCACTATTATTTTCTTTTTATGTTTCTTTATTTTTTCCATATACATCTCCTTCTTATATAAATATAGTAACCAACTTTTGTGAAATCTATCTGACAATCATTAATATTCATAAAAAACAATTTTAACTTTAACATTTTTATCAGTTTCTATATTAACGTTTATATAGCACACATTTTGTTTACTAACTTTAGTTTTCAATCATTAAATTTTGCTCATATTTTTTTACAGATAATTAGTGATTTTAACGAGTGCCGAAATTGGTGCCCAAAGAGTGCCATAATATGTAAATCTGTGATACTTTGTGATAATTACTTTATTACAGAAAAAAACTTGAGAATGCTTATTTTCTCAAGTTTTTATATAGTCAAAAATGGCGTCCCCGGAGAGATTCGAACTCGCGACCCACGCCTTAGAAGGGCGTTGCTCTATCCAGCTGAGCTACGGAGACAACTCATGCAACAAAATAATTGTACTATATATTTAAAAAAATTTCAATACATTTTTGCATTTTCATAATTATAAAAAGAAAAAATGTAATAAATAATTACATTTTATAGATTAATATATACGTTTTACATATTGTTTTCCACTTTTTTTATCTTTATCTTGGAAAACAAAATAATTAAATGTCATTTCTGAAGCAGCTTCTTCTATAGAAGACATATCAGCATTTTTAAGTTTTTGATTTAATTCTAAAATATGTTTACAACATTCTTTATAATATTCACTAGCTTCACTCATGTTAGAAAGCGCTAAATAATAGTGAGTATCTTTACCATTTTCACTTCTATAATCCATTTTTTGGGCAATAACTCTATGATCAGCAAACAATTCATCCAATTCATACTGTTTAAAATGTTCAGTATGACCACAGTTAAGACAAATACATTTGTAAGAATATCCAAAATCACTACCATCTGTGACACATAAATATAAAGGGTGTTCACATTCTTTTCTTACATCATTATAATATATAGCAAGTTCTTCGTTTTCTTTATCCGTTAATTTAGAAATCTCACCATGTAAAAAGATATAAAGCTGCACTTTATCATCATTTAAAAGTACCTGTTCTAACTCCTTTAATTTATCAATCCTTTTGTGAAAAGGTTTCCTTAATTCATCAGCCCCTTTTTCAATTTCTAATACTGACAAACTCATAATAACCCTCCTAGACTAATTATAAACATCAACAAACATAAAGTCAATAAAGACAAACATAAAAATATAATGATTTTAATTACAAACATTAAAAAAAATGATATAATTATACTGGTGATAATATGCAAGAAGAAAATAGTCTAAAATATTCTAATTTTCCAGAAGTATTATTAGAAAAGTTCGAAGAAAGCTTAAAATCAGAATTAAACATTCATGACAATTTATCTGATGAACAATTTGAACAAATATTGATATCAATCATTAAAGAATATGAAAATGAATTCTATGATGAATTCAATGACATATTTATTTATACTTACTATAGCAATCTTGTATATAACAAAACTATAGATAAAATATTAGAATTTGTTAAAACACGAGAAAGTATGAATAATAAAGGAAAACCAGAAGTTTTAAAATCAGAAAGAACAGCTTGTCAAGATGTTTTATATTTATTTAGTTTTGACTTTGATCAAAATAAAAATCAATTTACAAGTAAAATAACTGGAAAAGAAATACCATTAAATTATCAAGTCGCACAAATAATCACCAATGACGATGTTTTCTTTAGACCACCAAAAGGTGATCCTAAGTTAAGAGGACCACATATAAATTATACTATTGAATATAGTCTAACTTATTGGATAAAGTTTAAAGAAGATATTCAAAAATACATTGATACATTTGAAAAAAAGAATTCAGAAGATTTTTTAGAAGATTTAAAAGACTACAGATTTTGGTTAAATAAATATCGTGGTTTAATTTATCTAATAAATCAAAAAAACGCAATAAAGAAAGAGGGAGAAACACATGTCAAAAATTAAAGATATAAAAGCTAGAGAAATTTTAGATTCAAGAGGTAACCCTACAGTTGAGGTAGATGTTATTTTAGAAAATGGACTTATAGGTAGAGCAGCAGTTCCATCAGGAGCCTCTACCGGAACTAGAGAAGCGCTAGAACTAAGAGATAATGATAAATCAAGATATATGGGTAAAGGGGTTTTAACAGCTGTAAATAATGTCAATAATATTTTAAAAAATTCCTTAATCGGAATGGACCCCAAAGATCAAAGAAAAATTGATGAGACATTATTAAAACTAGATGGAACCGAAAATAAAGAAAAATATGGTGCGAATGCTATATTAGGCATTTCACTTGCCAACTTAAAAGCCGCTGCTTTAGATAGTAATAAACCACTATTTGAATATATCGGAAAAGAATATTCAATGCCAAGAGCTATGATGAACATTTTAAATGGCGGTGCTCATGCCGATAATGGATTAGACTTTCAAGAATTTATGATTGTACCTGTTGCTGAAACATTTAGTAAAAGATTACAAATAGGTAGCGAAGTATTTCATCATTTAAAAAGTGTTTTAAATAAAGCAGGGTATCATACAGGAGTAGGGGATGAAGGTGGTTTTGCCCCTAACTTAAACACTAATGAAGAAGCTTTGGATTTACTTATTAAAGCTATTAATGAAGCTGGATACACCCCAGGTAAAGATGTTAACTTTGCCATCGATGTAGCTGCTAGTGAATTTTATGAAGATGGAATTTATAATTTAAAAGGAGCCAATTTGAAATTAACAACTGATGAATTAATTGATTACTATCAAACATTATTAGATAAATATCCAATCATTTCAATTGAAGACCCAGTAGATGAAAATGACTGGGAAGGTTTCCAAAAAATGACAAAAAAATATGGAGATAAAATTCAACTAGTTGGTGATGATTTATTTGTAACTAATCAAAAATACCTACAAAAAGGTATAGACATGAATGCTGGAAATGCTATTTTGTTAAAAATAAATCAAATTGGAACCATTAGTGAAACCTTAGATACTATTAACTTAGCTAAAGCGCATGGTTATAAGACTATAATTTCTCATCGTAGTGGTGAAACTGAAGATACATCTATCGCTGATTTAGCCGTTGGATTAAATTTAGGTCAAATAAAAACCGGTTCACTTTCTAGAACTGATAGAACAAGCAAATACAATGAATTACTTCGTATTGAAGAGGTAATAGGTAATGAAAAATAAAGGATTTACACTAATTGAATTACTAGGTGTTATTGTCATCTTATCTCTTTTATTGCTTGTAATTGTTCCAAGTGTTACAAGCAGTATTCAAAAAGGACAAGACGAAGCCGACAAAGATACCCAAGATTCTATTGTACTAGCTGCTAGAAATTGGTTAAGTGATAATAAAGCTACAGTTAATAACGCATCATCATACACTGTCACTGTATCAACTCTACAAAGTGGAGGATATTTACCTAAAGATATTAAATTACCATCAAAAGGGTGCAGTTTAAACAATGCTTCAGTTACCATAACAGCCACTGAAACAGCAAATAATACTAAATACAATTATAAATACAATGCACCAAATGATTGCAAGTAAAAAGACGTTAAGAATTTAATTTAACGTCTTTTTTGATATCCATAATTACTGGTAAGATAATTGGTTTTCTACCCGTGTGTAAACCTATATAACTACTTAAGCTATTAATAATCTCATTTTTTACATCTGTATAATTTATGCCAGTTTTAATTTTATTATTAATTGCATCTCTTGCAATAAGTTCTAATTTTTTTAGTAAATCTAAATTATCATTCACAAGTACAAAACCTCTTGTAATAATATTGGGATTAGTAAGTAATTTACCATTTTGAACATTAATATTAGCGATTACGACCACAATTCCATCATTAGCCATGATCTTTCGGTCTTTCATTACTGCATTACTAACTTCACCAATACGGTTACCATCTACATAAGTATCTCCAGCTTGAATATGTCCAGCTTTAGTAACTACACCTTTTTTAATAGAAAGCACATCTCCATTACTTAAAACAAAAGTATTTTCCCTAGGAATATCACATTCAGTAGCAATGTCCGCATGTCTTTTCAGCATCCTATATTCTCCGTGAAATGGCATAAAATATTTAGGCTTAGCTAGTCTAAGCATCCATTTTAATTCCTCTTCATTCGCATGTCCAGATGCATGAATATCACTTAGAGATGTATTTGTATAAACCGTTATTCCTTTTAAATATAATTTGTTAATTGTTCTTGAAATACTTAATGCATTACCTGGAATAGCTGATGATGAAAATACCACCACATCATCACTGCGTAAAGTAATATGTCTAAATGTTCCATTCGCAAGTCTACTTAAAGCGGCTAGTGGTTCTCCTTGGGTACCTGTACAAAGTAAACACACTTTATTTGAAGGAAGCTTTGTAGCTTCATCTGGTGTAATAAATATTTCCTTATGTTTAATATATCCACCTTCAATAGAAATTTCAATATTATTTTCCATACTTCTACCAAACACCGCAATTTTTCTTCCGTGTCTTTTACAAGTGTCGACAATATGTTTTAATCTATATATATTAGAAGCAAATGTCGCAATAATAATTCTACTATCATGTTTGTTAAATAACTCCTCCAAAGCATCATCCACTTTAGATTCACTGATACTTATACCAGGGTTCATCGCATTTGTACTATCACTTAAAAGTAAAGTAACCCCTTCAGAACCAAGTCTTGCAATCTTACCGACATCAGCCATCGGACCAATTGGTGTCAAATCAAATTTAAAATCACCAGTTGTCATAATTACACCATCTGGAGTATGAATAACTATACCGTGTGAATCTGGAATAGAGTGGGTAGTTCTATAAAATTCAACCCACATATTTTTAAACCTATAAACACTATCATCCTTATAAATAAATAGATTATTATATTTAATTTTTCTATCTTCTAATTTTTTTCTAATCAAAGCCGCAGCTTGATTAGGGGCATATATAGCCGGAATATTAACTTCTGAAAGTAAAAAAGGAATTCCTCCAATATGATCCTCATGACCATGAGTAATAAATAAACCTTTTATCTTACTTTCATTTTGTTTTAAAAACGTAAAATCCGGAATAACATAATCAATTCCTAAAAGTTCCCCACCAGGGAATATAACACCCGCATCAGTAATAATAATTTCATCATTATGCATTATACAATACATATTTTTTCCGACTTCACCAAGTCCGCCTAAAGCGAAAACGTAAGTCTCATCTTTATTAAACTTCATTATAAACTCCTTTCTTTAAAAGTTAAAACTGACTATAACATTATATCCTTTTTTTCCATCTTTGACAAGTTCACTTATAATAACTTCACTTAATAAAAAACAAAATAAATAAAAGAAAATCTCAAAATACAATATAATCTGCACTTAAACATTGAAAATACTATAATTAAATGATAATATCTTAAATAAGAGGTGATTATATGTCTAAACCAATAATTTCGTGCATGGGAGTTGTCACACATATTCAAAATAGGCAAATTTATACTGCTCTTTTAAAAGACAAAGATGATAATTGGGTATTACCTAAAGGTCATTTTAAAGAAGAAGAAACCTTTGTAGAAACAGCTATAAGAGAAGTACTAGAAGAAACTCAAATAAAATTAAAAAAAGAAGATTTAATTGATAAAATAGGTGAATTTAATTATTTTTCTGACACCGAAAATAGTGATAAAAACATAAAAGTCTATTTATTTAAAATAGATGAACTACAAAACATTATTCCTTTAGAAAAAGAAAACTTTACAGAAGGTAAATGGTTACCACTCCAAAAAGCAATTAATAAAGTAACATATCAAGAACAAAAAGAAATCTTGGAAAAAGTTAAAACCGTTTTAAATAGGGGTTAGTATGATAGAAAAAAGTTTAAATAAAAAAATAATCAAAGCCGAAGTAAAAAAACATTACAATCTAGACATCGATAAAATAGAGGTAATTAATGGTGGAAATGCGAATATATATAAACTTACTGATATACATAATAGAAAGTATATTTTAAAAGAATTTCAGTCTAAGTTTAACTCTAAAATGATACTCAAAGAAGTGCATGTGATTAACCATTTAAGACAAAAAGGCTTGCCAGTCCCAGAATATATTCCATGCACTAATAATCAAAACTATTTTGAATATAATGGTAGAATTATTATCCTTCAAAAATATATCGAAGGCATAACCAAAGATAAATATACCGGCGAGATAAAAGACCTTTTAGAGTCTGCAAAATATTTAGGACTTATCATCAACGCCTTAGAAGATTACCCTTATGATGATATGTTTAAAGCTAATATAAACAAGTTTAAAAGCGCTCAAGATATAGATGAAAGTATAGCTAAACACCAAGCTTTAATATTGTTAGCTGAAAAAGATAATATTTATGGAGAAGCAATAAAAAGAGATTTAATAGATAAAATAAACTTTTTAAATGAAGTAAAACAAAATCAAACATTTCAAGCCATAACCAATATAACTATAAAGAAAACCCACGGAGATTATAATGTTCTTCAGTTTATTTATGATTCAAACGATAATATAAAAGCTATTTTAGATTTCTCGGCATCTGGTGAACTTCCCATAGCTTGGGAGATAGCTCGTTCATATAACTATATGGATAAAGAGGGTAAAAATGGCAAATTTAACACTGATAATTTAGTTTTATATATAGAAGAATTTATGAAATATTCCAGCTTAACTAAAGAAGATTTAAAATATTTACCATACATTTATTTAATTCAAGTTTTATCAAGTACTTATGGGTATAAACAGTACTTGAACACGGGTGATTTAAATATGTTAGAATTTGGTAGGGAAAGAACTAATATATGTCGTTATTTAATTAAAAATAAAGAAAATATTTCAAAAAAACTATTAGAAATTTTAAGAAAAACAGTTTAAAGCAAATTAATAATTGACAATTAAATTGCTGTTTTTATATAATATTACCTAAAAGAAAGAGAAATTTATATGTATAAAAATATAGAAGAATATATTAGTGAATACGAAATAATTAAACATCAAATAGATGATTATGAACAAAAAATTAATGGTTTAAGAATAGCATTAGATGAAAAAGTAAAAGCATTAGAAGAACAAATAACTTTTTTTAACAAAATATTCGAACAGGAAACATCTCCAATAAATGATAAACTTGATGAAGCAAGACAAAATTTAAATAAATGTATATTAACTTATAAAATACATATTAAACTCAAAGATATTATAAATGAAATATCAAACATAACAAAAATAAATATCAAAGATATCGAAATATCAGGACATCGCTCTTATGTTAACTACCAACCGATAGAATCATATAAAGAACTTTCAAATAAAGATGAATTTATAAAATATATTGCCAAAAATACCAAAGAAACAGTAAATGTAAATATAAATATATATGTGAAAGGTCAGCCACCATTAAATATTACATTTGATGGACATTTATCAGATATCCAAGCTGATGGCAAAACCTTATTAGAACATAGTAAAAAAAGACCTGTCAAAGTATCTTCATTTATTAGACCTGAAGATCATAAGAAAATCGAAATACTTGGATTATTTTGCATAATTGATAAAACATCAATCGAAAATATTATATGTTCATTTAATTTAAAACAAATAGTAAATTTTAAAAATAACTATGATAATAACTTATTATCAAAAGCCGTTATAGACTGTCTACATAAACATAAATATACAATAAAAGAGATTATACAAACACCTATGGCCAAGGAAAACAACTCTCAAAGTAAAATGATGAAAAAACTAAAATATAGAAAATAAATTATATATAAGTTTTAAAATACTATACAAATTTTTAAGAGTGTAATATATTTTCAAAATTTAGAAAGGAAATAATATGGAAAAATCATTAGAAGAATTAGTAAAAGAATATAAGGAAAAAGAAAAAAGAGTCCAAAACATTGAAACTCAAATCAAAACCATTCCGGCTCAAGAAGAGTTTAAAAGATTGATTGATCTCTAAAAGATGAATTTAAATCTGCCTTATTGGAAAGTGTTTTCTTTGCAAACAATGAGATTATCTCTGTAAGATTAGGTGACTTAATAGAAAAATTGTCTAGCTTGACGGGTATAAATGTAGAAGATATGGACTATGATGTAAATATTATAAATGTTTACAAAGAGGGAAGCCCTCATAGTTTAAAAAAATCACGTAAGGCATTTTGGACAGAAAAACCAGTAGATCTATCTTTAACAATTCAAAGCAAAAAAACAGAACATTACCCTTTATTTGGTGAACAAGTTTCTATAAAATTTTATTATAATCACAAGTTTTATAGTTATTTATCTACTCTTCAGGCAGATGGTGAGACATTATTTGATCACACCTATACAGTTGCCTCTCGTGCAAATAAGCCTTCTAAAAATTTAATAACAAGGCTTTGGATTAAAAAATAAAACATGGATGATATTATATGCAATTTTGATTTATATGATTTAGCGCACCCCGAAGATTATCCGTTTTTTCATCCAAGAGAATTATTACTTAAAACTATTTCAAATATTTTAAATAAACAAAAAGAGCGTGAAATTGGAATGCAAAAAATACTTAAAAGGAGTGGTAAAAGTGAAAAAAGAAAATGAAACAGTCGAAACGTTTCTCTCTCAAAGAGAACAAATTAGTTGTCTAACTGAAAAGTTAAATTCTTTAGAAAGTGAGATTCAAAAAACAAAAAGTAAAATGGCAGACTTAAATAAAGATTCCCAAATATACATAAGCATAGGTGATTTAGTTCAAGAAGTCTCTGCCATTACAAACATTCCCAAAGATGAGCTTACAGTTGAATTAGAATATATAAGAAGTACCTTTTCACGTTTTCCAAAATATCACCTTTTAGAAGTATACAAAGATACTCCAGTAACTTTAATGCTTAAAATATGTGATAGTACGGGCAATACATATGTAAACACATCATTATACTTAAGTTTTACTGATAAAACATCTGATGGAAAGACTCTTATTGACCATAGCCTAGCCTCATATATAGATTTCATAGATTTAATGATATTAAAAGTAATCGAAGAGTACATTCCGACTGTCATATTTAAAGTAAACTTTAAAAAATTAGCTCAAACAGATAATATAGAAAATAAAGCTATTATAAACTGTTTAAAGAAACAAAAATATATGACAGAAGAAGAAGTTAAAAGTCTAACACCGTCAGAAGAAAAGCTTCCAGAAAACTGTCAATTTATTAATGCAGAAGATGGGGAAAAAGTTCTAGTTATGACCTTGTCCCGCAAAACATTTTCTTTTTAATTTAAGACTGGTTAATCCAGTCTTTTTGTTGAAATTTCTCTATATTTATTGCGGTTTCGAAAAAAATAGTGTAGAATTATTATAGTAACAGGGTGATAAACATGGGATTATTTGACAAATTTAAAAACATCTTTAAAAAAGAAGAAAAAGAAGAAGTACAAATTTATGATAAAGGATTAGAAAAAACAAGAGATAATTTCTTATCAGCTTTATTAAACTTAAATAAAAGCCACAAAATAGTTGATGATGAATACTTTGAAAACCTAGAAGAAATATTAATTATGTCTGATATTGGAGTAAACACCGTAATGGAAATAATCGATAGATTAAAAAAACGTGTTAAAAAAGAAAACATCAAAACAGCTGATGAGTTAAAAGATATTATAGTAGATGAAATGTTCATTATATATGTTGATGGCGATATCATAACAAATAAAATTAATTATGCTAAAGAAGGACCAACTGTTATCTTATTCGTCGGGGTAAATGGTGCTGGCAAAACGACAACTATTGGTAAAATAGCACACAAACTAAAAGAAGAAGGTAAGAAAGTTTTAATGGTTGCTGGTGATACCTTTAGAGCTGGAGCTATCGAACAATTAGATGAATGGGCAAAAAGGATAGGCGTCGATATTGTCTCCAAAGAAAATGCTGATCCCGTAAGTGTCATGTATGATGGGGTTAATAAAGCCAAAGAAGAAAACTATGATGTTGTTTTAATCGATACTGCTGGAAGACTTCAAAATAAAGTGGGTTTAATGAAAGAGTTAGAAAAAGTAAATAAAGTTATTGGCAAATTAATAGAAAATGCACCACATGAAACACTACTTGTAATCGATGCCACTACCGGACAAAATGGTATTAGTCAAGCTAAAAATTTCAAAGAAATAACCAATATAACCGGTATCGTCTTAACTAAATTAGATGGCACAGCCAAGGGTGGAATTGTTTTAGCAATTAAAGAAGAAACAGGAATACCTGTTAAATATGTTGGTTTAGGTGAAACAAAAGATGATTTAAGGGTATTTGATATTGAAAAATATATATATGGTTTATTTAAAGGAATGGATGAATAAATGGATAAAACAATTTATTTAAGTAATTTATTCGACTATTATGGAGAGTTACTCACAGATAAGCAGCAAGATTACTTTAAATCATATTACTTCAATAATCTAACACTATCAGAAATAGCTGAAAACGAAAACGTATCGAGAAATGCTGTTCATAAACAAATCAAAGATACAGAAAACAAATTAATACATTATGAAAATATATTAAAACAATATCAAAACAGTCAAAAAATAAAAGAAATAATTAAAAATATAAATCCAGAAATCAAAAAACAAATAGAAGAGTTATTATAGGGGAGGAAAATTATGTTTGGAAAAATACTTTATATCAGTAATACTGAAGCACACGTTGAAACACCAAAGGATGGTTCAATTTCAACAAACATCATGAACATGCATGTTATTTTTGAAGATGAAAAGAAAAAAATATTAGGAGAAGTTGAAGATATTAGTTCAGATATCATTAAAATTAGATTTTTAGGTGAAATCACTAATGGTAAATTTGTTGGAGGTGTTATTAGAAAGCCAACTTTTAATTCACATCTTAGATTAATTAGTGATGAAGAAGTAAATCTAATTGTTGGTGATGACACACCTTCGTCTTTTGTTATTGGAGAAAGTCCATTATATGATAGTCATCCAATCAGAGTTGATATCAATGACTTATTCAGTAGTCATATGGCCATATTTGGTAACAGCGGTTCTGGTAAATCGTGCGGAGTTGCAAGATTACTTCAAAATGTTTTTGAAAATCAAAAACTATTGCCATTTAGATCTAATTTCTTTATATTTGATGCCTATGGTGAATATCATAATGCCTTACAAAATATTAATCAAATAAACCCAAATTTAAACTTTAAATTCTATACAACTAATGTTCATCAAACAGATGGTGAAATACTTTCAATTCCACTATGGCTTTTAGATATTGATGATATGGCATTATTGCTTAGAGCCGATAAACATTCACAATTAACAATCATTGAAAGAATGTTAAAATTGGTTAATATATTTGCATCCGATGATGAAATGAGTACAAAATATAAAAATCATTTAATAGCTAAAGCCATAATGACAATTTTATATACAAATCAAACAGCCAGCAGTAAAAGAAATGATGTTTTTGCCATTTTAGCAACTTGTTCTACTGAGCAGTTTAATTTAGAAGCACCAGTCCAAGGTATTGGATATACTCGAAAATTCAGAGAATGTTTCACAATTGATACTCAAGGACAGTTCCCAGAAAGTATCTTAATGACTGAGTATATTACAAGTTTTATTGATGAATCATTAGATAAATTTGAACCTAAAGAAGTTAAATTTTATACTTTAGAAGATTTAGAAAAAGCATTAGAATTTACTTTAATCAGTGAAGGATTATTAAATAATACTGATACATATGCTGATGCAATTGAGTTAAAAGTAAGACTTCACTCACTAACTATATCTGAAAATTCTAGATATTTACGTTACCCAAGTTTTATTACCATGGAAAATTATATAGCCACATTAGTTGCTAAAAATGGGAAAAAAGCTCAAGTTATTAATTTTAACCTAGAAGATGTTGAAGATTGGTTTGCTAAAGTAGTTGTTAAAATATATACTAAAATGTTATTTAACTTCACTAAAAGTTTAAAAAATAGAGCATCTATTCCATTTCATATCTTTGTTGAAGAAGCTCACAGATATGTTCAAAACGATGGTGATGTCGAATTGATTGGATATAATATTTTTGAAAGAGCAGCTAAAGAAGGTCGTAAATACGGTTTGATTTTCAACCTTATTTCACAAAGACCGGTTGAAATATCTGATACTGTTATTTCACAATGTGCGAACTTCTTAATCTTTAAGATTACCCATCCAAGAGATTTAGATTATATAACAAAAATGCTTCCAAATATTTCAGCAGATATTGTTGAAAAACAAAAAACCTTGCAGCCAGGAACATGTATGGCCTTTGGTGGTGCTTTCAAAATACCAACTATTGTCAGAATGAAAATGCCAGACCCAGCACCTTCATCAAGTAGTTGTGATGTTTTCGCAACCTGGAAAGCTAATTAATGGAAAAAGACATAAATGCCATAACCCCTGGCAAAGTTATTTTAATAGTTTTACTTTTAATTATCATAATTATTGCTATTTATATATTTATACCAAAAAAAGAAAATAAAAAAATAGAAAATGAACCAGAACTGATTCACCTAACTTTTGAAAACAGAGTTGAAAATCATATTCTATTTAGTGATATTAAATTATTTAAAAAAGATAATGAATTCTATTTGACAGCTAAAGCTACAAATATGACTTCAAATACACTAAAAATATCTCCAATAACCATAATTTTAAAAGATAACAAAAATAATGAAACAATTTTAACAAGTTATATTGGAGATAATTTAACAGCAGAAGCTGAAAGAAATATAATAATTAAAAGCAATAAAAATTTAAAAAATACAAATAATATTGACATAAATATTGAAGTCCAGGTTTAGTCCTGGACTTTTTCGTGTTATAATATTTATGTGTCCGAATAGCTTAACGGATAAAGTATTCCCCTCCGAAGGGAATGATAGGAGTTCAATTCTCCTTTCGGACACCATTTATTTAGATAATTTATTGTTTCCTATATTAAATATATGTTATAATTCTATTGTACACAAGAAAGAGACAAATATAGAAAATAGTTTTAGATGAAAATTAAAATATAATTAAGAAAATTCAACAATAAAAAGGAGGAAATTTAAATGAAAATATTATCAATAAACGCAGGAAGCAGTTCACTTAAATTTAGTTTAATTAATATGGAAAATGAAAGTGTTATTGCAAGTGGTGTCTTTGAAAGAATAGGCATTGATGGACACTATAAAATTAAATTTAATGGAGAAAAATATGAAGAAGATGCTAAGTTGAAAACTCATGTTGATGCAGTTAATTTATTACTTGAAAAACTAATTAGTTTGAATATTGTAAAATCACTAGATGAAATTGAAGGTGTTGGACATAGAGTGGTTCAAGGTAAAGATGTCTTTGATAAATCAGTTATTGTAGATGATGAAGTTATGCGAAAACTAGAATCAATCAAACACTTCGCACCACTTCACAACCCAGCTAATATGCTTGGAATTGAAGCATTTATGAAAGCTTTACCAAATGTTCCAAACACTGTTGTCTTTGATACAGCATTTCATCAAACAATGGATAAAGAAACCTATATATATCCAGTACCATATGAATGGTACGAAAAATATGGTATTAGGAAATATGGTGCTCACGGAACAAGCCATAGATATATTACTGAAACAATGTCCAAAATATTAAATACCGATAAATTTAAATTAATTAGCTGTCATATAGGTAATGGTGCTTCAATTACTGCAGTTAAAGATGGTAAATGTGTAGACACATCTATGGGCTTTACACCACTTGCTGGAGTTATGATGGGAACCCGTTCAGGAGATATTGATCCATCATTATTGCCACCTGTTATGGAAGCTGAAAATAAAGATATAAATGCTATTATCAACGATTTAAATAAACATAGCGGCATTTTAGGATTAAGTGGTATTAGTAGTGATATGAGAGATTTAACCGAAGCTTATAATAAAGGTGATGAAAGAGCAATACTCACTATGCATAAATATGCGAGAAGAATAACTGATTACATCGCTCAATATTATGTACTATTGGGTGGAGCAGATGTCATAGTATTCACTGCTGGAATCGGTGAAAACAGTTTTGTAGTTAGAAGCTTAGTTTGTGAAAACTTAAAATGTTTAGGTGTTGAAATTGATGATGAAAAGAATAACAATTGTCATGGAGAAGCTTTAATTAGTACCTCTAACTCTAAAATAAAAGTATATGTCATTCCAACTGATGAAGAACTAATGATTGCAAGAGATACTTTAGAATTAATAAAAAATGCTTAAAATTAAGCATTTTTTCCATATCCCACACATTTTTTAAATAAATTTATATCTATTTTATTATACAAAATATCAAATACTTTTGGTGATATAATTTTTCTAGATAAAATTGGTAGTATCAACATCAATACATATAAACTTCCAAATATAAGTATTCCTTGAACAACTGTAGAATCGGTAATAGTGTTAATAAAACCTTTAGTAAGAAAAGTACCAACAACAACTATTAAAAGTAACCCTAAAATAGGCGCTAATAAACTAAAAGTCATCATTATTAAATAACTGCCAAAACTACTTAAAAAAGCAAGCCCAATTAATAATATTTTTATAATAAAACACATAAAACTTTCTAAGCCGACACCAATAATAGCCAAAAACTTTCTTAATTTAGAATCAGTACTATACTTTAAATATTCTTTGAAGTATTCCCATTTAGTAACCTTTCTAGCTTCTTCATATGTATTATATGAAGTATCATAATTAGTATAAGTATTTTCATTACTTTTTTGTCCATAATTAAACTTATTGTAATTCTGATTAACTTCTTTTTTCAAACTTAAATCATAAGCTTTTCTTTTATCATCATCTAAAAGTGTTTCTTTTGCTTCGTTTAATTTAATAGACATCTCGGGAGCTTCCTCCGATTTATTAATATCAGGATGCCATTTTTTCATCTGAGTTTTATAAGCTTTTTTAATCTCCTCTTTAGTCGCATTCTCACTAACTCCTAAAAGTTCATAATAATTAAGTGCACTATTCATATAACCAGTCCTTTACAAGAAATAATTATATATGAAATTAAATTGTTTGTAAAATCGTACATAACATGTTAATAAACAACGAAAATATGGTATAATGAAACCGAGTTAAATGTAGTGGAGAGAGTATTATGAAAAAAATTAAAATAATTATTTTATTGCTTATTATTAATGTATTAAGTATTAGTGGGGTAAGTGCGGCTAGTAACCCATATAAACAAAGTGGCCCTTATGGCACAAACTGTACTTGGTATGCTTGGAAAATGGCCTATGAAAAAGCCGGTGTAACTTTGCCAGGATGGGGTAATGCTAAAGAGTGGTATAGTGATGCCAAAAATGCTGGATATAGTGTCGGAACTACTCCCAAAGCTAACTCTATTATAGTTTGGGGTGGCTGGACTTCATATGGACATGTTGGCTATGTTGAAAAAGTATCTGGAAATACCCTTTATGTATGGGATTCAACTGGACCATGTATAGATGAAAACGATCCAACTTATAAAGAAT
>CALVRI010000010.1 GCA_944358525.1 uncultured Bacilli bacterium | reverse complement strand
TCTGGTTAGTGACTCGTTTTTTATATAAAAACAGTGTCGGTGAAATTTTACTCACCAACACTATTTATTATAGAACCCAAACTGCAATTTAATATTGTAGTTTTTAATTTAAAATATTTTTCTATAGTCTCTTTTAAGTTTTAATGTTATAATTTAAAAGAAAGTAAGGGGTCTATATGAAAAATAAAATCAATACATTTTTAAAAGTTTATCCTTGGTATTATAGCCTATCTTGTTGGTTACTATTTTATGATATTCTAAATACCTTGTATCTTACAACAGTTAAAGGCTTGTCTGCCGCTGAATTTTCGTTATTATCAGCCATTGCCTTATTTACTAGTATTGTACTTCAAATGCCATTACTTAAATTAATAAAAAAAATAGGCAATACCACTTCACTGAGAATTGGAAATCTCATATTTATTTTAGCCGCTCTCTTACTAACTTTTTGTAATTCTTTTACAGGACTTACTCTAGGTCAAATTTTATATGAATTGTCTTTTATATTTAAAACCCTTATATTAGTTGAGTTAAGAAAAAATCTAGTCTATATTAACTGTGAAGATGACTTTATTAAACACTCTGCGAATGCTACCATGAAATTCTCTGTAGTAGCATTATTTGCCAGCCTACTTGCTGGACCACTCTTTAATATAAATAATTATCTTCCAATGTATCTCTCTATTATATCAGCTTGTCTTTGTCTATATTTTTCATTTTATCTTTTTGATGTAACTGAATTAGATAAAGAATATAAGGAAGTTCCAAAACCAAAACAACAATTTAAAATAAAAAAACTATGGTCATTTATATTTATAATACTACTTATCACCTTTGCCCTAGAAACCGGTATAATTGATTTTGGCCCAAGTGAAGCTAAATTATTTATTCAAATAAATTTGGAAAGCCAAATAAATATTGAAACAACGGCTATTATTTTAAGTATTGTTGTTGCTTTATCTCATATATCAGCCATTATTTCAAACAAAATATTTCCTAAAATATATAGAAAAATAAAAGACAAATCAGGTTATTTACTTGGTTTTCTATTAGTATTTTCTTTTGCTTTATTATTAATAGGTTATTTTATACCCGTACCTTTTCCAATAAAAATTATTATAATGGTTTTAGGTTTCTTATTAATTGAAATGGTCAAAGGACCATACACTGTTTACTTAGAAGATCTAATCTTAAAAAATGGAAAGCCAGGCCTAGAACAAGAATTAAGTGCATATATTAATTTGGCTAGAAATACTGGTGGTGCAGTTATAAGTGCTATCGCATCTATTATCTTAATTTATCATTCATTAACTTATGTTATATTAATGCTTTTACTAGCAGCCCTCATAGAGTTATTTGCATTTAGTAAAATTATTAAAGCACTTCGAAAAAGTTAAAGGCTAAAATAAAATTAACATCTGAGGGACATCACAAAACTAGATAATCAATTACCTACCAATTATTGGTAGGTTTTTCTTTTAATTTACAAAGAAAAATGTTACAATATACCTCGAAGAGGTGCAGTATAATGATTAATAAAAAATGGGATGAACTTTTAAAAGAAGAATTTAAAAAACCATACTTCAAACAGTTAGGTGTTTTTGTTAAAAATGAATATGGAAAAAAAATAGTCTATCCAGAATATAAAAACATTTTTAATGCATTAAGATATACAGACTATGATGAAGTTAAAGTAGTTATTTTAGGTCAAGATCCATATCATGGTCCTAAAGAAGCTCACGGTCTTTCTTTCTCAGTTGAAGAGGGAGTTAAAAGACCTCCTTCACTTGATAATATCTTTAAAGAATTAAAAAACGACTTAGGTGTCACTAGGACAAATAACAATCTAACAGACTGGGCTAAACAAGGTGTTTTTTTACTTAACTCTATTATGACTGTTGTTAAAGATACTCCCCTATCTCATAAAGATAAAGGATGGGAAACATTTACTGATAATTTAATTAAACTTTTAAATAAAAGAGAAAAACCGATTGTATTTATTCTTTGGGGTAGTTATGCTAGAAGTAAAAAAACTTTAATAACTAACCCTAATCATTATATTGTGGAAAGTCCTCACCCATCACCATTATCTGCTCATCGTGGTTTTTTCGGCAGTAAACCTTTTTCAAAAACTAATAATTTTCTAGTTAGTCATGGTATTACTCCAATTAAATGGGGTGATGAAAATGAATGATATTTTAGAAAAATTAAAAAAAGAAATTCCAAATCATTCTAGTGTTGTCGTAGCAACATCAGGTGGTCCAGATTCCATGGTGTTATTAAATTTGTTATCCACAGTAAAAAAAGAAAAAATTTTAAAACTAATATGTGCTCACGTTAATCATAAACTTCGAAAAGAAAGTGATGATGAAGCTGAAATGGTAAAAAAATACTGTGAACAAAATAATATTATCTTTGAATATATGACTATTGATGAATACAAAGGAAACACAGAAAATTATGCTAGAGAAAAACGTTATGAATTCTTTGAAAAACTAATAAAAAAATACGCATCCCCTTACCTATTAACTGCCCATCATGGCGATGATTTAACTGAAACCATTATGATGCGTTTAATTAGAGGTTCATCTTTAAAAGGCTATGCTGGATTTAGTGAAATAACTGAAAAGAATGGTTATAAAATTATAAGACCACTAATTACTAAAACAAAAGAAGAATTACTAAAGTATGCAACTGTTAATCACATTCCATACGCTATAGACAAAACAAATGATAGTGATGTTTTCACAAGAAATCGTATAAGAAAAAACATTCTTCCAAAACTAAAAGAAGAAAATAAAAATGTCCATTTAAAATTTTTAGAATATAGTAAAACACTTTCAGAAACAGATGCATATTTCAAAAACTTACTAGAAAAAATTATCCCAAATATTTATAAAGAAAACAAATTAAATATTGAATTATTCTTAAAAGAAGAACCTTTAATTCAAAAAAAGATAATTAATTATATTTTAGAAATTTCTTATAAAAACAACATTAATTTAATAAATGACAGCCATGTTAATAACATTTTATCCACCATAAAAAATCAAAAACCAAATAAAAAAATAAATCTTCCATATAATAAAATTTTCATAAAATCATATAATAATGCTTGGATAGAAGAAAATAAAACCCATAAAGAATACGATTATATTTTAAATGATAAAATAAAGCTGCCAAACCATCATGTAATTGAAATCATAAATGACACTAACGACCATTCAAATTACGTAACTAAAATAAACTCAAAAGATATTAAATTACCTCTTCATGTAAGAACAAAAAAAGATGGTGATAAATTAATATTAAAAGGTCTAAATAAAACAAAAAAAATAAAAGATATTTTTATTGATGAAAAAATTTCTTTAGACCAAAGAAATCTGTGGCCAGTAGTAACTGATAGTAATGGTGAAATTATTTGGCTTCCAGGCTTAAAAAAAACTAAATTTGATAGAGAAAAAGACCAAAACTATGATATAATAGTTAGGTACCAAAAGAAAGGAAGTTTGTAATGAATAAAAAAGTTGTTAAAAGAGGACTTTTTCCTTATGTCTTTCTTATAGTATTTTTACTTTGTATGTATGTGCTAGTTGGTACAATGAATACAAAAGTAAATGAACTCACTTATGGTGAATTCATGGAAGCTGTAGAAAACAAGGAAGTCAAAGAAATAAATGTTGTACCTAATAGTCAAAGTAGTGTTTATACTATCAGAGGTAAATTAAAAGAATATGCAGATAATGAAACATTTGCCTTTAATATGCCTCTTACCAATGAAACAATGGTAAAACTATTAGATGCAGAAGAAACAGCAGGTTTCAAATTAACTACTTCAACTGATCCAAGTTCAAGTCCATTCTTAATCTTTTTAATAAACATATTACCAATGTTAATTATTGTTGGAGCTGCATTCTATTTCATCACAAAACAAATGGGTGGCAGTAACAAATCGATGGACTTTGGTCGTTCAAAAGCAAGATTAAGTGGAGGAGAAACCAAAATAACATTTAAAGATGTTGCTGGACTAGATGAAGAAAAAGAAGAAATGTCAGAATTAATTGATTTCTTAAAGAACCCTAAAAAATTCCAAAAAATGGGAGCTAGAATTCCAAAAGGTGTCCTATTAGTAGGTCCTCCAGGAACTGGTAAAACTTTATTAGCAAAAGCCGTAGCTGGTGAAGCAAATGTACCATTTTATTTCATAAGCGGTTCAGAATTTGTTGAACTATTTGTCGGTGTAGGAGCATCTCGTGTCAGAGATATGTTTAAACAAGCAAAACAAAGTGCTCCATGTCTAGTATTTATCGATGAAATTGATGCCGTAGGTCGCCAAAGAGGTGCTGGTTTAGGCGGTGGACACGATGAAAGAGAACAAACATTAAACCAATTATTAACTGAAATGGATGGATTTGGTGCCAATGAAGGAATAATCATAATTGCTGCAACCAACCGTCCAGATGTTTTAGACCCTGCCCTTTTAAGACCAGGAAGATTTGATAGACAAGTAACAGTTAACTATCCAGATGCTAAAGGTCGTGAAGAAATATTAGCAGTCCATGCTAAAGGTAAAACATTCGCACCAAATGTAACTTTAACAAACATAGCTAAAAGAACAGTTGGATTTAGTGGTGCTGATCTAGAAAACTTACTTAATGAAGCAGCCCTACTTGCTGTTAGAAGAAATAAAAATGCAATTACAATGGCTGAAATAGATGAAGCGCATGATAGAGTATTGATGGGCCCAGCTAAAAAGAGCCATAAATATACTGATAAAGAAAAACGTACAGTTGCTTACCACGAAGCAGGCCATGCCGTTGTTGGTATCAAATTAGATGGTGCTAATGATGTTCAAAAAATCACCATTATTCCAAGAGGCCGTGCTGGTGGTTACAACCTAATGCTTCCAAAAGAAGAAACTTATTTGAGAACTAAAAAAGAATTATTAGATTCAATTAGTGGTTTCTTAGCTGGTCGTGTAGCCGAAGAAATAATGTTTAAAGAAGTAACAACAGGAGCTCAAAATGACTTTGAACAAGCCACTAAAATAGCTAGAGCAATGGTAACAGAATATGGTATGAGTGATTTAGGACCTATCCAATTCGAAGAACAACAATCAAGTGTTTTCTTAGGTAGAGATTATAATAAAGCTCAAAACTTCTCACATGAAGTAGCAAAACAAATTGATGAAGAAGTTAGAAAAATTATTACTACTCAGTACGAAGTAACTAAGAAAATAGTTAAAGAAAATATGGATTTATTAAAACTAATTGCTGAAACATTACTTGAATATGAAACAATCACTAAAGAACAAATTGACTACTTAGTTAAAAATGGTAAAATGCCAGAGGAAGATATAAAAGCTCATGAAGAATTTGAAAAAGCCGCAAAAGCTGATCAAACTGAACAAATTCAAGAAGAAAACATCCAAGTAGCTAAATTAGAAGATTTATCTTTAGAAGATTTAAAAGACATTGCTAGAGAAGAAAAAATAAAAGGTTATAGTAATATGACTAAAAAAGAAATAATTGAAAAATTAAAGGAAAAACAAGACAAATAAGTCTTGTTTTTTGATATAATTATATTGGTGATATAAATGTATGATGTTATTATAGTAGGTGCCGGGCCTGCCGGACTTTTTACAGCTTATGAATTAATAAAAAACAATAAAAAATTAAATATTCTATTAGTGGATGAAGGAAAATTTGCAGACAAAAGAACTTGCCCAATGAAAAAAACGGGTAAATGTGTTAACTGTAAGCCCTGCAATATCCTATCAGGTTATGGAGGAGCTGGAACTTTTTCAGATGGAAAATTAAACTTTATTCCAAAATTAGGAAAAAGTGATTTATTCAAATACATGGATGAAGAAACTGCTAATAAATTAATTGATGACTGTGAAAAAATATTCAATGAATTTGGTATGGATAGTAAGATATACCCTTCCAACACAGAAGAAGCAAACAAAATAAAAAGTAAAGTTGCTCTAACAGGAGCTAGATTACTTCTAATAAAACAAAAACACTTAGGTAGTGATAAACTTCCAGGGTATATTAAAGATTTCACAAATTATCTAAAAAAGAATGGAGTTCAACTTATAGAACAAACTAAAGTATTAGATATAAAAAGTATTTCTAAAGATAATCATGAAGTAACCTGCAAAACAAAAAATAAGCAAACAACTTATAAAGCAAAAAAAGTAGTTGTAGCCCCTGGGAGAACAGGTGCCAAATGGGTCCAAGAACTAGCTGATAAATATAATATTTCCTATCTATCACAAAGCATTGAAATAGGTGTAAGAGTTGAAGTTAGAAAAGAAATATTAGAAAAACTATGTAGTGTAATATATGACCCAACTATTTTTATTAAAACAAATACTTATAATGATGAAATAAGAACCTTTTGTACAAATCCAGGAGGTTTTGTAGCTAAAGAAAATTATTATGGATACATTTGTGTAAACGGCCATGCCTTAAAAGATGTTAAATCCAATAACAGTAATTTTGCTTTTATTTCTAAAGTAAATTTAACTGAGCCAGTAACAAACACTAGAGAATATGGAGAAAGTATCGCTCACATCGCTAATGTTTTAGGAGATGGCAAACCTATTATTCAAACCTTAAAAGACTTAAAACAAGGAAGAAGAAGTACTTGGCATAGAATAAACAAAGGTTTTATTACCCCTACCCTAAAAGATTGTGTAGCGGGTGATCTCGCACTAGTTCTACCATACAGAATAGTAACCAACATCATCGAAGGACTAGATAAATTAAATGAAATAATTCCAGGAGTAAACAATGGCGAAACATTATTATATGGACCAGAAATAAAATTTTTTAGTAATGAAATAGAAACAGATAATCATTTTAAATTAAAAGATTATGATGTCTACTTTATTGGCGATGGAGCTGGTAAGGCTGGAAACATTGTAACCGCAGCTGCCACTGGATTAGTTGCGGCTAGAGATATATTAAATACCAATAAATAAATTGGTATTTTTTAAATTAAAAAAGGAAAATCATAATAAATGTCGTATATATCTTATAGAAGGTATTTTACCTTTTAGAAAGGATGTTATATGATAAAAGTAAAAGAAAAATTTGATAAGCCAGTTAAAAGACCAAACGAAAGTGAATATATGATTTCAATGTCCGATACAATATTTAAAGCTATTATTCAACATCCAAAATTTAGAAGATTATTATCTTTAATTATGAGCGATATGATTAATTTATCTCCAAGTTTTATTGCAAAGAACTTAATATTTATCAATACTGAATTGCCAATAGAAAATAAAAAAGAAAAGAAAAAAATAACTGACATCTTAGCTAAAGTTGATGGTTCAACAGTTAATATTGAAGCAAATAGATTTTTAAAATCCAGCACATCCGCTAAAAATAATATATATCATCATAAACTAGCCTATTCACATTATTTCTCCGGTGAAAATATAGATAATTCAGAAGTTATTCAAATAAATTTTAATATGGTAAAAAAATATGGTAATAATTTATTTACTTCGTTTACCTTAAAAAGTGATGATGGAAAATATACCGATGAAGAAAATTTCAAAAGAATACACATAAATATGGCAAATCCTTTAGAAAAGTATTATAATTATGGTAAAGAGCAACTTTCAAAAATAGAAAAATCAATAGTAATGTTTCAGATTACTAATAAAAAAGAGCTCAAAGAGCTAGCTAAAGGAGATGAGGATTTAATGGCCATGGCAAAAATAATTGATGACTTAAATAAAAATGTCACACTAATTGATTTGTATAGTAAAGAAGAAATAAATGAGTGGCAAAAAAGAGTGGATAGAAATCAAGCAATAAAAGAAGGAAGAGAAAAAGGCATAAAAGAAGGCATAAAAGAAGGCATAAAAGAAGGTATAAAAGAAGGCATAAAAGAAGGTATAAAAGAAGGTAAAACCAAAGGAAAAGCTGAAGGCAAATTGGAAATCGCTCAAAATATGTTAAATATGAATATGGACATAGAAATTATATCTAAAGCAACCGGTTTATCAGAAAGTGAAATTAATAATTTAAAGTTTAAAAAAAGCAAGGAATAAATCCTTGTTTTTACATATAATCTATTTCAATAGAATGTTCTTTAAAATGACTTCCATCCGCATATCCAAGCCCAACTCCAACGATTGGAATAAATTCTTTTGGTAAATTTAATTTATTTAAAACTTCTTTATGTTCCTTAATTAAACCAATTACCAAATTTAAATAAATAGAACCTAGCCCTAAAGCAGTCGCAGCAAGCAGCGTGTTCATAGCCACGCAAGCACTATTTTCTTTATCTAAACCATGACCATCATCACGAGCAGAAATAATCACCAAAGTAGGTGCATTATAAAATACACTTCTATCAGCTAAACTACTAATTTCATCTAATAAATCTTTGTTTTGAATAACTGTAATATGCATATCTTCATATTTTCCTCTACCAACTGGAGCCTGCATTCCAGCTTTCAAAATCTTACTTAAACCTTCATCACTTATCTGTTTCTCTAAAAATTTTCTATTAGAAAACCGTTTTTCAATTGCTTCAAATAAATCCATATAATCACTCTCCTACTTTAATTATATAACTAAATTAAAATAAAAACCAGTAATAAAATATACAGCTAATTTAAAGTTTTAACTTCACATCTTCCAACGAGCCAATCTAAAGATATCTTATATTTTTTCGCAATTTGATAAGCAAAAGCAGTTAAAATTAAAGTCTTACCAGTCTCATATGCAGAAATTGTTGACGAAGTCGTATTTAATTCTTTAGCTAAACTGCGAAGTGTTAATTTATTATCTTGACGAATAATTTTAATTCTTTTACCAATTTCTACTCTATTCAAATTTTCTATATTTTTATAATTATTATTTCTACTAGAAAGTCCAAGCACATAATCTAAACTAACATGATAATAATTACAAATTTTATTTAAATGTTTTAAAGGAATAATTTTTGTACCAACCTCCCAAGTAGAATAAGTTTGCTGACTAACACAAATTACTTTTGCTATTTCCTTTTGCCCTAAATTATTTTTTTCTCTTAATAAAAATAATCTTTCAAAATTCATACTATCACCATGAATTTATTGTCCCATTAAAAATTTAAAATCAAAGTTCATACTACCAAATACGAGCAAAATATGATATAATATTAACAATAAAGGAGAGAGTTCAAAATGAAAAGAACGTATGGTAGATATCGTAAAAAGAAGCAAAAGAAAATATTGATAATAGGAAGCCTATCTTTACTTTTATTTTTGTGTGTCGGTTATGCGGCTTTTAGTACGAATTTAAGCTTAACCGCTAAAGGAAACATTAAAGAAAGAAATAATTTATACGTTTCATCAAATGGAAGTGACACTACTGGCAATGGTACAATTAATAAGCCTTATGCCACAATTCAAAAAGCCTATGATTCAGCATGGCAAAATTCTACTATATATGTAATGGATGATATTAATCAAACAAGCACAGTAACTATGAATGAAAACAAAAATATTATATTAACTAGCTATAATAACAACGGTGAAATAAGCTCTATAATTAGGAATAACAACTACACTAATTATTTAATTGAACAAACACAAGGAACTTTGACATTAAATAATATTACAGTTGATGGAAATAATGTTCCTTCTAATAATGCTTTATTAAGTGTTACTAAACTAACTTTAAATACTGGTACTACAATAAAAAATGGAATAAATAACCAAGGACTTTCTGGAGCAATAGAACTTAAAATTTCAAATAATACTAGTTATTTAACAATTGATGGTGCTACTATTTCTAACAATCAAGGTGTTTATGGAGGGGCTATACATTCAGTGCAAAATACAATGATAAATATATTGGATGGTAAAATAACAAACAATACTTCTACAAATGCCGGAGGAGCTATTTATATGAATGGTAATGCTAAAATTACGGGAGGTGAAATCAGCAATAATAAAACAATTGATGCAAATAATGGAGGGGCAATTGCAATGATATCTTCAACCACTGCAACAGAAAATAATGAGTTAATAATAAATGGTGGTATTATAAAAAACAATTCTGCATATCAAGGAGGAGCAATTATTTTATATACAAACAGCTCACAATATCATGCCATTATGAAAATAGAAGGAGGTCAGTTAATAGAAAACAATGCAAATGGTGGCGGAGGAGGATGTGCACTTATTTATCACAACTCAGAATTAATAATGACAGGTGGTACAATATCCAATAATACTGCAGTTACCTATGGTGGAGGCATTCGCGTAGAGGGAGGAACTTTCACATTAAATGGAGGAATTATAAAAAATAATGATTCTAACACAGATGGAGGAATATCAGTAAGTAATCATTTAGGTTATACTGCTTCTTATAATTATATTCAAGGAACTGTCTGTGGAAACACACCAGCCAACAAATACGAAACATCAGCTACTTGTCCTAATTAAAATAAAAGTGTACAATTAAGATAAGAAGGTTGATAAAATGAGAGAATATTTAGGAGATTACATAAAAGAAATTGATAAAAAAATCGAAGAAAAAAACATAACTGAAAAAGATATTGAAAATCATTTAATAAAAATAGAATTTTTTCAGCACGAACGACTTATCCATCTATTAGTAACTTTAGCTTATGGAATATTTCTATTTCTATCAGTATTGATATTTACTCAAATATGGATATTTGTCATTGTAATTTATATTGTCTTAATTTTCTTACTTTTCTATGTAAGACATTACTTTTTCTTAGAAAATAATGTTCAATATTTATACAAGCAGTATGATAAAATGAAAAATATTATTAAAGAAAATGCTAAATAAAATAAGGCATTTTTTTAATATATATCTTTTTACCATAGATTTATTTTACATGTTGTGTTAAAATGTATATAGCTATAAATGTAGAAACTGGTGGTATAAATGGGAAAAATAATTGCACTTGTCAATCAAAAAGGTGGAGTTGGTAAAACAACTTCTAGTATTAATTTAGCCGCATCTTTAGGCTATTTAGGTAAAAGGTCGCTACTTATAGATTTAGACCCACAAGGAAATAGTACAACAGGTTTAGGAATTGACAAAGGTGATATAAAAAAAAGTATATATGATTTATTAATTGATGAAGCTGAACTAAAAGAAGTAATAAAGAAAACAAAATTTAAAAATCTTTATATTATTCCTGCAACAATTAGTCTAGCAGGTGCTGATTTAGAATTGGCTGAAAAAAGTCGTTTAGATCCTGAATTTTCTAAAAATAGACAATTAAAAAACAAATTAGAAGAAGCTAAAGAAATCTTTGATTATATAATCATTGACTGCCCTCCTTCACTTGGACTTTTGACAACCAATGCTTTAACATCCGCAAGTTCAGTAATTATTCCTGTTCAATGTGAATTTTTTGCCCTTGAAGGAATTATGCAATTACTAAATTCAATTATGCTTGCACAAAAAACTTTAAACCCTACTTTAGATATTGAAGGAGTGCTTTTAACAATGTTAGATAATAGAACTAATTTAGGATTAGAAGTTGTTCAAGATATCAAAAGCTACTTCAAAGAAAGAGTTTACGATACAATAATACCAAGATTAGTTAGATTATCAGAAGCTCCAAGTCATGGAAAACCAATCATTTATTATGATCCAAAAAGCCGTGGTGCGGAAGCTTATATAAATTTAGCAAAAGAGGTGATTTCTCGAAATGGAAAGTAGAAGAGCCCTAGGTAAAGGCCTAGAACAATTATTTGATTTAGATAACTTAAATGTAAACAATGTTAGTGATTTTGAAAAAAACATATATGAAGACACAAAACATGAAGAAATAGTTGAGTTAAATGTTGATGATATCAGACCAAATCCATATCAACCTAGAACTATCTTTGATGAAGAAGCATTAAAAGAACTAGCTGATTCAATCAAAGAAAATGGTGTCTTTCAACCAATAATCGTTAAAAAGAGCATCAAAGGATATGATGTAATTGCGGGTGAAAGAAGATTAAGAGCAAGTAAACTAGCTGGTAAAAAAACAATTCCAGCAATCATTAGACAAATAAGTGATGACAAAATGGCTGAAATAGCTTTACTTGAAAACCTGCAAAGAGAAGACTTAAATGCTTTAGAAGAAGCCAAAGCATATAAAAGTTTAATTGATAAATTGAATATTACTCAAGAACAGTTAGCAAAAAAAGTAAGTAAAAGTAGAAGCCATATCACTAATATGTTAGGTTTGCTCCGTCTTCCAGGAGAAGTTCAAGACATGATTACCAAAGGAGAATTAACCATGGGTCATGCAAGAGCTTTAAGTAAATTAGAAGACAAAAATGAAATGGTTAAAATGGCTGAAGAAATTACAGACAAAGGATTAACCGTAAGAGACATTGAAGAAAAAAGTGAAAATGTTCCTAAAAAACATCAAACATTAAGAAAACCCAAAAATAGCGAATATCAATATGTTCAAGATTTATTAAGAGATAAATTAGATACAAAAGTAAAAATTAAAGAGAAAAAAATAGAAATTTCCTTTACTAATACCGCTGATTTGAATAGAATATTAGAGATATTAAATATAAAGGAGTAGTTGTATGGAAAAAATATTAACTAAAGAAGTAGTTACAACAATATGTATAATATTTTTTGCTTTTCTTTTTTACATGGCCATAAAACAACTTATTAGCCGTGTTTTTCTAAGTAAAGCAAGACGCCGTTCAAATAAAAAAGCTTTAACTCTATTAACAATTTTAACAAACGTTGCTAAATATATTATTCTTGCAATAGCTTTGCTTATGGTTTTAGCTACATGGGGTGTTGATACTAAGGCATTAGTTGCTTCATTAGGAGTTGCTGGTGCTGTCGCTGGTTTAGCTATGCAAGATATGATAAAAGATTTTATTGGTGGAGCTGATATTTTAACAGAAGACCAATTTAAAGTCGGTGACAACATAGAAATAAATGGCTTTAGAGGTAATGTTATTTATTTGGGTATGAAAATCACCAAAATAAGAGCCTATACTGGTGAAGTAAAAATAATTGCCAATAGAAACATAAGTGAAGTAATTAACTATAGCTTAATGTCCGCTATATGTGTAGTTGATATTGGCCTTTCATACGATAATAGCATTGAACAAGCTGAAAATGTACTGCAAACAGCTATTGATAATGCAAGTAAAAAAGTCACTTATTTAAAAAAACCAGTAACAATATTGGGTATTGAAGAATTAAATAATGATTCTGTTGTATACCGCGTTGAAGCTGAAGTAAGTGCCATGAAAAACTTTGAATTTAATAGAATTCTATTAAAAGAAGTATTAAAAGAAGCAGAAAAAAACAACCTAACCTTATCTTATAATAAGATTGATGTTCATAATGTCTGAATATAAATTAGGTAGTATAGTAGTAATGAAAAAAGCCCATCCATGTGGACATAATGAATGGGAAATAACAAGGTTAGGTGCTGATATAAAAATAAAATGTCTAGGATGTGGTCGTAGTATTATGCTTCCTAGAATTGAATTTAATAAAAAAATAAAAAAAATAATAAAAATTTAAGGAGGACAGCTATGAAAAAGAAGAAAAAAAAGCTATTATTAGGACCGGTTATAACCATTATTATTTTAACAATATCAATAATGATTATAAGTGCCATATGTTCAGCTTTAGGAGTTCAAGGTGAAGTCACTAGAATAAACAATCAAAGTCTAGAAACATCAATGGTAACCGTTCGAAGTGTCTTTTCAGAAGAAGGATTAAAATATTTCTTTTCTTCCCCAGTTGATACATTTAAAACATTTGAACCATTAGTACTATTAATTATATCTCTAATGGCTGTATCAATTGGTAAAGCTAGTGGATTATTCAAAGCTGTATTCACTCCTTTTAGAAAATTAAAACCAGGAGTAGTTACCTTCTTAACTTTATTTGCTGGAATTGTATCATCTTTTTTAGGAGAATATGGATTTATTTTAGTATTGCCACTTACGGCAGTAATTTATCAATATTTAGGTAGAAACTCCATGCTTGGTATTCTAACCGCATTTATTGGTGTCAGTATGGGATATGGAGCTGGATTAGTATTTAATTATGATGATTATCAATTAGGGTTACTTACAAGAGCAGCTGCTGTAGTTGATGTCGATGAAAACTATGTCTTCAATGCATGGTCTAATTCATATGCTATGGTTGCCGCAACCTTTATCTTGTCTATAATCGGAACCTTAATTGTTGAAAATATATTAAGACCAAAAGTTAAAGAATCAATTAAAGAAGAAGATGAATTAGTAATATCTAAAAAAGGTTTATTATTTAGTGGTATTGCTTTTGTAATTTTAATGTTAGTATTTATTTATACAATAATCCCAGGTTTACCTGGATCAGGAATATTACTAGATACAACTCAATCAGATTATGTCGCCCAGTTACTTGGACCAGATGCCCCATTTACTGATGCCTTTGCTTTTGTTTTCTTAATAATTATGATGATTTGTTCAGGAATTTATGGATTTATATCTAAAAACATTAAAAACACAAATGACTTTAGTGTAGGATTATCAAAAGAATTTGATAATCTAGGATATATGTTCATTTTAATGTTCTTCGCATCATTACTTGTAAGTATTTTAAACTGGACTAATTTAGGAACAGTCGTTGCCTCTTGGTTAATTTCATTTATGAGTAATTTAGAGTTTACTGGTATTCCATTAATTGTAACTATGTTCTTAGCTATCATATTAATGTCTTTCTTAATACCAGATGCTATTACAAAATGGACACTAGCCTCACCTATTTTAGTTCCTCTATTTATGAAAGCTAATATCACCCCAGACTTTACTCAATTTATATTTAAAGCTGCTGATAGTGTTGGAAAAGGCATGACTCCATTCTTTGTATACTTCATCGTAATGCTTGCCTTCCTAGAAAAATACAACAATAAAGAAAGTAATAAAATTACAGTTTTTGGAACTTTAAAATTATTAAGACCAACAGCTTTAATATTTGCCGTAGTGTGGTTTATAATTGTAATCGGTTTCTTTGTGATCGGTTTACCTTTAGGACCAACTGCTGCAGCTCCAACTTTATAGTTGGAGTTTTTATTATTATTTGATAAAATAATGGTAAGGATGTGGTTATATGTCTAAAAGAATAAGTAAGAAAAAATTAATAATGTTTATCATTATATTACTTATAATAATAGCTACAATTGGTTTAATCATTTATCTAAACAATAGAATAGTTGATGATAATAGTGGTTTTACCTTAAAAAGAGGTTTAAAAACTGAAGTTTATACCAAAGCCAACATCGAAGATTATATAGAAACCATCGAAGGTAAAATAATTGAAAAACCAACAATAGATAATAAGAAAGTAGGTAAACAAAAATTAGAATTTATTTACTTAAATAAAGATAATAAAAAAAGAAGAGGAACCTTTGAAATAGAAATAGTAGATACAGAAAAGCCTCTAGTTTGGTTAAGTAATAACTATAATACAAAAGTAGGAACAGACATTGACTTACAAAATAAAATTATGTGTGTGGATAACTATGACAGCAATCCCTCTTGTGAGGTAGAAGGCGCTTATGATATTAATACTCCAGGCACTTATCCTTTAGAATTTATTGCCAAAGATAGTAGTGGTAATACCTTTCAAAAAGAATTTACTTTAACAGTATATGAACCAGTTACTACTGAAAATAATAACACTACCACCCCTACCGAACCATCAGAACCAGAATACACAGATTTTACTGAAATTTTAAATAACTACAAAAATGATGATAATGAAATTGGTATCGATGTATCTAAATGGCAAGGTGATATTGATTTTAGTAAAGTTAAGAATGCTGGCGCATCATTTGTTATGATAAGAGTTGGTAGTCAAAGTGGTACAGGTGGTGAATATGTACTAGATCCAACATTTAAGCAAAATATTGAAAATGCTTTAAAAAATGATTTAAAAGTTGGTGTATATTTCTATTCATATGCCAATAGTAAAAAAGAAGCTCAAAAACAAGCTAACTGGGTAATCAAACAAATAAAAGATTATGAAATATCATTACCTGTTGTCTTTGACTTTGAAAGCTTTGATGCCTTTAATCAAATGGAATTAAGTATATTTGGCTTAAATGAAGTAGCAAATTCATTTATCGAAACCATAAATGATGCTGGATATGAAGGTGTCTTATATGGTAGTAAAAATTATTTGAACGCAATATGGAAATATCATACAGCCCCAGTTTGGCTAGCACATTATACTGATCAAACAAATTATGAAGGTGAATATTTCATGTGGCAAATGTGTGATGATGGAAAAATAGATGGCATTGATGGATATGTTGATATAGATATCTTGTATAAGGGGGATGTTGGAAATTAATTATTTAATTTTCCAACATCCCCTTTTAATATTTAGTACAACAAATAAAATTTACGATAAACTGTAATAAAATTAGAAAAAAATAAAAAAATTACGTTACAGAGTAATTTTTTGACAATAATAGTAAATAATAATATAATGTACATAGGAGGGAAATTTATATGATAATACGTGAAAGATATTTAAGAGAGATAAGGCCATTTTATAAACAAGAACTAATTAAAGTATTAATTGGTATTAGGCGTTCTGGCAAATCTGTTATTTTAACTCAAATTATGAATGAATTACAGGCAGATGGTATTGATGAAAAACATATTATATATATCAATTTTGAAGATTTTGATTTTGATGAATATACAGATCCTAAAAAATTACATACTTACGTAAAAAACAAAATTATTGATAAAAAAAAATATTATATATTTTTTGATGAAATACAAAATGTAAACACATGGGAAAAAGTAGTAAATTCATTAAGAACCACAAAAAATACTTCTATATTTATTACAGGTTCTAATAGTGATTTATTATCAAGTGATCTAGCCACCCATATTGCAGGCAGATATGTAAGTTTTAAAATTACTCCATTTACCTTTAAAGAAGTGTGTGAACTTTTAAATATTGTAGATAAAAAAGATGTTGAAGAAGAATTTTCGGATTATGTAAAATGGGGAGGGTTACCTCAACGATTTATGCAAACTGATGATATGTCTAAAAAGACATATTTAAATGATATATATGACTCTATTATCATTAAAGATGTTGTCCAAAGATTTGGTGTAAAAAATATAGACTTATTAAATAGAATTGCCACTTACCTATTAACTACACCATCACAGGTATTTTCTCCAGAAAGCATAAAAAAATACTTTGAAAGCACATCGCGTGGAGTATCATTAGAAACCTTATATAATTATTTAGATTATTTTGTAAGAGCAAATTTGATTTCTAAAGCTGACAGATATGATATTCGTGGCAAACGGATACTTACTGGAAAATATAAATATTATTTAACTGATTTAGGTTTTACTCACATATTAAGTGAGGGTAAAAAATCCCAAATAGGAGCTTATTTAGAAAACGTTGTTTATAATGAATTAATTGCTAGAGGTTACAATATAAATATCGGAAGTATCGATAATGGTAAAATTGATTTTATTGCCACCAGATTTGAAGAAAAAATATATATTCAAGTCACCTATTTATTAGATGATGAGAATGTTTCTGAAAGAGAATTTGGCGCATATAAACAAATTGAAGATAATTATCCTAAATATGTTTTATCAATGGATAAATTCGACTTTTCACAAAATGGAATCATCCATAAAAATATAATTGATTGGTTATTGGAAGAAAAATAAATCAAAATACGTTTATATATTTAATTCTAGTGAAAGCTAGAATTTTTTGATTTCCACATATCGAAATCGTTTCTTAAAAAGCACTCTTTATTCAACTTGAAGTAAATATAATAAAAAATAACAACTTTCAACGTATTCTTTAAAAAAAACACAAATTATAGTATAATATCTACTGGTGATGAATAATGAGTTTAACAGCAGGAATCGTAGGTCTACCTAATGTTGGAAAATCAACTTTATTTAATGCTATAACAAAACAAAATATTTTAGCGGCTAACTACCCTTTCGCAACAATAGAACCTAATGTTGGAATGGTTACTGTTCCAGATGAAAGAGTAACATTTTTAGAAAATTTATATAAACCCAAAAAAACAATTCCCGCAACCTTTGAATTTACCGATATTGCAGGATTAGTAGAAGGTGCTTCTAAAGGTGAAGGATTAGGAAATAAATTCTTATCCCATATAAGAGAAGTAGATGCTATATGCGAAGTTGTCAGATGTTTTGAAGATCCAAATGTTACCCATGTTTCCGGTAACGTTGATCCAATAAGAGATGCCTCAGTAATAAACGTTGAATTAGAACTAGCCGATTTAGAAATAATTGAAAATAGATTAGGTAGAATGGGCAAAAAAGCCAGATTAGCCAATGACAAAGAAGCCATGAAAGAAGCAGAATTATTAGAAAAATTAAAAGAAAATTTAGAAAAGAATATTAATCCAAGAAACTTAGATTTGACTGAAGAAGAATTAAAAATCTTAAAACCATTTAATTTATTAACTTTAAAACCAATCATCTATGTTGCAAATGTTAACGAAGATGAAATAACAACTGAAAATGAATATGTAAAAACATTAAAAGAATATGCATCTAAAGAACAAGCAGAAGTAGTTGTAATATGCGCTAAAATAGAAGCAGAATTAGCTGAATTAGATGATGAAGATAAAAAAGAATTTTTAAATGACTTAGGTATTGAAGAAAGTGGTTTAGATAAATTAATAAAATCATCTTATAAATTATTAGGACTATCAACCTATTTAACAGCAGGTCCAGATGAAGTTAGAGCTTGGACTTATAAACAAGGAATGAAAGCCCCAGAGTGTGCTGGTATAATTCATACCGACTTTCAAAAAGGATTCATTAAAGCGGAAATTATGAGCTTTGATGATTTAAAAAAATATGGAACAGAATTAAAAGTTAAAGAAGCTGGAAGATTAAGATTAGAAGGAAAAGACTACGTTATGCAAGATGGCGACATATGTCACTTTAGATTTAACGTTTAAAAACAATTAAAAAAGACATATTAATAATGGTGATTAATATGTACTTAATTAATTGTTTTTTTATTTATTCCATTTTAGGTTTTATTATAGAAGGTATATTTACTTTAATTGTTTCAGGTCATTTTTCTAGTGGAATTTTATATGGACCTTGGACACCAGTTTATGGTTTTGGAGCCATATTAACAATAATTATATCAAGAAAAATATTTAAAAACATGCATAAAAGTAGATTAATAGAAACGGTAGTTACATTTATAATTTTAACAATAGTTTTAACTCTAATTGAATGGTTAGGTGGAATATTAATTGAAAACCTATTTCATGAAACACTTTGGAATTATAAACATTATAAATATAATATCGGAAAATATGTAGCATTAGAAATGTCATTAGTATGGGGTATCGCTAGTATTCTTATAATTTATTTTGTAAAACCAATAATAGATAAATTAGAAGAGAAAACCCCTAAATTTATAACTATAATACTCACTATATTATTTATTGTTGACCTAATTACTACAACTGTTATTAAATTAAAATAAAGAAGAGTATAATATTTTTTTAATACGTGAACCCAAAGAACGAATTATTATGAGTTTAAATTTAGTTGATAAATTAATCAATCATTATATTTTTAGAACAGTACAGTATTAATACCTAAATTAGAAAGATATCTAGATATTAGGAATGTGGGCACTAGAAAGAATATGGGGACTAGCTATGGTCTTAAATTATTAAAAAAGCATTTAAATTTAAACAAAAAATATGGTGAATTTTACGTTTTAAAATTAGATATCTCCAAATGTTTTTATACTATTGACCATGATAAATTAAAAAGTATGCTTAAAGATAAATTGGATAATGATGAATATAATATTGTTTCTAAGATAATTGACAGTACCGATTACAAATATGTGAATGAAAAGATAAAAGTAGTTAAAGATGGTAATAACTTAGGTCATATTCCTTATTATGTAAAAGGAAAAGGATTACCTATTGGTGGGTTGTCATCACAAATACTATCGGTATATTATTTATCAGAAGTCGATCATTATATTATTCATGATTTAAAAGTTAAATATATAATTCATTACATGGATGATTTTATTTTAATTCACAAAGATAAAGAGTATTTAAAATATTGCTTAAAACAAATAAAACACAAATTAGAAGAATATAGCTTAAAATTAAATAATAACAAAACTGAAATCACAAACATAAAACACGGTTTTACTTTTCTAGGTTATAATTTTAAATTAAAAGGAAAACTAATTATCAAATTATCAAATAAAACAAGATACAAGAAAATTAAAAATTTAAAAACAAAACATAAACTTTATACAAAAGAAATAATTACCTTTCAAAAATATTTTTGTTCAGTAAATTCATACAGAAAGTAAACATAAACTGTTTACTTTTTTCATAAATTTTGGTATAATCAAAGCCGAGTAATTAATTTACTCCTTGCTTTCTAAAAAAGGAAAGCCTTATGGCCATAAGGAGGTGGAAAAATGAAAAACTATGAAATCATGTTTATCATAAGACCAACATTAGGTGAAGATGAGGTTAAAAAAGTTGTTAAAGACTTTTCAGAAATCATTAAGAAAAATGGTGGTAAAGTAACAAAAGAAGAAAACATGGGACAAAGAGAATTTGCTTATGAAATTAAAGATTTCAAAAGTGGATACTATTTCGTTTTTGAAGTTGAAGCTAAAGATGACAAAGCAATTAAAGAATTTGACCGTTTAGCTCTTATCAATAATGACATTGTCCGTCATTTAATTACAAAAGTTGAAAAGTAAGAAAAGAGGTAGTTTTATGAACAGAGTATGTTTAGTTGGTAGACTAACGGCAAAACCAGAATTAAGGTATACAGGAGGAAATGTTCCTTATACAAGATTCAGTTTAGCAGTTAACCGTACATTTAATAATGCCCAAGGTGAAAGAGAAGCTGATTTTATTAACATTGTTGTTTGGCGTCGTCAAGCTGAAAATATAGCAAATTATCTAGATAAAGGTAGTAGAGTTTCTGTTGAAGGAAGAATCCAAACAGGAAGCTATACTGCTCAGGATGGAAGTAAAAGATATACAACTGATGTAGTTGCTGATAATGTTCAATTTTTAGATTCAAGAAGACAATCAGAAGCTAGAGCAAACACAACTCCATATGATTATCAGGATGCTCCCGCACCTACTAACGATGTTAATGTTGATGACGATCCTTTTGCCGATTTTGGGGATAATGTTTCAATTGATGATAATTTCTTAGAATAGGAGGATAGTTATGGCAGAATTTCGTAGAAGAAAAAGAAAAGTATGTCAAATGTGTGCTGGTAAGCATGTAAGTTATAAAGATGATACTGTAAAAAAATATGTCAGTTTAGATAAAGGTAAAATTTTACCAAGAAGAATTACAGGTGCTTGTGCAAAACACCAAAGATATATTGCAAACGAAGTTAAAAAAGCAAGATTTATGGCTTTATTACCATTCGTAAAATAAGACATTTGTTTTTAAAGCAAATGTTTTTTTTCTTAAACTTTTCACATTTTAATGTTATAATTATCTTAAAAGGAGGATATAACTATGGAAGAAAAGCAAGCTTCTTTACAAGATATTGTAAAAAATGATTATCAAGAACAAACAATTTTAAATTTAAATATACCAGATAATAAGATAGGAATAGCGAGTGACCATAGAGGTTTTAAACTAAAACAAAAACTTACAAAATATTTAACCAAAAAAGGATATACTGTCATTGATTATGGCTGTGATGATAAAGCAAGTCATGACTATCCAGAATATGGTTTTAAATTAGGAAAAGCTGTTAGAGATGGCAAAGTTGAAAAAGGAATAGCAATATGTGGTAGTGGAATAGGCATTAGTATCGCATGTAACAAAGTAGACAAAGTAAGGTGTGCAAAAGTAGATAACATCAAAGAAGTAAAATACACAAGAAAAGATAATGATGCTAATATAATTGCTATTAATGGAAATATGCCTTTATATCGAGCTAAAGACATTACCGATGTATTTTTAAAAACTCCTTTTAGTAATGAAGAACGTCACAAAAGACGTATTGAAATGTTAGATAATTATAAAAACTGATGTCACTTAAAGGATTAATATACATTGTAACGGTAATTATTACCATATGGGCTTTAGAAAGTTTAAATATATCCGGCATATTTAAAAAGAATAGATATTATTCATCTAGGGTATTATATCTAATAGTCGCTATGGCTTTATCATACTTAGTCGTAAATTTTTTCTATGATTTCTTTGAAAGCACAAGATTCATATAGGAAGGAACTAAGATATGAAAAAGCTTATTATAGTAGCGCTTTTAGTTGTTATAATACCTTTTTTGTTTGTCAAAATTTTTGTAAAAACAGATGAAATAAAATTTAAATATGTTACAAACAATATAATCAGAGTTAAAGATGAAAAAACAGGAATAATAAATGAAGTACCATTTGAAGATTATATTAAAGGTGTTGTTGCTGGTGAAATGCCCGCAACCTTTGAACTAGAAGCTCTAAAAGCTCAAGCAGTAGCATCTAGAAGTTATGCCATGTATCAAATGACTGCTACTAAAGACAGAGAATATGATGTTTTAAATACCACAGCTAATCAAGTATATCTCACTGATCAAGAATTAAAAGAAAATTGGAAAGAAGAATATCCAGAAAAAATAAACAAAATAAAGGAAGCTATTGCTGAAACTAGCGGTGAATATCTAACTTATGAAGGAAAAGTTATAAATGCTATGTTTTTTTCAACAAGTGTTGGTGCAACCGAAAATAGTGAAGAAGTTTTTGTATCAGCATTACCTTACTTAAGAAGTGTTGATAGTAAATGGGATGAAGCATCACCTGCTTACACAGATACCTATACTTTTACCTTAGAAGAATTTTATAAAAAATTAAACTTACAATATAATCAAACATTAACTATAGAAGTGACATCAAAAACATCAACTGGTAGAACCAGAACTTTAAAAATAAACGGAACAGAAATTAATGGAAGAGATTTAGCAACCAAATTAAATTTAAGATCAAACTATTTTGATATAGTTCAAAACGAAAACAATGTTACAATAACCACCAAAGGATTTGGTCATGGAGTTGGTATGAGTCAATATGGAGCAAATGGTATGGCAAAAGAAGGATATAAATATGACCAAATTTTAAAACATTACTATCAAAACACCGAAATTAAAAAAAATTAGTATAAAAAAACCAAAACTATCCAAAATGATAGTAGAGGTGAAAAAAATGGAAAAGATAAAATTAAACAAACCTGCAATTTATGGTATATGTATAGGCATCAGCGCACTACTTTTAGGTGGACTTTGGTATGCAGATTTATCACAAGCATCATTAAATGCTAAAGAAACAAAAGAAGATTATACTTATGTATCAAGGTTATTTGATGATGGAGTACAATCTGTTGTAAATACTCAAAATGTCATTGCTAAACCATACACAAATGAGAGTGTCAAAGTATTAAATAGTTTCTATGACTATAAAAGTGATGAAAAAACTCAACAAAATGCTATCATAAACTATGACACAACTTACATTCAAAATAATGGTATAGCCTATGGTGGACTTGATGATACATTTGATGTAGTCAGTGTTTTACCAGGTAAAGTAACATCAGTTAAAGAAGACAAACTAATGGGTAAAATTGTAACCATAGAACATGAAAACAATGTCATTACAACTTACCAAAGCCTAGGCGAGGTAACTGTTAAAGAAGGCGATACTGTTGCGCTAGGTACAGTTATTGGCAAAGCTGGTGAATCTAACTTAGAAAAAGATTTGGGTAAACATGTTTTGTTTGAAATATCAGTAGATGGTACATATGTAAATCCAGATAATTGTTATAACAAAACAGTAGATCAATTAAAGAGTAACTAAAACTCTTTTTTATATTTTTGCAAACATACTTGCAAAAATATAAAAAAAATAAAGTTTTGCAAATGAAATTGCAAAACTTTACAAACAATCTTTTGCGTGATATAATTTATTTGGTGATGAAAATGATAATAAGAGATACTTATTTAAAAAGAATGATTGATGCTAAAGATACCGAACTTATAAAGGTTATAACGGGAGTTAGAAGAAGTGGCAAATCAACACTTTTACTAATGTTTAAAGAATATTTAATTAAAAATGACATAGGCACAGATAATATTATATATATAAATTTTGAGTCTGCAATATACGATGATATAAAAGACTACAAAGATTTATATAAGTTTGTCGCAAGCAAAATAAAACAAGGCAAAATGTACTTATTATTAGATGAAGTTCAAAACGTAACAGCCTGGGAAAAGGCGGTTAATTCTTTTAAAGTTGATTTTGATATAGATATTTATATTACAGGCTCAAATGCTTATCTTTTATCATCAGAACTATCAACATTATTATCCGGAAGATATATTGAAATAAAAATATACCCATTATCATTTAAAGAATATTTAATTTTTAATAATTATGATAAAAACAATTTAGAAGAAAAATTTAATGAATATTTAAAATATGGAGGTCTCCCCGCAATAACTTTGATAAAAGATAATAGCGACCTAGTTTTATCTTATTTAGATGATATTTATAATACTATTGTAAAAAAGGATATTATAGATAGAAATAATATAAAAGACACAGCACTCCTTGAAAATATCATAAGATATTTATCTAATAATATAGGAAGTCCAATATCAACCACAAAAATAAGTAATTATTTAAATAGTAACAAAATAACATCCAATTCTAATCATCAAACAGTTGATAATTATTTAAATATGTTAAAAAAATCTTTTATAGTGTATAAAGCTGTGAGAACCGATATTAAAAGCAAAGCTCTACTTAAGACTTTAGGAAAATATTATATATGTGATACTGGAATAAGAAATATAATCTTAGGCTTTAGAAATATTAATGAAGGACATTTACTTGAAAATGTTGTTTATCTAGAATTACTTAGAAGAGGGTACAGGGTAAATATAGGAAAATCGGGTTTCTATGAAGTAGACTTTGTAGCTGAAAATCCTAATGTAATAAAATATTATCAAGTAACTCAAACTCTCTCCGATGATAAAGTTAAACAAAAAGAGATAAGAAGCTTAGAAAACATTAGTGATAATTATGAAAAAATAATACTAACGATGGATAAGACAATAAATAATGATTTTAATGGTATAAAAGTAATAAACATAATAGATTGGTTACTAAAAAAAGAATAAATCAAAAGTTGTTATAGAAATTAAACAACTTTTTTTCAACATGAAACACCATATAAATTTATATACTTAAATTGAAGGAGGTTTCATGGGAGAACATATAAAGGAAAGAGTATATAAAGAAGCTTATTATATACTCAAAACTAAAAAAACACTAAGAGAGCTCGCTAAAATATTTAACCTTTCTAAAAGTACCATTCATAAGGATTTAAAAGATAGATTAAAAATAGTAGATTTAACATTATATAAAGAAGTACAAACAATTTTTGAAAACCACATAAAAACAAGACATATAAAAGGCGGAGAAGCAACTAAAAAAAAGTACCAAAAAAGTTCATTAAACATACCCAAACCATGCTAGGTATGATATAATATTTTAAGAAAAAGGGTGATAATATGTTTTCAAAAGATATTGGAATAGATTTAGGAACAGCTAATGTTCTTATTTACATTAAAGGACAAGGTATAGTTTTAAATGAACCAAGTGTAGTTGCTATCGATGAAGAGACAAAAAGACCAGTTGCTGTTGGAACTACTGCTAAAGAAATGCTTGGAAGAACCCCAGGACAAGTAAAAGCTATAAGACCAATGAAAGATGGAGTAATTGCCGATTTTGAAATAACTGAAATAATGTTAAATAACTTCATCAGAAAAGTTAATGGTAAAAGTTTTTTTGGAAGACCAAGAATTTTAATTTGCTGTCCATCAAATATTACACAAGTTGAAAAAAATGCTATTAGAGAAGCTGCAGAAAAAACAGGAGCCAGAAAAGTATATCTAGAAGAAGAACCTAAAGTAGCAGCCGTAGGAGCTGGCATGGATATTTCTAAGCCAAGTGGTAATATGGTTATTGATATTGGTGGTGGAACAACCGATGTTGCTGTATTATCACTAGGAGGTATTGTTACATCTTCATCAATTAAAATAGCTGGAAATGTTTTTGACAATGATATTATTAAATATATTAGAGAAAAATATAAATTACTTGTTGGAGACCGTACAGCTGAAGAAATAAAATTTCAAATTGGAACAGTTTTTCCAGGATCAAAAAACGAAAAAATGGAAGTAAGGGGTAGAGATTTAGTGACAGGATTACCTCACACCATAACTTTGACCTCAGATGAAGTTGAAGAAGCTTTAAGAGAAAGTGCATATGTCATAGTAAATACAGCTAAATCAGTCCTAGAACAAACCCCACCAGAACTATCTGCCGATATCATTGATAAAGGCATAGTTATTACCGGTGGTGGAGCTTTATTAGATGGTATTGATGAACTTTTAAGTCATGAATTAAAAGTTCCTGTATTTGTAGCTGAAAGCCCATTAACTTGTGTTGTTGAAGGAACAGGAGTATTACTTGAAAATATTCCTTTGCTAGAAAGTGGTTTAAATAAAAATTATTAGTCCATAATATAACTAGAAAGGGGATAACATGGAAAAATCAGAAACACAAATTTTAAAAGAAAAATTGTTTAGAACAAAGAAAAACGGCTGGGAAAATATAGAAGAAAACAAAAAGAAAAAAATATTTGAATTTTCAAAAGAATACATTGATTTCATAAATGAGGCAAAAACAGAAAGAGAATGTACAAAAAAATTCACAGAAATATTAGAAAATAATGGCTTTAAAAATATTGATAATTTAAACACCTTAAAAGCTGGAGACAAAGTATATTATATCAATAGATATAAAAATGTTTATGCTGCAGTTATTGGGTCAGATGACCTGGTTAAAGGATTTAATATTATTGGAGCTCACATTGATAGCCCAAGATTAGACTTAAAACCAAATCCACTATATGAAAGTAATGAGTTAGCACTATTAAAGACACATTATTATGGTGGAATAAAAAAATATCAATGGGTAAATATTCCATTAAGCATGCATGGAATCATTATGACTAAAGATAAAAAAATAGAAATAAACATCGGCGAAAAAGATGATGAACCAGTATTTACCATTGCCGATTTGCTTCCTCATCTAGCATCAGAGCAAAACAAGAAAAAACTAAATGATGCTATTTCGGGTGAAGATTTAAATATCTTAGTTGGTAGTATTCCATATGAAACTGAAGAAGAAATATCTGAAAAAGTAAAATTAAATATTCTAAATATTCTAAATAAAAAGTATGGTATTGTTGAAAGAGATTTTGTAAGTAGCGAAATAGAATTTGTTCCTGCTATGAAGGCTAGAAACTTAGGCTTTGATGAAAGTTTAGTTGCTGGATATGGTCAAGATGATAGAGTCTGTGCTTACACAAGCCTAAAAGCATTATTAAACATTGAAAATCCAAAAAGAACAGCAATATGCTTATTAGCCGATAAAGAAGAAATTGGTAGTATGGGAAACACCGGTATGTCATCAAGAGTATTTGAATATTTCTTAAATCAAATATTAAATAAAACTATTGGTAACAAACCAGGATTATTAGATACATGCCTAAAATCATCAAGAGTACTATCTGCTGACGTTACTGCTGGATATAACCCAAATTTTCAAAGCATATATGAAAAAAACAACGAATCATATATTGGACATGGAATTTCTGTAATTAAATATACAGGAAGTGCTTCTAAAGGAGGAGCCTCAGATGCTAATGCTGAATTTGTTGGATATATTAGAAACTTATTTGAAAAAAATAATATAGCCTATCAAAATAGTGAAATGGGTAAAATAGGGGTTGGAGCCGGTGGAACAATAGCTTACATTTTAGCCGATAGAGGTTCCGATGTAATTGATTGTGGAGTTCCGGTATTATCTATGCACTCACCTTATGAAATAACTAGTAAATTTGATATTTATAATGCTTATAAAGCATATGAGGTTTTCTATAAAGACGAGTAATTCGTCTTTTTCTGTGGTATAATATAAAAAAGGAAGTGTAAAAATGAATATTGTTAATATTGTAGCAGTATTAATTGGATTGATGAGTTGTTTTTTCGGTTATAAATTAAATAAAACCTTAATAGCTATAATGGGACTAATCATTGGATTTAATCTAGGGATTGTTGTATTACCAAATTTTATTACAGATCAAACAATAATATATATTGTATCAGCTATCATTGCATTATTATTTGGCTTTATTTCTTATAACTTATATTTGGTCGGTATTTTTTTACTTTGTGCAATTACTGTTTATTCTTTATGTAATAACCTGGGTTTAGAAAGTAATATTCAAACAATTATTAGTGTAATTTCAGGAATAATTGCTGGTACTTTAGGTGTTAAATTCACAAGACCACTCATGATTATATCAACTAGTCTAGGAGGGGCTAGTTTAATAACCGAAAATGCCTTTAATTTATTAAATTTTCAAAATAATATTTTATCTATTATTGTACTCATAATAATAGCAGTATTAGGTATGAGTTATCAATTTAAACAGCCAAATATTAATTAGCATTATCCTATAAAATATGGTAAAATATATTTATTAGAGGTGAGTTTCAATGGGACAAACAGAAATAACAAAAATATTACTCATGATTATTACAACATTCTTATTTGTCGCAATCTTAATTCCATTTATAAAAAAAATTGCTATTCATGTTGGAGCTTTGGATATTCCAAACAAAAGAAAAGTTCATAGTAAGCCAATGCCAAGATTAGGGGGCCTAGCTATTTTCTTAGGTTTCTTATTTGGTTATATGTTATTTGGTGAACCTAGTAGTACAATGAATTCTATTTTAATAGGTAGTTTTATTATTGTTTTAACAGGTGCTATTGATGATATTAAACCATTAAAAGCATCAGTTAAATTTGTAGCCCAATTAATGGCCGCAATAGTTGTAACATGTTATGGAAAATTATTAATTCAAGATATAACGGCATTTGGTTTTTATTTAGACTTAGGTGTATTCGCATATCCTATTACTATATTCTTTATTTTAGGATGCTTAAATTGTATTAACTTAATTGATGGTTTAGATGGTTTAGCCGCTGGAATCAGTTCAATTTATTTCGCAACAATTGGTATAATTGCAATTATTATGGGAAAAACAGGACTAGACTTCGTTTTAACATTTATTATGCTAGGTTCAGTTCTAGGCTTCTTAGTGCATAACTTTCATCCAGCTAGTATATTTGCTGGAGACTCTGGTTCTCTATTTATGGGATTTATGATAGCTGTAATTGCTCTATTAGGATTTAAGAGTGTTACTTTAACCTCTTTAATTATTCCACTTCTTATTTTAGCTATTCCAATTTTAGACACAGTATTTGCTATTATTAGAAGATTATTAAAAGGCGAAAAAATCTCAAAACCAGATAAATCTCATTTACATCATCAATTATTAAATAAAAATTTCTCACATAGAACAACCGTATTAATCATCTATGGTATTGATATTTTGTTTGCTGCAGCTTCAATTATCTATGCCCTTCACGATCAAAAATTAGGATATATAATATATGCTATATTAACAGTAATTGTTGTAATATTTGTATTAAAAACAGATATCATTGTTGACCAAGCAGCCTTTCATAAAAAACATCATAAAGAAAAATAATTATCGTTTGTATAATTATTTTTTTTACGCTCATAATATAAATGGTGATTTTATGGCAAAAGAAATAATAGAAATATTAGATGTTATATTACGCTGTTTAGTCTCTCTCATTACTTTATTCTTCGTTACTAAAATGATTGGTAAAAAACAAGTCTCCCAATTTAGTTTATTTGATTACGTTATTGGTATTTCTATTGGAAATTTTGCCGCTGAAATGGCTTTAAATTTAGACTCCGGGTATCTGCACGGAACTGTTGCTGTAATAATATTTGGAGTAGTAGCCTATTTAGTTTCAATAATCACCTTAAAAAGTCTAAAAGCAAGGAAATTCTTTATAGGAGATCCAACGGTTATTATAGAAGATGGTAAAATATTATATAAAAATTTAAAAAAAACAAAATTTGATATCAATGATTTATTAGAAGAATGCCGAATTAATGGTTACTTTGATATATCAGAAATTGATTATGCCTTAATGGAAGCAAATGGTAAAATAAGTTTTTTACCTAAAACCGATTATCAACAGCCTATTAATAAAGATTTAAATATAAAAAAAGAAAAAAACGGCTTATGTGCTAATTTAATTATTGATGGACAAATAATTCACGAATCATTAAGAGTGATGCATAAAGATGAACTATGGCTGATGCATGAACTAAAAGTCAAAGGATATCAGATAGAAGATGTTATTTTAGCAACTTTAGATTTATCTGAAAACTTCAAAGTTTACGGAAAAAACGTCAATTCTAAAAGCTATGACATTTTAAACTAGTAATCAAACAAATTGTCTGTTATAATTATTTAGGTGATAAATATGAGACATTTTTGTGCATCCGCATATATAATAAATCCAGAAAATAAAAAAGTATTATTAGTAAGACATAAAAAATATAATAAATGGCTTCAACCAGGCGGTCATATAGAAGAAAATGAAACTCCAGAAGAAGCTGCAGTTAGAGAAGTTTATGAAGAAACAGGTATCAAATCTACTTTAATAGGAGAACACTTTCCAAGAGAAGATGACCTAATAAGACCGTTAGGAGTTCAATATAACCGCAAAGAAAACGGTGATAGAATGATCGATATGGTTTATGTGGGAAAACCTAATAACCCAGAAGAGCCATTAAAAGTTAGTGATGAAAGTAATGACATAGGTTGGTTCTCAAGACATGATTTAGAAGAAATGCCAGTTTTTCCAGATGTAAAAATATCTTTTGATTATATTTTAAGAAATTACTTTGGTGGAATAGATGAATAAATTAATTAAAATTAATAATCCAACAGCTTTAGATAAATTTTATCGAAAGCTCTTTTTTTATAAATCATTTATTTTTAAAAAAACAAAATTTACTGTGGAAACAAACTATGAAGAAGTAAAACCTATAATTAATGCTTTAAATATAAAAAAAAGAAAGCCAAGAATAACTTATATTTATGATGAAGCCTGCAAGCAAATAGATAATCATTATAAAAATAAAAACATTTGTGGATTTAAAAATAATAAGTGTTATGTCCAGCAAAAACTCCAAAACGGAACAATTAATGGCTGCTGTAGAATGTGCATGTATCAAGGTGCAAAAGGATGTACAACTAAAAACCTAACTTGTAAATTATTCACTTGTTCCGAAATAGAAAAAAGATGTAAGGTTATTAAATTTGATGATTTAAAAATACTCAATCTATTATCATTTAGAAACAGAATGATTTTAAAATCTGATTACTTTTCTAAAAGAGAAGATGTCATTAAGGATTTATATTATGGTATTTTCTTTTTATGGACCATCAGAATAGTAATAAGAATGATTATTAATTTTTATACATTAAAACGCAAAAAGTTCTAGCACTTTTTTCGCTTTAAAATTAAATATTTACAATTATTTTCATTAGTGTTATAATTGTTCCTAGTGCAAAGAGAGGTAGTAAATATGAAAGAGAGAAATATTGCGATAATTGCCCATGTCGACCATGGTAAAACTACATTAGTAGACCAGTTATTAAAACAGTCAGGAACATTTAGAGAAAACGAAGAAGTACAAAAAAGAGTTATGGATTCCAATGACCTAGAAAGAGAAAGAGGAATCACTATTTTAGCTAAAACAACAGCTATTCATTATAAAGACTATAGGATTAATATATTAGATACCCCAGGTCATGCTGACTTTGGTGGTGAAGTAGAACGTATCATGAACATGGTAGATGGTGTACTATTAGTAGTTGATGCCTATGAAGGAACAATGCCACAAACAAGATTTGTATTAAAAAAAGCCCTAGCCGCTGGTGTAACTCCGATAGTTGTAGTAAATAAAATAGATAAACCATCTGCTAGACCTCAGCAAGTAGTTGATGAAGTTATGGATCTATTTATTGAATTAGGTGCATCTTTAGAACAACTAGAATTTCCAGTTTTATATGCATCAGCTTTAAATGGAACCTCAAGTACATCACCAGATTTAAATACCCAAAAAGAAACCATGGATCCAATATTAGATGCCGTAATTGAAAACATTCCTGCTCCTAAAGTAGATGAAAATGGTCCATTCCAATTTCAACCCGCACTACTTGACTATAATGATTTTGTCGGAAGAATAGGTATTGGCCTAGTTAAAAGAGGTCACATAAAAGTAAACTCTACAGTAACTTGTATGCGTTTAGATGGAACTAAAAAACAATTTAGAATTCAAAAGATTTTTGGCTTTTTAGGATTAAATAAAATCGAAATAGAAGAAGCCCATGCTGGAGATATTGTAGCTATTGCTGGACTTCCAGATATCTCAGTTGGTGAAACAGTATGTGAAGTAGGACATGAAGAAGCATTACCTCCACTAAGAATTGATGAGCCAACCTTACAAATGACATTTGGAGTAAATACAAGCCCATTTAATGGAAGAGATGGTAAATTCTTAACCGCAAGACAAATAGAAGATAGATTAATGAAAGAAACTGAAAAAGATGTTTCTTTAAAAGTAAAACAAATCGATTCAGAATCTTGGATGGTATCTGGTAGAGGTGAATTACACCTATCAATTTTAATTGAAACAATGCGAAGAGAAGGTTATGAAATAGAAGTTTCAAAACCACAAATTATCATTAAAGAAATAGATGGTGTTAAATGTGAGCCATATGAAGATGTTGAAATAGAAGTTCCAGAAGAATATGTCGGACCAGTTATTGAAGCATTAGGTAACCGCGGTGGAACCATGGAAAATATGCAGCCTTTTGATAACCAAACTAAATTATTATATACCGTTCCATCAAGAGGATTAATAGGCTTTACTACTGAATTTATGACTTTAACAAAAGGATATGGAATATTATCTCATGCTTTCAAATCATATGAACCATTATCTACTGGTAACATTGGTGAAAGAAAAGCCGGTGTATTAGTTTCTATTGATAACGGGAAATCTACTGCTTATGCTTTAGGTTCATTAGAAGATCGTGGAGTTATGTTTATAGCTCCTGGTACTGATGTCTACGAAGGTATGATTGTTGGTGAAAACAACCACGAAAATGATTTAGCTGTTAATGTTACTAAAGGTAAACAATTAACAAACACAAGAAGTGCGAATAAAGACCATACCGTTGTCTTAAAAAGGCCAAGAGAAATGAGCTTAGAAGTTTGCCTAGATTATATTAATGAAGATGAACTAGTCGAAGTAACCCCACTAACATATAGATTAAGAAAGAAAATACTAAACACAAATGAAAGAAAAAAATACGAAAATAAGAAAAATCCAAAATAAAAGCTCCAAAAAGGAGTTTTTATTTTGCCTCAAAAGTAGTTTTAAATTCAATTATATCTTTACCACTATTATAAGTTGGAATAATTGAAACAACATAATTATACTTGTTTTCAAAAGAAATTCTAATATCAGGATTTTCATAATTAATACTTTTTCTTATAATAACCTTACTTTCATTTACATCATCTTCACTATAAAGTAAATCAACATCAGTAAACTTGTCATTTTCTACCTCTATTTCGTTAATTTTTAAATTACTTACCTTTTCGCCAAAGTTTATAACAATATAATTAGATGTCTTATCTAATAAAATAGTATGTTCATCACTATTTGCTTCATAGTTTTTCATGTAATCTATTGTATAAAAGTTCTTATCTGTATATTTTGCTGTTAACTTCTGTAAAAAAGTGTTTAGTTTTGTATTCTCCCCTACTTTCCCATCATACTTTAACTCATCATCACTTAAAGAAAAGTAATAAATATCATCAGTTGTCTTAATTGTAAGCTTGTTAGAAAAATCCTTATACTCATTCTTATTATAAGTAGTATTAATTAATTTTTTAACCTCATCATAATCTTCTTCATTAATTAAAACATCATTATATTTTATCTCCGTAATTTTACCTTGTATTTCTAATGTTTTAGAACATCCACATAATAAAATAACACATAATAACCAAATAACCTTTCGCATACTATCACCTATTTTTATTATGTATGTTTTTATAAAAAAAATACTTGTAAAACAACTCTTGCATTGTTAATGATACTATAAGAATGTACAATTCCGTTCCCATTTTTGTACATTTTAGTATTGACATTCACATATATATTGATTCAAACGTAAAAATACGTTAGGAATTCGAAAACCAAAAATTTCAATAAATAGAAAAAAAGTTTAAATGGTAAAAATATAAAATAATTACATTAGAGCACGCATAATTTATAAATTTTACCATATAATAAATTTGACAGAATAATACTTTTTGTGATATTATTTTGTTACCGGGAGATACTTCTCTGTCAGGTCTATAACTGATGATTGATTTCAAATTTAGTGCTTAGCACCGTCTCAGTTAGGATTAAAGGAACGAAAGTTCCTTTTTTCTATGGAAGAAATAATTTAACTTCTATAAAGCTTATAGTAGAACTCATATCAACTTGCTTTGTCAAAAACAAATCATATTGATGATGTAAATAATGTGAGATAATATCTGCACCTTGAATACCAAAATGTTTTTTAGAATCATAAATTCTAAGTGAAACGTTTAAAGAATTATTTAAAATTGGTTCATGAAATTTAGAATAATCATAATTTATGATGCCATTTACTAATTCTTCATAAATACTATCTTTTAAATTATAATATCCATTGCTTTTCGTTTTACATTCATCACTCTTAATATATAAATTTAAAGGTTGACTAGGATTTATACGATTATTTCTAATAGAGTGTAATACAATTTCTTTAATAATTCTTTTTTGAGCATAATCACAAAATCTGCCCCTGGATGCTTTATCGTTTATAATTGATTCTCGCACCATTTTATTGTTGATAAAAACACCAAAATTATTTTGTTTTTTTAATAAGTTAAATAATCTTCTGTTATCACTCGATTTTATTTTAGTTGTATCCTTTATTTCAATACAATTCTTATCACAATTATTTTTATCCTTTTTACAGTATTTACATCTAATACTTTTTATTATACTTTTATATTTATTTATAAAATTCATATAGTCTTTTGAACTATAAAAGAATAAACCACCATATATTAAACAATTTTCATTTTTATTTAATTTTCCTGAATCATCCATTAAAATAAAAATTCCATTACTCATAGCATACCTCCATTCAATTCATGTTTTATCTATAATTATTAATCGTGTATTTTATGATATCTTCATTGTAATCTTATATATATCAAACTAACACATTTCTATTTACGACAATTATAATGTGAAACAGTAAAAAAATCAATCATTTTGAACGCATTAAAGAAAAAACACTTGTAAACTGATGTGAACCCTGTTTGGTAGACATCATAAAAAAACCGGGTTTAAAAAATCAAGGGCGAACGAAGTGAGTTCATC
>CALVRI010000009.1 GCA_944358525.1 uncultured Bacilli bacterium | reverse complement strand
TCCTAGTGCGGCAGCAATTATTACAATTAAGTTATCCATGCATATCACCCTAGTATAATTTTACCATAAATTTTTATATTTTTGTCAAAAAATGTCTAGTTTTTGTTAAATAGTATATTTTGTAAAGTGTTTAACCATTTTTATAGACAGTACAGTCAATTGTATTTGTTTCTGGGTATTGTTCTTTGAAATTTATTTTTAATGAGATATAATTATCAGCTTTAAGTTCTCTGGTAATTTTTTTATTTAAAGATTTTATTTTTTTATTACTCGTATCATATAAATCTAAGTTTAAACTATCCAATTTTAAGTTTTTATTAGTATCGTTAGTTATTTTTACTTCTATTTCAGTTCCGTTATCTCCTAAAGTGAATGAAGCAATTTCACACATAGTGTTTATTTTAGACACAGTTTTCTTGTTAGAATAATTTATAAAAAGTACTAAAGCAATAACAATTATAACTATAATTATTAAACATATAAATATCTTTTTTTTCATAATTTAGGCCGTCCTTTTCCACATATATACTGTAATATAAGGATTTTGAATACTAAATGATGTAGTACTTCCAACAGATGATGTGGTTGCACTACTTCCTGTAAAAGTACTAGAAACAGTACCTGATGATGTCATCGTATGAGTGTGAGAGCCAGAGGAATTTAATTTTACACTATTTCCATCTTTTACAATGATTACATCCCATGTGTTGGTTGTGGATGTTTGGTCAACACCCTCTCTAAGTCCATATCCTTTTGCTTCATCACTAGCATAACCAAACGGAAATGTATGAGTGTGAGATCCTTTTGAATTAGTATTTACTGATTTTCCACTGAATGTACTAGTAACTGTTCCACTTGGAGTTATTGTGTGGGTGTGCGATGGTAAATTAGTAACTGCCAATTTTTTAGTACTACTTCCTCCAGAAGTATTATAACTATAATTTGTCGTTCCATTACTACCAACTCCAACTATTTTTCTACCTTGACCATATGCAATCCATGTTCCACCAATTGTTGTAGAAGGGTTTGTACTTGTTATAGTTATATAAATACTACCTATAGGATATAGTTTATCAATATTATTTAAATTAGCTATTTCTGAAGATAAGTTATTGATATTATTTTGTAAATTTGCTATTTTATCGCTGATTGTTTCTGCATTAACTTTAGGCATACTTATAATTAATAATATAATAAAGAATATCACTTTTTTCATATTTGTTTCCTCCTTGTGGGTTTACTTAGTTCTTTTCCAAAAATACACAGTTATATATGGATTTTGTACATTAATTGATGAAGAACTTCCAACTGATGATGTAGTCGCATTTGTTCCTTTAAAGGTACTAGTAATGGTGCCAGATGGAGTTATTGTGTGGGTATGACTGCCGGTCGAATTAGAATACGAATATTTACTTTTGTCTTGAATAATTACTCTACCTCGAAATCCACCATCAGAAGTAGTAATTCCATAGCCTCTAGCTTCTTGTCCACTAGTCTTTAATTGAAAAGTATGAGAATGTGATCCATTACTACTTGTGGAAACACTTCTTCCTGTAAATGTACTACTTATTGTCCCTTTGGCTGTAATAGTATGATTATGTGAAGGAATGTTTGCTGTTGATAAAGCTATTTTAGATTTACCACTAGTAGATAAAACTGTTGAATAGTTAGTTGTTCCGTTGCTTCCAACACCTATCAATGTTCTTCCTTGGCCAAAACTTTCCCAAGTTCCTCCGATAGTTTGTGATGGATTAGTATTAGATGTTGTTGTGTATATACTTCCAACTGGATATTTGCTGTCCAAAGGACTAATATTATTGATTTCTTGCTTTATATTACTTATTTCTCTACTTAAATTATTTAGTGATGCTTCTATTTCATTAGCTTTTATTAATTCAAGAGGAATAATAAAGAGTATTACTGAGATTAAAATTTTTATTTTCATGTTTTCACCTAACCTGTCCTTTTCCAAATATAAGTAACAATATATGGATTCATAACATTAAATGATGTGGTGCTTCCAGCAGATGAAGATGTGGTACTACTACCAGTAAATCGACTAGAAACGGTTCCAGAAGCTGTGTAGGTATGGGTATGTGCTCCAGATGAAGGTGCAGTCATTGAACGTCCAGATACTATTACTCTATCTTTAAAACCGGCTACCTGAGCTAATCCCAAATTATTGTCTGCTGCTGGCGAAGTTTTTGTATCCACATATTCACCACTATGAGTGTGAGTACCAGAGCTAGATGTTGTCCCTGATCTTCCTGAAAATGTACTTTTAACTGTTCCAACAGGAGTTACTGTATGACTATGTGAAGGTATATTAGTTGTAGCTAGAGTGACATTTTCAGTACCACCAGTTAGACCAGCAGAAGCATAGTTTGTTTCTCCGTTACTACCAACACCTATTAATGTTCTACCTTGGGCATATGCTGCCCATGTTCCACCAAATAGACTCGATGGATTTGTGCTAGAAGTTGAAATATATATACTTCCAATTGGATAAGTCTTGTTTAAAAATTCTTTTTCATATTTTTCTTTTTTATCAAGTGCATCTTCATATTCTTTATTTAATACATCATATATTATTTGATATCCATTTTGTAATTCCTCTTCTGTTAATGTAAATTCTGCGCTGTTACCAGCTCCATCTGTTGCTTTTAGTTTAATAGTACTTAAATCAAATGAAGCAAAAGTATATGTTTTATTGTTATTATTATCTATATATCCATTATTGTTAATACTGTATTCATATTTTGATATACCACTTACATCTTCACAAGTTGCTTCTATAGTTACTGTATTAATGGTTGCTTCTTTTACTTTTAAGGTACATATTGGTGGGGTTGTATCTTTAAATATGGCATATAATGTTATGTCATTATTTTCCATTATTAAACTATCTAGTTTTTCTTGAGCATCTTTATTAGTATTCCAACCTATAAAAGTAAAATCTTTTTTATACCCTGTTTTATTTAAATCTACATTATTTCCAGTGCTAAAATATTCATTATTATTTGTGCAATCTTCTCCACCATTAGTAGTACAATCATATTTAACTAAATATGTATTATCTGGGTTATTAGTTTCATTATTATTTTGTCCATAATCAAAGTTTATTTCTACTTCACTTGATGTTTCTCCACCTTCATATTCTGGATTATATTCTATTTTTACATGGACTACTTTAGATGTTTGGGCTTTTAATACTTCTCCTTTGGTATATCCTGAAAAAGTTATTAAAACGGCTTCATTATTACTATTATCTAAATTAGTTATAATATCATTTAGTTTAGCATCCAAAGTTCCTTTATTTTCGATAGTGACATCATATTCCATGGCATCACCTTTATCATATAAATTAGCTTCCATACTTGCCCATAGTTTATCATATGAAGGGGCTACAGCATTTTCGGCACTTCCAGTTGGAGTACCTGCTGTTACATTAGTTATTTCTATATCCCAATTTGATGTTACTGTAGAAGATCCTGTTACTTTAAGCTGGGTTTGGAATGCCGCATAACCTATTGCCATACAAAGTAACACTCCTACTAAACTAAATATTATTAGATTTCTTTTTCTCTTACTTCTATGCATTTACTCCACCTACCTTTTTTCATTATAACATATTCTGATATAAAAATATATTAGAAATTTCTAATATATCATTTGTTTTTCTAATATATTAAAATGAAGTTAGGTGATTAATATGGCTTTTAAACCCAAAAAAACAAAGAAAAAAGTGGCGACTACATACAAATCAATATATATAAGAGAAGAACTAGTGAAGCAAATTGAAAAAATTGCGAAAGATAATAAGACTTCGTTTAACAATGTTGTTATTAGTATGATTGAAGAGTGTTTAAAAAAATAAGTATTAAAAACCAACTACGATTTTTGTAGTTGGTTTATTCTTTAAATTCAAATTCATAATCCATTATTCTAATGTCATCACCATCTTTTGCGCCCAACTCTTTAAGTTCATCATCGATTCCCATTTTTCTTAATTTATTTGAAAATCTTAAGATGGCTTCATCGGTGTCTAATCTACTCATAATTAATAGTTTTTCTATTTCTTTACCGCTTATTACCCAAGCATCATTTTCTTTGGTAATTTTATATGGTTTTTCTTCTTTAAATTTATATATTACATGACTTTCAAATTTTTCATCATTATACAAGTTTGATTTTGGTATTTCATCTAACATGTCTGCTAGTGTTAAAATTATTTTATTAATTCCCTCACCATTAATTGCGGACATTTCATATACTTCTTTGTCTACTTTTTCTTTAAATTTCTTTAAATTCTCTTTAGAGGAAGGCATATCCATCTTATTTGCAATTATTATTTGTGGCTTTTTAATTAATGATTTGTCAAAGTTTTCTAATTCTTTATTTATTGTTATGTAATCATTATAAGGGTCATTGGTATAACCACTCATATCGATAATATGGGCAATTACTCTAGTTCTTTCGATGTGTTTTAAAAATCTATCACCAAGGCCATGTCCTAAAGATGCACCTTCAATTAATCCAGGAAGATCGGCAACAACAAAGCTACGATTATCAACTGTTTTTACAACACCTAAATTTGGTTTTAGGGTGGTAAAAGGATAGTCGGCTATTTTAGGTTTAGAAGCTGATATTTTAGAAATAAATGTTGACTTTCCTACACTTGGCATACCCACAAGTCCAACATCAGCCATTAATTTTAATTCTATTTTGACTTTTACTTTTTCGCCAGGCTCACCATTTTCCGCATAATGAGGAGCAGGATTTGATTGGGTAGCAAAAGCCATATTTCCTCTACCACCTCTTCCTCCTTTAGCTATGATGTGAGTTTCACCTTCTTTAGTTAAGTCGGCAATGACTAAGCCAGTGTCATAATCAGTTACAACAGTTCCTTCGGGTACTGGTATAATGATATCTTCAGCATTTTTTCCATGCATACCTTTACCCATTCCGTTTTCGCCTTTATATCCTTTGATTATTTTTTTATATTTGAAATCCACTAGGGTGTTTAGACCGGAATTAACTTTAAAAATAATGTCAGAACCTTTGCCTCCGTTACCACCAAAAGGGCCACCCATGGCAACATATTTTTCTCTTCTAAAAGCTAAGCAACCATCTCCACCACTACCAGCGATTAGTTCAACTACGGCTTCATCAATAAACATAATATCACCCATTTCCTAAAAATATTATACATGATTTTTTGATAAGAAAAAAGGATTATTTTAATAATCCCAATGAACTGTCGCATCTTTAGCTCCCCAAGCTGTACCAACGGCGGCATTTACTTCCTCTTGAGTTCCAGTACCAACGATTTCATTACTAGTTGTTTTGATGTAAAAGATAATTTCATCATTTCCTGTGAAGGCATTTACATAAATTTCTTTAATATTTGATTTAATAGTGACATTTATTAATTTTTGATTATTAAAGGCATAGGATCCAATGGCATCAACTGTCTCACCATTTAAACTTTCTGGAATAAAAACCGTTTTATCACATGATGAATCATATCCAGTTATTGTTAAATTTCCTCTAGAGTTTGTTTCAGATATAAAACAAGTAGGATCTGTTGACAAAACTTGAGCATCATCAATCGCACTTTCTTTTATTTTATCATTAGCTAGTTTACGGTTACCTAAAATAGATACTGTTCCCAAGACTAAAACTAAAAACAAAGATAAAATACCATATAATAAAGCAGATGTGATAAAACCTTTCTTATTCATTTTGCCATCCCCTATTCTGTTTAAATTATACCCTATTTATTCTTTTTATACAAGGGGTAGGTTTATATCATAGCTTTTTATTTTTATTTTGAATAAACTATTATAGGTGATATTATGCGAAATTTTTGGTGTGGTAGAGGCAAATGGTCATTAATTTGTTTAATCTGTATGATAATTTTGTTTTATCAAATTTTAATTACAATATTTATAGTTACAAGATTTAATGTATTTTTATTATTTATATTTATGATTTTACTCTTTTTCAGTATTTTTAGACTTTTCTGGTGATAAAAACATTTCTGTTTTATAAATTTTATCAATCATTTTACCAATATTTTGACAATTTTGATACTCTGAGTTATTAAAGTTGATGAGTTCAGGCTGGGATATTAGAATAAATAAAAGTTCTTTTTCTTCTGTCATTAATGGATAGCTTCTTTCATATTCGTTAAGAAGAGGTTCAAAATCAAAATCTAAGGCATGGTTTTGATATAGCTTATATAAATCAAACACGGGACTACCTACTTTTGCTTTATCCCAACTAATCAAATAGGAAGAATCTGCTTCTAAAAAGTGATCTAGTTTTAAATTATTATGAAGGACAACTTGACGCTGTTTTCTTTTTTCTTTTATATGGGTATGCCATTTATCTAAACGTTTTTTATTTTCATCTATTGTGTCATATATTTTGGTAATATTTCTAGCTAGTAACCCTTCACTTGGGCTCATATAAACTTTTGTTTCAATTAAAGTTATTAAATCTGTGTAATAAAGATATAAATAATTTAAGTTGTTATCTAAATCATCATATATTCCTTCATAATAGTCTAAATCTATTTCTTTATAGTGTGTGGTTTTACTGTGAAGTAAAGCAGTTAATCTAACTAAATCTAAAATTTTTTGTTCTTTGGGAATGTCTAAATCTTCTATATAATTAGTGAGTTGGAATGTTTCATTTTCACTATTTAAAAAAGAGGGCATGTAATCAAAGCTGCGAGATTTTAAATAGTTTAAAATTTGCGGATTTAATTTTCCCTCTTTATAAATATATTTACCATCCACAGTATCAATTATTGTGATCTTTCCTTTTTTTCTATAACCTCTAGCTTTTAATCCTTTACTTTTTATAATTTCATTAATCTTCATGAGATGGAATGATTAATTTATCACCTATCTTTAAATCTGTTAAATCATTATATGCTTCTAATTCTTCTCTAGTTATATCATATTCGCTAATGATGCTTTCAGTAGTATCATTTTCAGTAACTATGTGAACTTTATAAATTGAATATCTTTCGTTTTCATCTAAATCATTAAAGATTGATTTTACATTGGTATCTATTTCTCTATTTTCCTCGGTATTTTCTTGGATGTTTGTTTCTTTTTGGTTTGTTTCTTCTTCATTTTCATTTAAAGTTTCAATTTTCTCTTCAGTCAAGATTCTCTCCTCCTCTTCTGATTTTTCTTCTAAGCCTTCTAAAACGACTTCAATATTGACTTCTAACATCTGATTATTAATGATTTCATAATAAAAATCATTTATGTCGACATCTATATTTGTAGTGTCGTATTTTTTATCAATACTAATATCAAATGGTAATTTATACTCAAATGGATCGACATTTAAACTAGCTTCAGTTATTTTGTATGTGCCACTTACAATGAACTCACCTGATACTAAATTTTCTTCTTTTAATTTTAAGGTATGTTCGAGTGAAATACTACTTATTTCAGCAATATTAGTTTCAAACTCAATATCTTTTTTAAATGGTATTATTTTTCTCACGTTTATCCCCTCCTATAAAAATATATGTACTTATTTAAGTTTTAGAATAAATTTTCATATAAGTTACTGGCATGATCAAAGTTTACTTTATCCCAAATGTTTTCAATATATGTATTTCTATTGTTTTTATATTTTAAGTAATAGGCATGTTCCCAAAGGTCAATGGTAAAAAGTGGAGTTAAATCATAGGATAATGGAGTTTCTTGATTTGGTAAATTCATAATAGTTAGATTTCCATTATTATCAGTTACTAAAAAGGTATATCCAGAGCCAACTAGATTTTTAGATTTGTTTATAAAAACTTTTTTAAAGTTGTCAAAATTTCCATAGTCATTATTTATTTTATTTAAAAGTTTGCCTTTAGGTAATGTTGGATTTTTATTTAGACTTTGCCAATATAAATTGTGATTTAATACACCTCCAGCATTATACAATATTTGTCCTCTATCTTTTAGGGGGAATTCCTCTATTCTTTTGGGAATTTGTTCAAGGGGAATTTTTTTATTTATGAGATTGTTTAGGTTTTCAGCATATTTTTTATGATGCTTATTATAATGAATATTTACTGTTTCTTCATCGATTATAGGTTCTAGGGCATTATATGAATAAGGAAGTGGTATGACATTATACATTTTATCGCCTCCTTTTAATTGTATGAAAAAAGAAGACAAATATTATCTTCTAGCTTTGAATATATACATTATCTGGGGTGTTGTTTGTGATTGTTCCACTTACATAATTATATACATTGCCTTTTACTATATAAATTCCACCACCATTTGTAGCTGCGGTATTATTGGTAATAAACCCATTTTTAATTGTTAAGGTGGCATAGCCATTGTTTACATCACCATTTAATGAATAAACATATATAGCTCCTCCTATTACTGAAGCAGTATTATTAGATATTTCTCCACCATTAATTTCTAATTCGCCAGAAGCTATAGTTATAAATCCTCCTCGCGGTGCACTATTATTTTGAAATGTACCATTATTAATAGTTAATTTATATCCATCATCACCAAAAAAGATAGCTCCGCCTGTTGAATATTTACTAACATTGTCAATAAATTCGCCACTATTTATTGTTACATTTGAGCGACGAGATATGAAGGCCCCACCACCACCACCTGGTTGGTGCATAGCAGTGTTATTTAAAAATTTAGTTCCATCTATTGTGACTGTGCAATCAAAAAAAACACATCCACCGCCGTGGTCTTCTATGTCAATATTATTTTGAATAACTGTACCGTTTTTTAAATTTACAGTACTAAAATTAGCACTTATGAGTGAGAATTCTGCTTCCAATTGTCTACCATCAATAACAAGATTTTGAATAGTAAGTTCTCCCCTATACTGTGATAGAAGTGCACCTTTATAAGATGTTCCTCTACTGAGTGTTACTGTATTAATTCCTGAGGCAGTTTGAATAGTTATGTTTTTTTCATTGAAACTGGCTTCCTTATCGATTGTTAAATCAGTTAAGATATTAATAGTTGCGGTATCTTCGGCCACTTCATATGCTTTATTAATAGTTTGATAAGGTTTATTTCTTGTTCCATTACCGGTTTCATCACTACCAATTGCTGAAACATATAAATCTTTTCTAGGCTCAATATTGCCTTTGGCAGTTAAACTTAAATTAGTACTAAAGGCCGCATAACCTATGGTTAAAAGTAATAGTAAACTTATAGTGGATACTATAATAATCTGCTTTTGTTTATTTCTTTTATGTCTTCCAATTCTTCTCATAATTTCTACCTCTATTATTTTTAATTTTAGCACATTATTGCGGAAAAATCAATCGATAAAAAAATACCATTTACAATTTATATAGAGGTGGAATTATGGTATTTAGTCTTAAAAAATTTCATGATATTAGGATCGATAATGATTTGTCACAGAAAAAAATGAGTTCATTATTAAATATTTCTGAGGATACATACGGAAATTATGAAAACGGAAGAAGTGCGATGCCAATTTATGTAGCTGTAAGATTTGCGAATTATTTTAATTTAAATTTAGATTATTTATTAAATATTGCAGATAAAAAAAGTTTAAATTATTATAAAGATTTTGATGAGAAGGAATGTGCGAAAAGGATTTTAAAAGTTCGCAAAGAAAAAGGTATGTCACAAGAGCAACTTGCAAGGATGCTGAATATCCCACAAAGAACATATAGTAGTTATGAACATAATGATAGAGCTATCCCTTTAGAATTTATATTTAATTTATCGATTATTTTTAATATTTCTATCGATTATTTAACTGGGAGAAATTAAAATAGTAAGATTAGTTAGTGTTTAATCTTACTATTTTTCTTCTAGGTTTTTAATTTCTTCTTTAGTTAGACCAGTGACTTTTGAAATGGTTTCAATATCAACATTTTCTTTAAGTAAGTTTTTAGTTATTTGGGTAGTATTTTCCTTAATTCCCTCTTGCCTACCAATGCTTTTTCCTTCTTCGATTCCTTTATCTTTTGCGGTGTCTATAACAAGTTTATCTAACTTATCTTTTTGCCATTCGTGCAGGACAAATTTATCTTTACTCATACTTATCGCCGCCTCCATTAATATTTTAACTTCTTTTTCTGGAAGGATTTGACTTACTAATTTATATAGTTCACTAAATGTTCTAGAAGTTAATGCCGTAAGCCATATGACATCTTTGCCTCTTTCATTTTCATTATAATATAAATCTCTATACCTTTCAAGACTTTTAACAACCATGCACTCATTTTTAGAATATATTTTATGAGTTTTTATTCCATAATATACAATTATATCATCTAATACTTCTTCATCTGGGTGAGCATTTAAATTGATTTGATATAACTGTTTTTCTTTTAAAGTATTAAGTTTTTCTCCTCTTTCCAAAAGCAGGCTTAATAATTTATTTTGATACTTTATATTGCGCTCTAAAACATATTCAAATTTGCTTCTATTCATTTCGATATCGACGTATTTTTTGCCATCTAAGACAACATATATATCTATTATCTTATTTGATTCTTTTTTGTTTTCTACTGGAAGTTCACTATCTAAAACAGTAATCTTGCAATTATCATCTATTGGTATTGGCATAATTTCTTTTAGCAAATATCTCAATATATCTATATTATATTCAAATATTTTTTTGAAAGCTCGGTCATATGTCAGAGGAATAAGAGTTAAGTCTTTATCTAATTTTTTAAAGAAATTATTATTTAATTTTATCATATTTGCTCCCTTCTATATATAAACATACGACATTTATTTTTTATTTCCTTTTTTATTTAGAAATTTCCGCAAAAAAACCGCCTTATTTAAGCGGTTTTGAAAGTTTTTTAATTTTGTTTTTATTAAAACAGTTAGTAATTGCTTTATAAAAAGTACTTAAGTTATCTTCACTAAATGAATTATAATAGACATCATCAAAAGTTCTTAAAGTTATAGTTAATGGGATGTCTTCTAGATTTTTGTTTATAAGCAAAACACTTGTTGGTTCTTTGTCATCAATTATTTTGGTTACTAAATTATCTTCAAAGTCTAAACTATTTAAATCAATTGATGAGCAGAAACTTATATCAAATACATATATGTTGTTATATTTGTCGACTTTTTTAAAGGTTATGGTGATAGTGATTTTTGATAAATAATTTTTTTGGATAATTTGTTTATAACCTTCAATATCTAATGGTGGATAAAAATGAGAATTATTAACCTCAACTATAGTTTTTATGTGTTCTAAAGGTACTTTTTCTAAATAAGATATATTATTTAAAAGATTACCTAAAGAAGTTTTTAATATTGTAGAATTGTTTTTGTCTAATTCTTTTAATAATTCTAGTTCATTTTTTGAATCTATATTATAGTATTTATTCAAACCACCATTATGCAAGGCTTCATCATATATGGCTATATATTTTTCAAAGGTTTCTTTATCCATAAAAAGTCTCCTTTATTTGTCAAAATCATCTAGAAAATCATCAATAGTTAAAATCTGTTTATCAATTTGATCTAAAGATATTTGTTTTTCTTCTTTTGGAGTTTCTTCTAAATGTTCTGATGCTTTTTCTAAATCTTTAGATGTTATTAAATCTGTTTCTAAAAATACTTTTTTGATTTTATCTTTAGTTATAGTTGTACCAGTCTGATAGCGGTCACAGATTGGAAATTCAGATAATTTATGGTAGATTATTTCATCAGTTAAAATACCAATTTCACTTTTATGATTAATAACTAAAGCGGATATTAATTTATAAGGATTTGTTTTAACATCTCTTATAGCAAGCAATCCTTTACGTGCTCTTGACATGATATCGAATTCACTTAATTTTACTCTTTTACCGGTGCCTTTATTGGTTATGAATAAAGCATATTCAGCTTCGTTAAATGATTGTCCACTGATAACATAATCATCTTTTAGGTTGATAGCTTTAACACCACTACCTCTTAAACCAGTTAAAGGTATTTCTTCGGTTAAATATCTTAAGGCAAGTCCATTATGAGATGCGACTAAAACTTCTTTTTTTGCTTTAGTGACAGATACTACTTTATCTTTTGGTTTTAATTTCATTAAGGTTATTGGTTTTGAGTATCTTTGAACTTTTAAATCTTTGATGTTTGTTTGTTTAACCATACCGTTTTTAGTAAATGATAAGAAGTTTACATTTTCTTTAAAATCTTTAGTTAAGAATGATGCGATAATATCTTCATCACTACTAATTTTAATTATGTTACTGATGTGTTTACCCATGTCTTTCCATTTTTGATCTGGTAATTCATAGACTGGAACGTAAAGGAAATTACCTAATGATGTGAATAAGAGTAAAGTATCCATGGTGCTAGCTTCGTATACAGCTGTTTTAAAATCTTTGTCTTTTAAACCAGTTTCATCATTATTAGAAGCGGCATAACTTCTAAGTGATACACGTTTAACGTAACCTTCATTTGTTAGAACAACAATACAATCTTCTTTTGGAATTAAAGATGTAGTGTCAATTTTTATTTCAGTTACTTCATCTTTTATTTCAGTTTTTCTTGGGGTAGCATATTCTTTTTTAATCATTTTAAGTTCAGTTTTCATAACATGTTTTAATGCTTCTTCGTTTTCTAAGATACTTGTCCAAATGGCTATTTCTTTCTTTTTTTCTTCCATTTCTTTTTCAAGTTCTGTAACATCAGTGTTTGTTAATTTATATAATTGTAAATTAACGATAGCTTCAGCTTGAGCTTTGGTGAAATCAAACTCTGTTTGTAAGTTTTCAATAGCATTAGCTTTATTTTTTGAAGCTCTAATTACTCTAATTACTTCATCTAAAATAGATAATGCTTTTATCAAACCTTCTAAAATGTGCATTCTAGCTTGAGCTACTTTTAAATCAAATTCTGTTCTTCTTGTAATTACTTCTTTTTGGTGGGCTATATAGGCATCTAGTATTTGAAGTATACCTAAAACCATTGGTCTACGATTTACAATAGCCACCATATTGTAATTATAGGAAATCATCATATCAGTATTTTTAAGTAAGTAATTGATAATTAAATCTTCGTTAGCATCTTTTTTTAAATCAATGGCTATTTGAAGTCCGTTTCTATCGGTTTCATCTCTAACTTCAGATATTCCTTCAATTTTCTTTTCTATTCTAATTTCATCAATTTTTTTAACTAAAGCTGCTTTGTTTACTTCGTAAGGAATTTCTGATATGATTATTTGTCTTTTAGATTTTGGACCTGTTATTTCATATTTACACCTAACATTTATTTTACCTTTACCGGTTTCAAAAGCATCTTTAATTCCTTTTAAACCTTCAGCAACACCTCCAGTTGGGAAGTCTGGCCCTTTGACAATGTCTAAAATACTATCTAATCTACAGTTTGGACTATCAATTCTTTTTATTGTAGCATCAATTATTTCCCCTAGGTTATGAGGTGGTATGTTTGTGGCATATCCAGCTGATATACCGGTGGCTCCATTTACTAGTAGGTTTGGAAATCTAGCTGGTAAAACGGTTGGTTCTAATAAAGTATCATCATAGTTTAAGCTCATTAAAACCGTGTCTTTATTAATGTCTCTTAAAAGCTCACCAGCTACTTTAGTTAATCTTGCTTCGGTATAACGCATAGCGGCAGCTCCATCACCATCCATGGAACCATTATTACCTTGCATTTCAACATAACATAGATTGTTTTTCCACCACTGACTCATTCTAACTAAGGCATCATAGATACTCGAATCACCATGTGGGTGATAGAAACCCATGATATTTCCAACAGCTTTGGCTGATTTTTTTGTAGGTTTATCATAGGTATTTCCATCTTTATACATTCCATACAAAATTCTTCTTTGAACAGGTTTTAAACCATCTCTGACATCTGGTAAGGCTCTATCTTGAATAATAGCTTTAGCATATCTACTAAAGTTGTCACCCATAATGTATTCTAATGAGTAGTCATATATTCTTTTTACTGCTTCTTCCACTTGTTATCACCTACTTTGCATAATTATCTTCGAGTGTAAATTCAACGTTTTCTTCTATCCACTGTTTACGAGGTTCAACATTGTCACCCATTAATACACTGACTCTTCTTTCAGCTAGAGCAGCATCTGTTAAGTTTACTTTGATTAAACTTCTTTTGTTTGGGTCCATTGTTGTTTCCCATAACTGTTCGGCATTCATTTCACCTAGACCTTTATATCTTTGTTTTTCTAATTTTATTTTGTTTTGTTTTCTAATTTCTTCGGCTCCTTCATCATCCCAAGCATATCCATATATTTTGTTGCCATTTTTTAAAGCATATAAAGGAGGCATGGCTATATATAAATGACCATTTTCAATTAATGGTTTCATAAATCTATAGAAGAATGTCAATAGTAATATGGCAATATGAGCTCCATCATCATCAGCATCGGTCATGATTATTACTTTATCGTAGTTACAGTCTTCGATTTTAAAATCACTTCCGATTCCTGCACCGATTGTCTGAATCATCGTATTTATTTCATTGTTAGCTAAAACATCAGTTAAAGAAGCTTTTTCTGTGTTAATTACTTTACCTCTTAAAGGTAATATTGCTTGGAATTTTCTATCTCTTCCTTGTTTAGCTGAACCTCCTGCTGAATCTCCTTCGACTAAAAATAATTCATTTATTTTAGGGTTTTTAGTTTGAGCCGGAGTAAATTTATCACTGATAGATTTTTCTTTTCTATTTTTTCCTTTACCATTTCTAGCTTCATCCCTAGCTTTTCTAGCAGCCTCTCTAACTTGTTTTGATTTAACCATTTTTTCTAATATTTTAGTGGCTATTTCTTTGTTTTCTTCTAAGAAGAATTGCATGTGTTCAGTTGTTATACTGTCAACAACGGTTCTAGCTTGAGGAGTACCTAATTTACCTTTGGTTTGACCTTCGAATTGTAATAATTTTTCAGGTATTTGCAAGCTTATAATGGCGGTTAATCCTTCTCTAGTATCTGGCCCTTCAAAATTTTTGTCTTTAGCTTTTAAGTAACCGTTATTTCTGGCATAGTCATTAAATACTCTTGTGATAGCGGTTTTAAAACCCACTTCGTGAGTACCACCATCTGATGTTTTTACATTATTGACAAATGAGATTATGTTTTCGGAATAACTTTCGGTATATTGGAAAGCTACTTCGACATTTATACCATCTTTCAGGCCTTGAAAGTCATATGGTTTATGCAAGACTTTTTTATCGGTATTTAGGTATTCAGCAAAAGAGTTTAAACCTTTTTCATAGTGATATGATTCTTTTCTATCGGTTATTTCATCATAAACATCAATAGTTATGTTTTTTAATAAGAAAGCACTTTCCTGCATTCTTTCACATATGGTTGAAAAAGAAAAGGTGGTTGCCTGAAATATTTCATCATCAGGCATAAATCTAACTTTAACACCTGTTTTGTTTGTTTTTCCTATTTTTTTTAATGGTTTATCTAAATGTCCACCATTTTTAAAACTAATAAAATATTCTTCCCCATCTCTTTTGATATTAACTTCCATCCATTTACTTAAAGCATTAACTACAGAAGCACCAACACCATGAAGACCACCAGATACTTTATAACCTGATGTTTCAAATTTACCACCAGCATGTAAGACTGTGTATATAACCTCTGGGGTTGATTTACCACTTTCATGCATTCCAGTTGGTATTCCCCTACCAAAGTCTTCAACACTAATACTACCATCCTTATGAATTGTAATGTTTATTTTATCACCATAGCCGTTAATTGCCTCATCAATACTGTTATCGACAATTTCCCATACTAGATGATGAAGACCTCTTTTATCGGTTGATCCAATATACATACCTGGTCTTTTTCTTACAGCTTCCAAGCCTTCTAATATTTTTATTGAGTGTTCATCATATTTTGCCATATCATCACCATATAGAATTATAACAGAAAAACCTTTAAAAAACAAATGAAAACGTAAAATTATGTGAAGTAAATGGGTACTTATGTTTTGTTTTTTTAGCAGTTTGTCACGTACTTGATATGAACTTAATTTTGTGTTATTATGTATATGGATGAGAGAAGTCTCATATAATAAAAAAGAGGAACATTTAGTTCGCAAGTGAATGTCGCCTCTAAAATAAATCGATTTGACACTCAATCACTGATGATGAGTGTCTATTTTTGTATTGCTAGAACCAATAAGGTAGAAAGTAGCAAAATGATACAAATGAGGTTTAAAAACTTTAAAATAAAAGTTTTTGTTTTCATTAATATCTACCTCCTCTCTATATAGATTGGAGGACGACACTCACATTAAATGTTCCTAATAAAATTATACAATATAACGAATAGTTATACAAGCGAACAAACAAATATTTGCTTGTTTATTCTTTTAATAATTCTTCTAAAGATACTAGTTTGTATCCTTTTGAGGTTATGTAATTTAATATGACTTCTATTTGATTATTTAACTCACTATTTACATCTACAGATATTATCGAGCCAGGTAATATTTGTTTTTTGATATTTAATAAAGGATTATTTTTAATGATGATCCCAGGCATGATGGTTATGGAGTTTTGAATATTACAAACTCTTAATATTTTTTTATTTGGTTTTTCAGTATAACAATAGTTATATATTTGAGGGCCTATGTTAGTTAGAATAGTTTTCATCCAGACAAAATCACTATCATCGTAGTCTTCATTATTACTTAAGTTTCCTACTGTATGTCCGTTTTGAACAAGTTTTATTATTTGATTATGATGTTTTTCTAGATATTTACTTTCGATGAAAAAGGTAGCTTTAACTTCTTTTGACTCTAACATTTTTATGATATTTGTTATGTCATCTTTATTGCTTACTTTAAAAAGTAAGGTTATATCCATTTTAGTATTATTACCATTTATGACATATTTATCTTTATTTTTATCTAATGTATTTTCGACTTTTAGAGGTTTATAAACTAATAATTTATCATCAAAATACCCTATTTTACTCATGGCTTCATAACTTTTATCGACATCAACTTCTTTCCCATTTATACCAGGTATAATAGTATCATCTTTGATTATTGGTTCAATGGCATTTTCTTTATAGCCATCTTTTTTACTTTTAATTTCGGTAAGTAAGGTATCACTTAATTTAGCTGTTGTTCCAACTTTTTCTGTATAAACAAAGCTTCCTATCATGAGGGTTAAAATGCCAATTATTTCAAAAAATTTCTTCATAAACTCACCTATGAAAGTATATGAATTTCTTTTCTTTGTATGCTTTCACAATTTGATTAACTTATCATATTATACTATGAAGGGGGTAATCTAGATGAATGGACAATATTATATGTATAGACAGCCTATGAGGCCCAATGGACCAAGACCAGGAGGTCCCGGTCCTGGTCCAAATAATCAAGGTAGATTTTTGGGACCATTTATTTTAGGTGGAATTACTGGTGGCCTTATTTCTCCACTCTTTTGGGGAGGTAACCGTCCTATATATTATCCTTACTATCCACCATATGGACCTTATCCATATTATTATCGTTAAAGAAAAAGTCTCTAATCTGAGACTTTTTCTATGTATTTTTTTGAAACTTTTTCTAAATCTTTAATTAAAGATGCAATTTCTTCTTCAGTTTTTAATCTAGTTCCACTAGCAAACATATGCCCACCACCGCCATGGTTTGCGGCAACTTCATTGATAATTGGGCCTCTTGATCTAATTGAAATTCTATATGAGCCTAAATCTTTATCTTCGGTAGCAGTTACCCATACTAACATTTCATTTATATGGTTAAAACTATTTATCATATTTCCAGGAGTGGCAGCATCGACATTAAACTCTTTTAAGGTTTCATCATGGATTATCAAATACCCCACTTTATTTTCAGTTATTTGATAGTTCTGTGACATATAACCTTGGAATTTTATTTCTTTATATGGTCTTAAATATAATTCATTATATATTTTGGTAATATCGATACTTGTTTCTTGTAATAACTTACTTACTAAAGCAAATGTTTTAGCATTACTATAAGAGAACATAAATCTATTAGTGTCGGCAACTAATCCAATATATAACTTTTCACCGGCTTCTTTTGTTAGTTTTAAATTGTTATTAAATACTAATTCTAATACCATTTGTGAGGCACTTGATGATTTATCATCAATCCACTCTAATTCACACATGGTTTCAACATATGGGTGGTGATCTATTTTAATAGAATTTTTTATTCTTCTTGGATCAATACCATCTACTCTTTTATGGTCTGGAGTGTCAGTTACAATTAATAAGGCATTATCAATTGTTTCTGGTAATTTATCCAATTCCCCAATAAATCTAAATTTGGCAGCTGGACTACCTATACAATAAACTTTTTTGTCTGGAAAATTATCATTGATGATTTGCTTTAATCCTAAGGAACTTCCTAAGGCATCAGGATCTGGCCCGACATGTCTAGCAATGATAATAGTATCTGCTTTTTTTATTTTTTTATAGATTTGTTTATATATATTTTGTTTAAATAAATTCATTTTAATCACTCTTTCATTTATGATTATAACATATTTTTAGACATTTAAAAACTGCTTATTTTAAGCAGTTTAAAGTATTACCATGGCAAATGTTAGGATTAAAATATTTACAATAGCAATTGTTGTGACTACTTTAATAGCCCATTTAAACCAAGTTCCGTATTCAACTTTTGCTAAAGCTAAACCTCCCATGATTGCACCACAAGTTGGAGTGATTAGATTAACTAATCCGTTAGCGGCTACTAGAGTCATGATTGTTGCTTCAACGCTATAGCCTAAGTTAGATGCGAGTGGTCCAATAATTGGAGTAGATAATGTTGCAAGACCTGAACTAGATGGAACTAGAACAGATAAAATTATATGAAGTATATAATTGGCTGGCCCAAAGATGACTGCTGGCATGTTTTTTAAAGCTTCTGAGGTATTATAGATAATATAATTATCTAAGTGTGTTGTTTGCATTAAGACACTAGCTCCTCTAGCAATAGCAATTACTAAAACTACACTCATCATATCTTTAGTACCATTTACAAATGTTTCGACAAATTCATGTTCTTTGTAACCATTTATAAGAGCTATTATGATAGAAATTATTAAGAACCATAAAGCTGCTTCATAGAAATACCAACCACCAAGTGGAGTTCCGGTTAACCAACCTGTGAATTTATCAAATATGGTTATACCAAATTCACCCCAAGGAATGAAGCCGATGATCATAACTAAGAATGTTAAAGCAAATATTATAAGAGTTAATTTTTGTTTACTTGTTAATTCGGCTTTTGTTTGTTCTTTTTCTTCACCATATGTTTCTTCCATGGCTTTTTGTTCTTGAAGTGATAGGAAGGTTGATCCTTTATCTTTTTGAACTTTTTTTGCGTAACGCATAACGAAGAAGATAGATATACCTAAAGTTGTTAACCAAAGTAAAACACCTAAGCCTATTATAATTCCTTGATTGACTTCAATGCCGGCTGGTAATGCACTGACAGCGGCTCCAACAGCAAATGGATTAATGGTTGAACCTAATACTCCAGATCCAGCACCAAATAAAACAACAGCGGCTCCTACTAAGGTGTCCATTCTAGCGGCAACCATAGTAGCAGCTAGTAAGGCATAAAATCCAACAGTTTCTTCAAGCATTCCATAGGTTGTACCACCTAATGAGAAAATAAACATCAAAATTGGAATTAATATTGTTTCTCTACCTTTTAGTTTTTGAACTAAAACTTTGATACCGGTTTCTAAGGCTCCGGTTTTTGTTACAATGGCTAGGAAACCACCCAATATGATTACAAATATACAAACATCTATGGCATTTTCAAAGCCAAGTATTGGTGACATTAAAATGTCTGATATTTTGGCTCTAACTACTCCACTACCGTTAATAATAGCATCACCATTAAACTGAGCGATTGGTAAAATATATGAAAGAACTCCTAGAGCAAATATTAGTATTAAAATAATTGAAAAAGCTGATAACATTACTTTGTTTTTTGTTTTTTTGGTTTCTGTCATTATTATCCCTCCTTAATAACAGTCCCAGCTTTTCCGTTTAAAGCAGCATTAGCGTTTTCTAATGAGGCGATAATAGCTGTACCATGATGCTTTTCGGCAAAATCTAGGCAAGCTTCAATTTTTGGAAGCATACTTCCTTTAGCAAAATGTCCTTCTTTTATATATTTATGTGCTTCAGAGGTGGTAAGTTTATCTAGAGTTATTTCATTTTCTTTACCATAGTTTAAACAGACTTTATCGACAGCGGTTAAGATTAGTAAAATATCAGCCCCAATGTTTCCGGCTAATAGGGCTGCAGATTTATCTTTATCGATAACAGCATCAATGCCTTCTAGTCCTTTTTCTTCATCATTTATGACAGGTACGCCACCGCCTCCTAGGGCGATGACAAGGTATCCATCATTATTTAGTTTTTTGATTACTTCTTCTTCAATTATTTTTATAGGTTTTGGTGATGGAACAACTCTTCTATATCCTCTACCGGCATCTTCAATGAAAGTATAGCCTTTTTCTTTAGTCATTTTTTCAGCTTCTTCTTTGGTATAAAATGTTCCGATTGGTTTTGTTGGATGTTTAAAAGCTTCATCGTTTTTATCTACAAGTGTTTGGGTAATAACGGTTAGGCATGTTTTTTTAATATGTTTTTTATTTAATTCATCTTGAAGTGACTGCTGAAGCTGATAACCAATATATCCTTGGCTCATGCCACCGCATTCTGGGAATGGCATTTCCATGTGATTGAATATTTCTCCTACTTGCGGGCCATTACCATGAGTTAAAATAATATTATTATTTTTGGTTAATTCAGCAAGCATTGGAGCAATTAATTCTATTTTAGTTTGTTGCTCTTTAGCATTATTTCCTAAAGCATTACCTCCTAAGGCAATAACGATTTTACTCATTTTTATCCTTCATTGTGGCATACATTACAGCTTTGATTGTATGCATACGGTTTTCAGCTTCATCAAAAACTTTAGAGTGACTTGATTCAAAAACTTCATTGGTTACTTCCATTTCTGGTAAGCCAAATTTTTCATAAATTTCTTTACCAATTGTGGTTTTTAAATCGTGAAATGATGGAAGGCAGTGTAAGAAGATTGCATTAGGATTTGCATTATTTAAAACTTCTTTAGTGACTTGGTATGGTTTTAAAAGTTTTATTCTTTCATTCCATACTTCATCAGGTTCACCCATAGATACCCAAACATCAGTATAAATGACATCGGCATTTTTAGTAGCTTCTTTGACATTTTCTTCAAAGGTTAAATGACTACCACTTGTTTTGGCTATTTTTTGACAAGTATCTATTAGTTCTTTGTTTGGCCATAGTTCTTTTGGAGCGCAGCAGGTGAAGTTCATTCCCATTTTAGCTGATGCGACCATTAATGAATTTGCTACATTATTTCTAGCATCACCCATGAAGACAAAGTTAATGCCTTCTAGGTGTCCAAAATTTTCTTCAATAGTAAGCATATCGGCTAGCATTTGGGTTGGATGAAATTCATTAGTTAAGCCATTCCAAACTGGAACACCAGCATAGGCTCCTAATGTTTCAACTAGTGATTGATCGAAACCACGATATTCGATTCCATCATACATACGGCCTAGAACTCTTGCGGTATCTTCGATACTTTCTTTTTTACCCATTTGAGAGCTTCCTGGATCTAAATAGGTTACACCCATTCCTAGGTCATGTCCGGCAACTTCAAAAGCACATCTTGTTCTTGTTGAGGTTTTTTCAAATAGTAAAACGATGTTTTTTCCATCTAGGTAGCGATGAGGAATTCCTTGTTTCTTTTTATTTTTGAAGTCTTTAGATAGATCTAGTAAGTATCTAATTTCTTCTTTTGAATAATCTAATAGTTTTAAAAAGTTTCTTCCTTGTAAATTCATGTTATGTTCCTTTCTTATTTTTCTCTAACTAATGGCATACTCATACATCTTGGGCCACCACGACCTCTTGAAAGTTCGGCACTACTCATTTCAATTACTTTAAGGCCATACTCTCTTAATACTCTATTGGTTTCAGTATTTCTATTATAGACAACTACTACTCCTGGAGCGATTGCGAGAGTATTACTACCATCGTTCCACTGCTCTCTTTGAGATGCTACTTCATCTCCTCCAGCACATGGAATTAAAGTTATGTCTAGTCCTAAATATTTTTCTAAAATGGATTCTAATGAACCGGTCATTTCTTTAACATTTAAGTCTTCATCACTATCTGGGTCATTTCCTTCTTTGATTTCATACACTTTTAATGTTTCCATAATTCCTGGATGATAAGTAAATTTATCATAATCAACTTGTGTAAATACGGTGTCTAGGTGCATGAATGCTCTTGACACTGGAATGTCAAAGGCTAAGATTGTATCAATTTTACTTTCTTTATCTTTGAAAATATTTTTAGCTAATTGATCAATAGCTCCAGCTTCGGTTCTTTGAGAGATACCAATAGCTAAAACGTGATCGTTTAGGTTTAAAACATCTCCACCTTCGATATGGCATTCTTCATAGCGATCATAATATTTTGGAACTTGCCCTTTAAATTTTGGATGGTAATTAAAAATATATTCAGCGTAAATTGTCTCTCTATTTCTAGTTACGGAATACATTTTATTTAAGGTTATACCTTCACCCACACTAGCAAAATTATCTCTTGTAAAATATAGGTTTGGCATTGGATCAGTGATAAAATCTGAATCTTCGCTTACTAAGTCAACTAGTGATTTATCTAGTCTTCTTTTTTCATAATCTAGTTCACTTATTCTGATTCCTTCCATTGTTTTTAAGACTAATTCTTTATTGTTTTCGATACTATTTAAATATTCTAATACTAAGTATTTATATTTAGGTGTATCAACCCCGGCTTCAGTTATAAACTGTTTAATAAATCTCTCTTTGATGTCTGGTCTTTGATCTAAGACTTCAGTCATCAAATCTTCGAGATAAAACACTTTTACTCCATTTTCTTTTAGTATGTTTGCGAATTCATCGTGTTCTTTTTGAGCAACTTCAAGATATGGAATATCATCAAAAAGTAATCTTTCTAAGGTGTCTGGTGTTAAATTTAATAATTCTTTTCCTGGTCTATGGAGTAATACTTCTTTTAATGGTTTTATTTCACTTGTGACATCGATTGCACTCATTTCATATCCTCCTTATATTATCATGATAACATATTTTGTGATTTTATTTTTGGTCAAATATGTTTTAAATACTTTATTTACACTAATTGACGCAAAAATTACTTTTTTATTTAATATTGACTATTTTTCACAAATTATTACTATTTTGTGTGCTATAATTTTTGAGGTGTTTGTACTTTTTTAATATTTATGGGGTTTTAACCTTATTTTATAAGCAAAAGTATTGACTTTAAGGTTAATTGCATATATAATTAATGACAGCGTGTTAAAGCAGCGTTATTTTGAAGATTATAATGTGGATATTCCCTATAGGGGTTACTTATTTGGCTGCGAAATTAAGTATTGATATATTCCACCCTATAGTTTTGCAAAATAACCTTTCGCGCTAGTGGAAGGAGGAATTTAAATGGCAAGATATCTTGGACCAACTTACAAAAAATCTAGACGTTTTGGTTTTTCTGTTTTAGAAAATGGAAAAGAATTAGCTAAAAAACCTTATGCACCTGGTGAGCATGGTCAAGACCGTAAGAAAAAATTATCTAACTACGGTATTCAATTACAAGAAAAACAAAAGGTTAAATTCATGTATGGTTTAAGTGAGAAACAAATGGAAAAAACTTTTGAAAAAGCAGTTAAAATGAAAGGTGTCAACGGTGAAAACTTACTTAAATTATTAGAAAGTCGTTTAGATAATTTAGTTTATCGCATTGGATTTGCTACTACAAGAAAAGGTGCTAGACAATTAGTTAACCACGGACATGTTACTGTTAATGGTAAAAGAGTTGATATTCCATCTTATCAAGTTAAACCTGGTGATGTTATCAGTTTAATGGAAAATGATAAAGAAATGGCTATTGTTAAATCTTCTTTAGAAGCTTTACATAATAGAGTCGAATTTATTTCTTATGATGATAAGAAAATGGAAGCTACTTATGTTAGAATGCCTGAACGTAGTGAATTAAATGCTGATATTGATGAAGCATTAATTATCGAATACTACAACAGAAATTAAGGGAACATTTTGTTCTCTTTTTTTATTATAATCTATTTTTTAAAACGTTAAGCGACAATTTATGAGGTGCTGCTAAAAACCTTTGTACAATGAGTACGAGGTGGTAACAATTGGCAACATTTTTTAAAAGAATTCACGATTTAAGAGTAGATAATGATTTGAAGCAAAAGGATATTGCTTCTATATTAAAAGTTAATGTTAATACTTACCCGCATTGGGAAAGTGGAATGTATGAAATACCTATTGAGATGGTTGATAAACTATCTAAGTTTTATAATTGTTCTATAGATTATTTAACTGGACTCTCTAATGATCACGGTGTTTTCATTAATTATTTTAACAGTGAAGAGATGTTTATTAGACTTAAAAGATTACGCAAGGAAAATAATTTATCACAATTTGAAATTGGCAGTAAATTAGGATTTGGGCAAATGAACTGGTGTAGATATGAATCTGGAAAAGTGTTAATTCCTTTTTCTAAACTTTATTTAGTTGCGAAAGAGTTTAATATTTCTTTAGATTATTTAATGGGTAAAACTGATGATAAGAATATTAGAATTTTGACACATTAAAACTAGGATTTTGTCCTAGTTTTTGTTATAGATTATTAGCAAGTTTTGTAATTTCATTTTTGTGCAAGCCAGTTAGTTTTGCAATTTCTTCTACGTTCATGTTTGCCTTTAACATATTTTGAGCTATATTTAATGCACTATTTTTTGCACCACGTTTTTCACCACGTTTTTGCCCTTTAGCTTCAGCTTCTTCACGGTCAATTTTATGCATCCAAGCTTCCATTTCGGCTTTGTCATATAAACCTATCATGTGTTTGTCATCGTTTAAATCTGAAATTATTTTTTCCATAGCCATTAAATCATCATCTCCTTTCGAAATATCTTTTAAATCTTTTTGGCTAGTAATGTCTAACATTGCAGCTATCTTTTCAAATTTAGTCATTTTCTCTTTACCTTTAGTATAATACTTTTCTTTCGCAAATTCTATATTTATATGTATTCTTTTGAAATTTTCTTCATCAGTACTTTTGCCATCTTTATTTCTCATTTTATAATCATCTGGCAATAATTCATTTTTTAATCTTTTTTTACTATTGATATTAATTTGTAAAACACAGCCATCATCAAAATCATCACCAGCCTGAAATTTTTCATGAGCTAGTTTATGATGATAAGAATTATTTTTAAGTTTAGTACTTTTATTATTATTTCTGTTAGCTTCAATATTGATAATATCATCATCAATTTTAATAATTAAGTCAGCTATTTTTTTCTTTTCATCGTAATGTTTTATGGACATTTCGGTATTTAGAAAAACTAAATTTTTATAAATATAACCTTCCGAATATTCAGTTAATTTACTTAAGAAATAAGATAATGTTTTTCTGAAGTTTTTATTTTGAAAAAGTGATTTAAATACAGGGTCAAACATTGTAGGCATCATTTTGCTTTTTGCTTTAACTTGATTTGTCATTTTTGTCCTCCTCTATATATAAACATACGACATTTTTGCATTATTTCCTTTTTTTCAAACGAAAAAAACTATAAAATTGTAATTTTTTATAGTCCTATTTTTCCAATAAAGTATTTCTTTTTACCTCTTCTTAAAACTAAAATTTCATTATCAATTGCTATTTCTTTAGTTACTGTATAATTTTCATCGGTGATTTTTTCTTCATTTATAGTAATACTGCCAGCATTTACAAATTCTCTAGCTTCTCTTTTACTAGAAGCTATTTTATTATTAACAAGCATATCAATAATATTTATATTGTTATTTGTGTCAAATGTTGGTACTCCTTTAAAGACATCTTCTATTTCTTTTTTGGTTAGATTCTTAACATGTCCACTAAATAGAGCTTCACTCATCTCTTTGGCTTTTTCAGCTTCTTTTTCTCCGTGTAAGAAGGTAACAACTTCTTTAGCTAAAGTTTTTTGGGCAATTCTAGTTTCTGGATGAGCGGTTTGCTGTTTCTCAATATCTTCAATTTCTTCTTTTGTTAAGAAGGTAAATATTTTTAAGTAATCAATGACTTTTTCATCATCACTATTTAATAGATATTGATATATTTCATAGCTAGATGTTTTGTCTTTATCAAGCCAAAAAGCATTTCCTTCTGATTTACCAAATTTTTTGCCATTTTTATCGGTAACTAATGGCATTGTAAAGCCATATACTTCATCACCTGTTTTTTTTCTGATTAAATCTATACCAGCAGTGATGTTACCCCACTGATCAGAACCAGCACATTCTAGTGTACAGTTTCTAGTTTGATAAAGGTGGAGATAATCTAAAGCTTGCATTATCATATATGAAAATTCTGTATAAGTGATTCCTGTATCTAATCTTCTTCTAATTATATCTTTATCTAGCATATAATTTATATTAAAATATTTTCCATAATCTCTTAAAAAGTCAATAAAATTAATATCTTTAGACCAGTCATAGTTATTAACTACTTCAAATCCAAATAAATCTTCTACTTGTTTTTTTAAACATTCATAGTTGTGCTCAATTACTTCTACTGGTTGCATTTGTCTTTCTTCGGTTGGTCTAGGATCTCCTATTCTACCGGTTGCTCCACCAACTAATAAAATAGGATGATGTCCAGCTTTTTCTAATCTTTTACTAATTAAAAATGTTGATAAATGACCAAGGTGCAGACTATCGGCTGTTGGATCTGTTCCGATATAGAAAGTTAATCCACCATTATTTAATTTTTCTTCTAAATCTTCTCCGGCTTCATCTTTAATAAGACCTCTCCATTTTAATTCATCATATAGTTTCATTATTTATCCTCCTCACAGTTACAGTGGTCACATTTTTCTTCGCAATTACAGTTCATATGTGTTACTATTTCTACACTATTACTAGTGCCTATTCTAGTAGCTCCTGCTTTAATTAATTCATTCATTTGTTTAAATGTTTTTATACCACCACTAGCTTTTATTTCTAATACTTCGTTTTTATGTTTGTTTATTAACTCAACATCTTCTAAGCTTACTCCACGACTTCCAAAACCAGTATTGGTTTTTATGAAATTAACAAAGGTTTCATTACAGATTTCGGTCATTTTTATCATTTCTTCTTCTGTAAGTAAAGATGTTTCAATAATTACTTTTAATGTTTTTCCATCAATTTGATCTCTAATTTCTTCGATTTCTGACTTTACATAATCATAATCTTTGTCTTTTAAAGCTCCAACATTGATAACCATATCTATTTCATCGGCTCCATTTTCAGTAGCTTCAATAGCTTCATAAGCTTTTACTTTTGGGGTGTTCATTCCGAGTGGAAATCCAACGACAGTACATACTCCAATATTAGTATCTTTAAGTAAATCTTTAGCCAAAGTTACATAATATGGATGAACACATACTGTTTCAAAGCCATATTCTATAGCCTCATGACATAGTTTAGCAATGTCTTCTTCTTTCGCATCCATTTTTAAATTTGTGTGGTCAATATATTTTCCTATTTCCATGTTTATTCCTCCTTCAATAAAAAGATACTATGAATTATAAGGACGAGTTTTTCCCGCGGTACCACCTTATTTCATAGTATCTATGCTTCTTTATCTGATAACGGTGATTAACCGGTTTGACTATAAATAGTGTAATTCATTATTTAACCTTGGTTAGTTTTCATCTACCACTAACTTTCTAATTACTAGTTAAATAATTACTAGGTTATTTGTCCACATCAATTAATAAGACTATAACACAAAGGTTTTACGTTTGTCAAATGTTTTATCAAAAAATAACAAAATGTTATTGTAGTTAGTGTCATTATTTGTTATAATTATATATAAGGAATGTTCAAAGCCAAAGTGATTGCTGAACTCTATTTAGGAGGGAGGCGATATAATGGGTAAAAAGGATTTTTTAATCTTTGCTTTAATCATTATAATCTTCTTTCTATTATCGTTATTATTAATAACCTTAATATAAAAGAAAGTCACCTAACTCATTAGCTACTATGAATTAGGTGATAGTCAAAAAAACATGGCAACATCCAACATAGAAGTATTGAATGTTCCTTTTTTATTTTATGAGATTTCTCTCATCTATATACATTTTATCACAAATTTAACTTTATGACAAATTATTTAACAACAATGTTTACTAATTTTCCTGGTATGGCTATAACTTTAACAATAGTTTTTCCTTCTATAAATTTTTGAACATTGGTGTTTTCTTTAGCTAATTTTTCCATTTCTTCTTTAGAGGTATCAGTACTTACTGTTTCTTTACCTCTAACTTTACCATTTACTTGGAAAACTAGTTCATATGTATTATCAATAGTTTTATTTTCATCATAAGCTGGCCACATAGATTCACATAGCGGATTACTTAATTTATATTTCTCATTTATCTCTTCAGTGATATGTGGAGCAAATGGGTTTAACAAATGAAGTAATACTCTTAGATCTTCTTTGGTAATTGTTTCCATATCATCGTAAGCATTCATTAAAATCATTAGAGCTGAAATAGCAGTATTAAATTTCATACTTTTTATATCATTAGTTACTTTTTTGATTGTTTTATGAACTAAAGCTTCATCAGAATAACCTTCTTTATCATTTAGTTTTTCGCCGGCTTTCCATATTCTATCTATAAATCTTTTACATCCTTTTAGACTATTAGTAGACCATGCGGCATCTTTTTCATAATCACCAATAAACATTTCATAAAGTCTTAAAGCATCAGCTCCATACTCTTCAACAACATCGTGAGGATTAATGACATTACCTTTTGATTTACTCATTTTTTCTCCATCAGGCCCTAGAATCATACCATGTGATGTTCTGATATCAATTGGTTCTTTATTTGGAACTAGTCCAATATTATATAAAAATTGATTCCAAAATCTAGCATATAGTAAGTGGCGAGCTGTGTGCTCCATACCACCATCATACCAGTCTACTTTGCCCCAATAATTTAAAGCTTCTTTTGAGACAAATTCTTTATCATTATGCGGATCCATATATCTTAAGAAATACCATGATGATCCAGCCCAGTTAGGCATAGTGTCTGTTTCTCTTCTTGCTTTTCCACCACATTTTGGACAAGTAGTATTTACCCAATCTTCGATATTAGCAAGTGGGCTTTCACCATCATCTGTAGGTTCATAGTTTGCAACATCTGGAAGTAATACTGGAAGCTCTTTTTCAGGAACGGGCTGCCAACCACAATGCTCACAATAAACTAGTGGGATTGGTTCTCCCCAAAATCTTTGTCTTGAGAAAATCCAATCTTGAAGGCGATAATTTACTTTACTATTACCAATTTTTCTTTTGGTGATTTCATCAATCATTTTTTTGATTGCTTCTTCTTTATTTGTCATTCCATTTAAAATTTCTGAATTAATATATTTTCCTTCACCTATGTATGGTAATGTATCTCCTTCAATTACAGGAATAATTTCAATATTAAATTTAGTAGCAAATTCATAGTCTCTATCATCATGAGCTGGTACAGCCATGATAGCTCCTGTTCCATAACTCATCATAACATAATCTGCGGTCCAAATTTGAATTTCTTTATTTGTAAATGGATTAATGGCATTAATTCCTTCTATTTTTACACCGGTTTTTTCTTTAGCTAGTTCAGTTCTTTCAAATTCAGTTTTAGTTTTAGCATATTCCTTATATTTCTTTATTTCATCCATGTTGGTTATTTTGTTTTTTAGTGTTTCTATAATTGGATGCTCTGGAGCAATTACCATGAATGTTGCGCCATAAATTGTGTCCGGTCTAGTTGTATATACTTTTAGTTTTTCGTTTGTATCTTGAATTTCAAAATCAATTTCAGCTCCAGTAGATTTACCAATCCAATTTATTTGACCTAGTTTAACACGTTTACTAAAATTAGTATTATCTAGTCCATTTAGTAAATCTTCTGCATAGTCACTCATTTTAAGCATCCACTGCTCTTTTTCTTTTTGAACTACTTTAGAACCACACCTTTCACAAACTCCACCAGCTGAATCTTCATTAGATAAACCCGTTTTACATGTTGGACACCAGTTAATATTCTTTTTAGCTTTATAAGCCATACCATGTTCATAAAATTTTAAAAATTGCCACTGAGTCCATTTATAGTAATCTGGATCTGTTGTTGAAAACTCTCTATTCCAATCAAAAGAAATACCAAGCTCTTCTATTTGACTTTTAAATGTTGTGATATTTGCTTTAACAGCTTCTTTTGGATGAATATGATTTTTTATTGCATACTGTTCAGCAGGAGCTCCAAAAGCATCCCATCCCATTGGGAATAATACATTATAACCTTCCATTCTTTTTTGTCTAGCCACTGTATCTAAAGCGGTATAACTTCTAGCATGTCCAACATGAAGACCAGCTCCTGATGGATATGGAAATTCTACTAATAGATAATATTTTTCTTTTTTATCACCATTTTTAGCGGCAAATGTTTGGTGCTTCTGCCAATAATTCTGCCATTTTTTTTCTATTTCTTTATGATCATACATTTTATTTTCCTTCTTTCTTTTTATAAATTGTGCCTAATAGTTTATACATTAAAAGCATTAGTGGAACTAAGATAACAAATCCTACTAACATTTTAAATATTAAACTATCAAATATTTCAATCACTGTACATGTGAATGCTATAATAAAAGCATTTGTTAAAGCTAAGGCTTGGGCGAAGCTTTTTAAGTTTATTTTTTTAAAATCTATTTTATAAGCTGCTTCAAAAAATTTTAATTGTTTACTTGTTTTAAATTTTTCAAAACCTTTTTTTCTAAATATAACAACTGTACTGTAAACCAAATAAACTATTACAAAACAAAATATAAATGTTATTAAATATTCCATAAATCCTCCCTATATAAAAAAGTATTATGAATGTAAGGGCGTCATGAACGCGGTACCACCTTACTTTATAATACTTTTTATTATCTCTTAATGTGATAACGGACATGACCGTCTTATACTTATCATATAAGAAGCTCATAAGCAAGTTCATAATTATTGTTAGAAAGTTTGCACCGACCACTTTCTCTCTATATAACAAATCATTATTACTACTCTTATTCAAGGCTTTTAAACTGTTAATATTATAATATATTTTTTTATAATGTTCAAGGATTAATCATCGCTTCTACCAAATAATTGAAGTAGTCTTAAGAACAAGTTAATAAAATCTAAGTATAATTCTAAAGCACCATAGATTGCTAGATTATCTTCTGGTAATACGTTAAACTCTTGCATTTTTAATATTTGCTGTACATCATATGCTGTATATCCTACAAATATAGCAATTGCTATACATGAAACAATTAAATCAAATGTTGAGTTATTCATAAATAAATTTATTAAACCACACACTATTATAGCAATTAGTCCTATAAATAAATATACACCAATTTTAGATAAATCTACTTTTGTTACAGCACCTAGGAATGCAAATACAGCAAATATTCCTGCTGTTAATAAGAATACATACATTATTGAACCTAGATCATATGTTACAAAGATTGTTGAAAATGTTAAACCACTTACTGCTGAATAAATTATAAAACTTACAATAGCGGTTGCTGGTTTCATTTTAGTTATTCTAGCTGATAAAAATATAACAATCGCAAATTCAATAATAATTACAATTAAAAATGCATAACTACCAAATAATTTAAACATTGTTTCTGGATGAAGTGATACATAATAACCTGTAAAGAATGTAACTAATAATCCTATGAACATCCAACCAAATACTTTTGGTAATATTTTACTTGTCATTTAATTCCTCCTTTTTATAAGTATATCATTTTTAAAGATTTTTATAAAGATATTTTACTACTTTTTAGAAAAAGCAAATCTAGTGTGCTTATAATTTACCACTAGATTATACACTCTTATTATTTTTGATAAATCACATATAACCCATTTTTCTAGGATTGATGAAAAAACTCGTTTTGCATTAAACAAGTTTTAAATTTCTCCAATATATTCAAGCAACTTTAAGAACATTTTAACGAATTTTTTATCTAATCCTATTCTAGCTAATTTACGAATTTCAATTCTTTTTTTCTTAATTGGTAATTTACCAAATAATACAGAGTCGATTTTTTCTTTCATTTCGGTTGAAATTTGTAAATCACTAATAATTCGTTCGATGTCTTCATTTATTAATCTTAAAGCATCAATTTCAATATCTTTACCTTTACAACTTATAGATAGTTGTCCAACAGTTGGAACATTTTGAATTTCAACTATAAAATCTGGGCCATCAACGTAAGTTTTTAAAGATAGTGATGTTTCATTCATATATGCTTCAACTTCATTTGTTCTTTTAGTATTTCTAAAGATAATTTTATAATTTCTTTTATCTGGTACAATACCACTTTTACCTTTGACTGATCTAATTACTACACTATAGTTGTTTGGCATATAAGTATAATCTATTTGGGTTAATAAATAGTAATCTTTACGATATAAATCACTTTCCCCATCGTCTTCGAATAAAGTATAGGAATTACTTTGTCCTGGAAAAATGTTTATTTCCATATCAGTTGGTGGAGTTGTATCATTTAAGTTTTGATTATTACTTAATGGGATAATTGCTCCTGATTTAGCAAATACTGGATAATCTTCATCACGGAAGAAACTAATATAGCTTTTGCCACCAGGAAATTTTTTACCTGTTACATAATCGTACCATGTACCTTCTGGAAGATAGAAATTGTGAACAACACGATTCATGACTTCGTCTTTTTTAGTAATGATTGGTGCAATTAATAAAGATGAACCGAAGAAATATTCATTACGGTATAATACATCATCATAAAAGCTTGGAGTTAAATAGTATAATGGTTTTATTAAAGCTTCACCAAATTTATGATATTTATAAGCTTCACTATAGATATATGGAATTAATTTATGTCTTAACTGTAAATATTCTTTGGCAATTGTATATGTTTTTATATCCCATCTCCATGGTTCTCTTTTATAATAGTGGCCTTTGTCAACGCCAAATTTTAAGATTGGTGAGAAGACACCAAGTTGAATGGAACGAAGGTATAATTCGTTATCTTCAGTTCCTTTAAAATATCCACTAATATCGTGAGCCCAGAAAGGTGCACCATTATTAAAACTATTGTTATTGTAAAAAGGTATTTTTCTTAATGTGGCCCAGCTTACTTCAGTTTTTCCAGAATATAATACTGGATAACGGTGAGGAGCTAATCCATTACCTTCAGATAGTAATAATGGTCTACGTTTAAAATCTCTTTGCATGTCATAAAAGTGATAATGTTTTAGTAATGTTAAATCTTGAATATTTTGCTTATTTTCTAAATCTAACCAATAAAAGTCAACACCTAGAGTATCTAATGGATGAATGAATAATTTGAAATAAACATCGACAAATTTTGGATCTAAAACATTAAATGGAATTTTACCATCTTTATCTGCTTGTATGTACTTTAAAGCTTCATTATAATAAGTATCAATATTATAAATACCCGAAGTCGGATCGACACTTAAACCTAATCTAATATTTTTTGCATGTAAGTATTCGATCATGGCTTTGGGGTTTTTAAAGTATTGCTCATTAAAAGTAAAACCGGTTCTTAAATGTTTATCTTTAATTTTAAGACGTTTGTGCCAATCCTTGTCTAAGACAACTATAGATAAGGGTATTTCGTGATTTTCAAAATTATCAACTAAGGTTTTTAGTTTTAAATCATCATAATCATTATTACTGCTCCACCAGTTACCCAAGGCATATCTAGGTGGAAGAGCTGGAAAACCAGTTATTTGGTAGTAGTCTTTCAAAGCTTCTTCAAAGTCTTTATTATACATAAATAAATATGTATCTACTCTAAGTTCAGTGTTTTTAGAAACGGTACCATCCTCGTTAAATATTAATGAATTTGTATCATCAATACTAGCTATACCTTCTGCTGAATATAATCCCTTTCCTTTTAATCCACCTTCGGCAAGTGAGCTGTTTGGAATGCCAAAGTTTCTAATTTCTGGGTGACCATAGTACCAATATCGGTCAGTGTTTAAAAGTTCAACTTTTAGGTTAGCTGCTGGTGATGCTTTACCTCCTAAAAAAGATTTTCCTTTAATATATGTTAATTTAAAGTACTTAGTTGTAATAATCACAAAATTATTATCTTCTTTAACATTAAATTCTGGGGTTTTTAAATCACGATATAAAACAAGTTCGGTTGGATCATCAATAAATATACCATTATCATTATATTCTAATCTGATTAATCTTTCGGTTAAAACGGTAAAACGATAATTTTTACCTTGAATTACGTTTTTTTTATTAGCTATAGCTCTTTTTTTATCTAGTGTAAATTGCTCGCCTAAATTATACATAAATATCTCTCCTTATTCTTTTATACTTCATCTATTTGCATAAAATTAGTATGTTTAACTTTTTTAAATGGATAGCCACCTGTAATAATAATTTTATCACCTTGATTTAATTTAAAAGTTGTTTCTAATTCACTTTTGACATTTTCGGTTAATTCGTCTAAGGTATCACCTTTAGCTTGAACTGGTAAAACCCCAAAGTGAAGTTGAAGGCTTTTGACAACTTCTTTACTAGATGCAGCAGCTATAATTGGACAAGGCGGTTTTAATTGGCTAATTCTTCTTGCGGTTCTACCAAAATTAGTGGCGACAATGATTGCTTTACAGTCTAATTCGTTAGCTCCTAAAACAACACTTGAAGAAACTGTAGATGTTATGCTTTTTTGTTTTTCATATAATGAATTTCTAAAGAAATAGCTATAATCTATACTATCTTCTGACTCTTTGATTATTTTACTGACAATTCTAACGGTATCAATAGGATGAGCGCCAATGGTGGTTTCACTAGTAAGCATAATAGCATCAATGGCTTCAGATACTAATGTTGACAAATCTGATACTTCGGCACGATTTGGAACTGCTTTTTTAGTTAGAAAACTATTAAATTCAGCTGTTATAATCATGAGACAACCATGTTCATAACATTTGTGAATGATTTTCTTTTGTATATTAGGAACAATTTCGATTGGCATTTCAATTCCTAGATCTCCTCTATCTAAAATTATTCCATCAGCAATGTTGATTATATTATCAATATCTTCAACAGCACTTTTATTTTCTATTTTTGCGAGTAGTCCAATGTGTTCATTTTTGAGTTCAATTAATAAATCGTTGATTTCTAAAACATCTTCGGCTGATGAAATGGATGATACACTTATAAAATCAACACCCATTTCATTTGCAAATAATACGTCTTGGTAATCTTGCTGTGTTAAAAATTTTCGACTTGCTTTGGTTTCTGGTAAATAAATTTTAGAATTATTACTAACTTCTCCACCTTTTAAAACGGTACATACAACATAGTCTAACCCTTTTTCAATAACTTGTAAAATAACATTTCCTTTACTTAACTTTATTTTTGTATGATATTTTAAATCGTTGACTAAGTTTGGATAATTTACAGAAAATCCAGTCATATTACCATTTATTTCATTCATATATATTCTTATTTTATCACCTGTATTTAAATAAGCTTTTCCTCCAATGAAAGTATCTGTTCGAATGCATGGGCCTTCTAAATCTAACATTACTGCTGTATTTGTACCTAGTTGTTCATTAGTTTCATTTATTATATTAATTAATCTGCGGCAAACATCCTCTGAGGTATAGCTCATATTTAATCTAATTACATCTATCCCACTTTTAATAAATTCTTCAATCTGTTTTCTTTCGTTTTTATTTTCACATACAGTTGCGATTAATTTTGTTTTTTCCATGTTTACCACACCCTATTCTATTTAAATTATAATGTATCTGCTATGTAAAGTCAATGAATTTTAGAACATTTAAAAGATGTAGAGGTTGTTCTACATCTATTTTAAATCATCAATATTTTTCTTTAATTGTTTCGCATCATCACCAAAGATTATTTTTAATTGATTATCTATTTCTACAATACCTTGTGCGCCCATTTTTTGAATGGCCTCTTTATTTACAAGGTCAATGTTATGAAGATTTACAACAAACCTAGAATTATTTACTTCATAATTAATAATGTTTGCTGTGCCTCCTAGATATTCAATCAATTTATTTGCTTCTAATTTAAAATCTTTACTTTTAGCTTTTAAAATTGCGAATGCGATTATTAAAAGAACTACAATTATAATTATATATTGCCATATCATATTTATCACCTATTACCATTATACTATAAATTTTATATTTTTAATATATCATTTTTATCTAAAGTTTTATTATTAATAGCATTATCAATATATTCAGTTATTCTAGTTTGTCTATTTTGTTCCATTGCATTTATATTTTCATCTTGCAAATTGTTATAACCAGCTAGATCTACTAAATATTGCATTAGGGAATTTTTGGTTTCATCACTATTAATATTTGTAAAATCTATAAGGATGGTTTTAACTTCATTACAAATGTATTCATCAAGATGGGAATTTAAAATTTTCATGGCTATTACTTTAGCTTTGTATTTATTAATATCTTTTGGTGTATTATCAGAAACTCTTATCATTAATTGATTTACCATTTCTTCTAAATCAGAAAGATACGTACCATAACTATAGGATTTTACATTTATAATATATGATGATTGATTTGCTTCTGCTTCTCCATCAAATTCCCATGAATAATTTTCTTTTATTTTTTTTTCTAAGTTACTAAAGTATGTTTGATTTTTTTGCACGTATTCATTTAAGTTATATTGATCGATTTTATTTTGGCTAGGTTTTGTTAAAAGATAAGCATCATTTCCTGTTATCATCGTTTTATCAGCTATATCTTGATTCATTAGCTTTTCTAATTTTTCCTTACTTATACCATTTATAAAGCCATTCGATACTTTTTCGACAATTTCTTTTTTTGTATAATTTTCTTCTTGTTTTTTTGGCCAAAAGGCAATTAACAAAATAATGGCAATAATTATTATAAATATTAAAGTAATTATTATTTTATTCTTCATGTTTACCACTCCTATATTATATTTTAAGACAATTTAATATTTAACCAATAGGATAACAACTACCATCAGAATTAGTTGGAAATTTATATTCATCTTTTACTCTTTTTACATTACCGGCTTTATCATTCATCGAATAATTAGTTAAGATAGAATAACCTTTTACACAGTTAGTACTAACGGCTGTTCTAATTACACCGTTGCTTCCATTTTCTTTTAATTTTGCCTTTAAATAATAACGTCTATCACCAAATACCTTTCCAGGAATATAGGCGGATTTATTCCCGTTTGCATTACTACACGTTGCTCCACAACTAGAAGCGGTATGTCCAGTATAACAATATTCTACAATTGATGTTGAAATATCAATTCCCGATAAGTTGTCTGTGACATTGTAACCAAAGAAGGAAGATGTGCCATACCAATTGTATGAACCCAAATCACAATCTCTATAATGAATACGTTCATAATATGTTGGTGGTGTCCAGTCAACTAGACCATTTATCGAACAAGAATTACTAACATTACCCGCATTATCAATACTTCTAAATGAATATTTATGTCGTCCTTCACCTAATGTCCAAGAACTGGCATTGTATTCTGTTGCCCAACTTCCATTTGCGTTATTTTGTATTTGATTTACACCGCTAATATTATCGGAAGCAGTAATTTTTCTAGTTAAACTAGATCTACTCCACGTTCCTTGTTTATAACTACTACCATTTGCCAAAGTTAAACTACAGTTAACTTTAGGTTTAGTTTCATCTTTCTTTACTGTTTTTGAACAACTACTTGTATTTCCAGCATCATCTCTAACAAATCCATAATAGGTTATTCCTTTTGTATCGGCAGTTTGTGTTGCTCTCTTACTTCCGTTATATGATGTACTACTACTTGTTGTTAAACCTCTTGATACTACTCCACTTGTCGCATCTGTTTCATTTAAGGTTAGAGTGACATTTCCAGTATACCAATCATTATTTCCTTCTTGTCCTGATGGTATTATACTACAACTTGGAGCTACTATGTCTCTTTTAACATTCTTTGAACATGTGCCTACATTTCCCGCTCTATCTCTAACAAATCCATAATATGTTTGACTTTT
>CALVRI010000008.1 GCA_944358525.1 uncultured Bacilli bacterium | reverse complement strand
ATGCAATGTTTGTAATTATCAAAATAAGGAAGTCAAAGATTTAAGTATAAGAAAATGGGAATGTCCAATATGTCATACAGAGCATGAACGTGATTATAATGCAGCAGTTAATATAATGTTTAAGGGGTTAGAAAAATATATGAAAGAAATAAAGCAAGGTATCTAAACATAAATTTTGACAAACAAATAATATAAATTAGGGTGGCGACCATCCGATACTGGTCTATGGAGGGGTCTTAGGTCCCGATGAAGTAGAAAGGGCTTGCCGTGAGGTAAGCTAATGCCAAAATTTATTTTGGTATTTTGTTCAACTTGTAAATCTCTAAATTGCGGCATAAAAATGAGGCAATTTACCCAAATTGCCTATAGGAAAATGGGTAAATTTCGAAAAAAATAAAGGGTAAAATGACATTTTGCCCTTTTGCATTGTTAAAAACTTTAATATATAGTATCTCTCGAAAGGAGAAAATATATGAAAAATATTTCACAGCTAGATCAGACCTCATCTTCCAACAAGCACTCTGTCTTGAAAAAGATAAAGATGTCTTATCTTGGTTTATCGGAAAACTCTTTAATCAAAAAGTAACCGATTTAATCATTAAAAACCCCAGTCCTGCCAATAGGTAAAACCGTAGAAAATCAAAACACCGTCGATTTGCTTGTCACGTTTAAGGATAAAACAGTTAATCTAGAAGTTAATAGTTGCCATTATAAATATCTAAATGAAAGAAACTTTTGTTATATTACTAGTGTTTATAATAGTGAATTTAAAAAAGATGCGCCAAAACATCTACTGATGTTAGACTTTGGAGGCAAAGAGCTAGAAAAACTCTGTAAGGGGGATAAAATGATGGAAAAGTTCAAAGAAAATGTGGAAAGATTAAATGATGATAAGACAGTCATTAATTTTTTAACCGACAAAGAAGAAACAAGATTAAAAATTGAAGCTTACATGCGTGAAGGTTATGAGAATGGAGTAGAAGCTGGAGAAAAAGAAACAAAATTAGATTTAGCTAAAAAAATGATTGCAAAAAAGATTAAATTAGAAGATATATCAGAAATTACTGGTCTATCTATTGATGAACTCAAAAAACTATAAAAGGTTACCCATGAAAATTAAAAGAGATTAAAATATATCATTAATCTCTTTTTCTGTCTCATCAAATAAAATATATCGGCCTTTATATTTCCTTAAATCAATATTTTGATGATGTAAAATAGTTGTATAGTTACCATGGATAATTGGAAAATAATTATTCATATTATTTTTTAAATATTTGCCATCTTTTCTAAAAGTTTTTAATATCATTAAATCAGGTTTACCGTAAACAATTTTTTCAGTAGGATAACTATATTTTTCCATTTCAAAATCAGTAACTTCAGGAGAAATAGTCGATATTTTAACCCCCAAACTATGTAAGAAATTAACTGTCTCACTGTTTGTAATATTAAGTGGATAATCCGCAATTACATAATTATCATGACAATATTTATAAATACCCCCAAGTTCACTAACTAACAAATTTTCATTTTTAAAATCTGGAAACTTATTCATTATCCTAGGTAATTTATAAAACACATTTTTACCTTTATATTTTTTATATAAATTATAGTCTTCGGTATATATCCGGCACTTACCCAAAACTAATTTTAATTGCTTTTCATTTCTAACTAAAACACTTACACTGTCGTTACTCTCATCTATAATCTTTTTCTCGTATTTAAAATTAACCATATTATTACACTCACATCTTTTAGAAATAAGTTTATCACATAATCTTCTTCTAAGTTCATTTAAATAACTCATTGGAATAAAAACATTATCTAATTCAATATCACACTTATCTAAATAAAATGGAGTAGTACCTAATTTACTTAATTTAGAGTAAACCTCTTCTTTAGTTGTTGCTTTATTTTTAGCCTTATCTAACAAGATAGATTTTTCACTTATAACGTTCATACCATCGCTAATTGTAATTTCTAACTCTTTATTACATAAGGCTTTAAGATTAAAAGAAATAGCTATCTTCTTAGGTTTAACTTTATTTATCATACTCATTAAACTCTTAGAAATCGTTTTATTTACGTTATCTTTACTATTAAGACCAACTTTATTATCCACTATAGCAACTCCGCCTTTATCCACGTGGTTTACAAGTAAACCTTTTTCATTATAAAGCTTATTAACAGTCATTCCTTTAAAGCTTTCACAAAACCTTATACTATCTTCTTGATATAGTTCATTACCTAATTTAATGTATATCTTATTATCGTTAACCTTAATAACCTTACCGAGTTTAGATCCCAAATGATTAGGTGTTTTACTGTTGTAAATATCATCTTCAAATAAATATCCTTTTGTAAACTCTCTATTAAAAAGGGTCTTTAAATTATATACTTCTTCCTCAGTAACTTTAGGATTACCACCAGTATAATATTCGTCGATTAATCTTCTATAAACCCTCGTTACATAACCAACATACTCTGGGCTTTTCATTCTTCCTTCAATTTTTAAACTGTCGATATTCGCATCCAAAATATCTTTAATATTAAATACTGAACATAATTCTTTAGTACTAAGTAAATATTTTCCATCAGTTTTAATTTTATTTTTACCATCATAAATCTCATATGGTAAACGGCATGAGCCGGTGCAGCTTCCCCGGTTACCACTTCTTCCACCATTCAAACTACTAAATAAACACTGCCCACTATAAGAAACACATAAAGCTCCATGAATAAATATCTCCTTTTCAATAGGACATTTCAACTCATTAATCTCATTTAAACTCATCTCACGAGCCAACACAGCCCTTGTAACTCCCATATTTTTAAGTAAATATAAACTCTCATCATTGTGACAATTAATCTGTGTAGATGCATGAATTTCTAAATTAGGAATTAATCTTCTAACTAAACTAATCATTCCTAAATCCTGCATAATAACTGCATCGACACCCATCTCATATAAACTTTTCATATAATTTAAAAACTCTTCAATTTCATTTTCAAACACTACCGTATTAGCTGTCACATAAAGTTTCACTCCATATAAATGACAGTATTTTACAGCCTCTTTAAGTTCATCTAAAGAAAAATTAGTAGCAAAAGCACGGGCTCCAAACACCTTACCACCAATATAAACCGCATCCGCACCGTTATTAACCGCACAAATCAAAGTTTCCATATTTCCAGCCGGACTTAATAGTTCTGTCTTAACCATAAATATCACCTACAAATTTACAAAAGTATTATATCACGGTCAGTTGACTTTGAACACTATTTACATTATAATTTAAATAGAATAGGTGATGCTATGAAAGAAAAGGCAAAGGGCTTTACACTAATCGAATTAATTGCCGTAATTGCTATTTTAGGTTTAATCGCATTAATCGTTTATCCAGCTATCACATCAGTCATAAGAAACTCTAGAGAAAGTGCTTATAATGACCAAGTAAATGTTATTGTCAAAGCCGCCAAAGAATGGAGTATCGATAATGCCAATACTTTACCAGATGATGGAACTATATATAGAGTATCAGTTGACACCTTAGTTGATGGAGGATATATTTCAAATGAAGAAGTTAAAGATCCTCGTAACAGTAGTAAAAATTTAACTGGTAATGTTGAAATAAAATATGATAGTTCTATTCATCAGTTCACGTACACATATGTTGATAATGCCACTGATACAAACGAAATATCTATGAACGATTTGGCCACAACCATTACAAATAACTCTAAAAAAAAAGATATTTTATTAGCAAATAATGGCATATATAAAGGTGATAATCCTGATAACTATATAAAATTAGATGGCAAACTGTGGAGAATAATTAGTAATAATGATGATGGCAGTATTAAAATTATAAGTGATACGCAATCCACTCAAATATCTTGGGATCAAAACGGTAATACTGACTTTGATAATTCCACTGTAAAAACATATCTAAATAATACATTCTATACCAGTTTAGATAATGTTACAAACTTTAAAACCGCTGATTTCTGTCTAACTTATGATGATGAAAAATGCATTCAAAAAGAAAAAATCACCGTTGGACTTTTAACCACCGAAGATTATTTAAATGCCTCTAATAATTTAAAATGTATTTATGGAACTGAACCTGAATGTACAGTAGGTAACTACCTCTCAGATTTTTCAGAAACAAATGGACCAGAATATACTTTAAATTCTGTAAATAATAATATATATGTTATTGATAGTGGATTAATAAATAAAAAAAATTCAAACGAAATTCTCAATGTTAGACCAGTTTTGACAATCAATGAAGAGACTCAAATAATAGGTGGTACAGGATCTAAAGAAAATCCGTATATAATTAGTGAAGTTTGAAAATAAATATAAAATATAGTATAATGTTTGAGGTGATACAATGAAAAATTTTATTAGAACACATAAAAAACAATGTTTAATAGGTGGAGCTATATTTCTAGTCTTATTTTTAGTAATAATTATTTGGCTATTTATAGTACCTCTTTTTGGTAACAATAAATATGGTGATCGTCTAGATGGTATCGAAGATCATAAAATATCATCAGATACTATTAACGACATTGAAAACACCATTAAAGAAAACCAAATGGTATCAGATATTGAGTATCATAATGAAGGACGTATTTTAAATTTCATAATAACTGTAAGCAGTGAAATGAATGTCGAGGATGCAAAAGCATTAGATGATGTCATTTTAGATAAAATTTCTGACAGTGATAAAGAATACTATGATATTCAAGTTTTAATCGACACCGAAGACGAAAATGAAAACTATCCAATTGCCGGATATAAACACAAAACAGAAAAAGACTTCAATTATGGAAGTGGGGTAGGAAGCAGTGAATAAAAAAATCGGAATAATTGCCACAATAGTTATATTGGTTTTAGGTTCTATCGGCATTGTCCGTTTTTTTACTAAAGAAGACCAAAAAACCACTTTGACAGTCAGCGAAAAAAGATGGATTGAAAATAATAAAAATAATATTATTGACTTCGCCGCTTTAAATAATATACCTATTGTTAGCGATAACGGGAATGGATTATTTTTTGACTTTTTAGATTCTTTGGAAAGTGATACAGAATTAGAATTCAATAAATTATCTTATGAATCAAAAAATGATACCCAAGCTAAGTATCTTCTTGAAAAAAAGACTGATGTAAAAAATAGTGATTTAATTTTATATCAAGATAACTATGTTTTAATAACTAAAGAAAATAACTATTATGCCGACATCACAGAAATAAAAGATTTAAATGTTGGAACTTTAAACAATGATTTAAAAACTATTGAAAATTACTTGACAGGATCAGTTAATTTAACTTATAGAGGTTACAACTCTAACGATGAATTACTAACTGCCTTAAATAATAATGAAGTAAATGCCATAGTTTTACCTAAATTAGACTATTTAGAAAATATATTAACTTCTGATGATATGTATATTGCTTATAATATAACTGAGTACAAAATAAATTATGTAATTACTTTGGGAGATAATGAAAGATTAAATAAAATTCTTACAAAGTATTTTAAAAAATGGAAACAAGAACAATTAGAAACATCATTTAATAAATATTTAGCTAGTACTTATTTTACATATAAAGAAATCTCTGAAAAAAACCAAACTGAGTTTAGAAGTAGAAGGTATATATATGGGTTTGTAGCCAACCCACCATATGATATTACAGTAAATGGTAGTCTAAAAGGCTTTAATCGTACCTTAGTTAACAACTTTGCTTCAGCTGCTGGCATTGAAATTGATTATAAACAGTATTCTTCTACTCAAAACATGCTTAATGATTTCGAAAATGGCAAAATAGATTTAATCTTAGAAAATTTTAGTAATAATTTAAAAGGTACATATAAAACTGTACCTGTCTATGATAGTAAAATAGCCATCATAACTGACAAAAACACTGATTTAATTGTCAACAATGTTACATCTTTAAATGGAAAAACAGTTTTAGCTATAAAAAACAGTAAAATTTCTAAATATTTAAAATCAAATGACATAGATACTAAAGAATATGATAACATTAAAGACTTAATTAATAATATAAAATCAACTGATATTGCTGCTATTGACGAATACACATATGATTATTATGTTAGAACAGATTTAAAAAATTATAAAAATCTTCATACTTTAGACATTGAAGATAACTATGGCTTTGTATCAAAAGACAATAATGATAATAAAAATTTAAATGAATTCTTTAATTTCTACTTATCATTTATAAATACTAAAGAAAATATCAATAATAGTTATAAAGAATTACTTTTATCAAATAATAATAGTAAGAATCTACAATTAATATTAAGTTGTATTGTTATTGTTTTACTCGCAATAGCAGCTATAATTACAAAGATTGTATTTGGAAAGAAAAAACGTATCAATTATAAGTTTTCAAAAACCGATAAACTTCGTTACGTTGATACTTTAACATCTTTAAAAAATAGAAATTATTTAAATGATAATATGGCAACATGGGATAATAGCGAAGCTTACCCACAATCAATAATCATTATTGATTTAAATAATATCGCATACATTAATGATAATTTTGGCCATGCTGAAGGAGATAAAGTTATTGTTGAAGCAGCTAGCATCTTAATTAATCACCAGTTAAAAGATAGTGAAATAGTTAGAACAAATGGAAATGAATTTTTAATTTTTATCATAGGCCACGATGAAAAATCAGTTGTTACATATATTAGAAAATTAAATAAAGAATTTAAAGAACTATCCCATGGTTTTGGAGCCGCTATTGGTTACAGCATGATAAATGATGAAATAAAAACCATTGATGATGCCATTAATGAAGCTACACTAGACATGAGAAACAACAAAGAAGAAGTAAAAAATTAAAATGAAAGGAAAGAGGCAAGATGATTAAATCTTATTTAAAACGAATAATTAATCTAATAACAAGACCAGAAATGAAAATATTACCGGGTCAACTTGCCTTTTTTCTAGTTTTAGCTATTTTTCCGCTTTTAACTTTATTTGGTTATATTGGTTCTAAAATGTTGTTCTTTGTAGAGCCACTAGTCGATGTTTTAATTAGATTTGTTCCAGAAAATGTTTTACAAATAATTTTGCCATTTGTAGAAAATAGTCATATTACTGGTAATGTTTTATTTTTCATGATAGTTGGATTTATTTTAATATCAAATGGAACATACTCCATAATTGTCACATCTAATGAATTATATAATTTAAAAAATGATGATTATATCAAAGATAGAGTAAAAGCCTTCTTTATGATTATTCTTCTAATGTTCTTATTTATCTTTATATTTGTTGTTCTTGCTTATGGAAATATTATTATTGAAAAAATAATGGAAATTGAAGCAATTGCCTCTATTAGTCAACATGTATATATAGTATTTGTTTTATTAAAATGGCCAATTGCCTTTGTCTTAATTTTTTGGATACTAAAAATTATATATACAATATCACCTGATGAAAAAATACCTAGTAAATTTATGAATAAAGGTGCATTATTTACAACAGTATGCTGGATAGTGACCACATCTATATATTCATATTATGTATCAAATATAGCTAATTACAGTTTGTTTTATGGTAGTATATCAAGTATTATCGTTATGATGATCTGGATTTATATGTTAACCTATATATTTGTTATGGGCATTGCCATAAATGCTGATGAATATAATCGCTATAAAACTGTGCATAAAAAACAAAAAACAATTCAAAATAATTAATGGGTATATATATATTACCGATATATACTCACCCCCAGACTACTAGTACTTAAAAGATTTAACAGTGAATCAAAATAAGTATTAAAGGTAATAGTCTCCTAGTGGCTTAAATGCCACTTTTATTTTGATTAAAAGTAAAGCATTCTTAAAGTGTGTGCTAACTACTTTTTTTTATACCAAAAACGTGCTATAATGTTAAAGTAATTGAGGTGGAATATGAAAAAATTTGGCCATAAATTAATAGGCATTTTAAACAAGTCAAAAGATAATGTAATATACTTTTTTAAAAACAATATTTTATTTACAACATTTATCATAACTTCCTTAATTAATGGTTGTTTGATTCGTTTTTTAACAGTAAAAAACTATACAGCTATTTCTCCAATCTTAGCTGATTTAGCCTTTATTTTATTTGTTGGATCTTTTGCTTACTTCTTTAAACCTAAAAATAGATTCAAATATTATATGACTTTGTCATTTATTTTGACCTTAATATGTATAATAAACTCAGTTTATTATACAAACTATGTATCATTTACATCATTTTCACTTTTAGCAACCTCGCTTCAATTAGGTGGAGTGACAGGTGCCTTAAAGACTATAATGGAATTAAAAGATTTTTGCTATATATGGGGACCTTTAACTTTGATATTTATTCATCGTAAACTTTTAAAACAAAGTTATTATACTAACTTAAAAATGAAAGAAAAACCAAAAGTAGCCGTTTTAAAAGTCTTAGTAGCAGCCGCAATCGTTCTAGGGTTCTTTGTATCAACCTTAACGGGTACCGATATAAGTAGATTATATAAACAGTGGAATAGGGAATACGTTGTTATGAAATTTGGTATATATGTTTACCAAGGAAATGATTTGATTGCAAGCTTAAAGCCGCAAATCAGCCCATTATTTGGTTATGATACAGCTGCTAAAGAATTCCGTGAGTATTATAAAGAAAATACTAGAGAGGATAGTACCAACAAATATTCAGATATTTTTAAAGATAAAAATGTCATAGTTATTCATGCTGAAAGTATCCAAAATTATTTGTTAGATACTGAGATTAATGGAAAAGCTATTACTCCAAACTTAAAGAGATTATCTGAAGAAGGAATGTATTTTTCTAATTTTTATTCTCAAGAAAGTGTTGGAACAAGTAGTGATACAGAATTTACTTACAGCACTTCCTTACTTCCTGCAAGTAGTGGAACGGTCTTTGTAAGTTATTGGGATAGAGAATATCCATCAATTCAAAAATTTTTAAAACAAGAAGATTATTATGTTTTTAGTATGCATGCCAATAAAGGCAATATGTGGAATAGAGAAGTCATGCATAAACAATTAGGATATGATCGTTTCTACTACTATGATAAAGACTACAAAATAGATGAAACAATAGGTCTAGGTTTATCAGATAAATCATTCTTTAAACAATCAGTCCAAAAGATAAAAAATATATCTGAAAAACATGAAAAATATTATGGAACATTAATAATGCTTACAAACCATACACCATTTGAAGGTGTAGAAGATACAACTGATTTAGATTTAACTTATCATTACACTAAAACCGATGAAATAACAGGAGAGCAAACAGAAGTAATCAATGACTACTTATCAAACACAACTTTAGGTAAATATTTCACAACAGCTCATTATGCGGATGAAGCAATTGGAGAATTAGTTGATGAATTAGATAAAGAAGGATTACTAGAAAATACAGTTTTAGTTATATATGGTGACCATGATGCTAAAATCAAAAGAGGAGAGTATGATTACTACTATAACTATAACCCAGAAACTGATTCAAAACGTTCTAAAGCAGATCCAGAGTATGATGAATTTACAAAATATGATTATGAGTTAAATCGTAAAGTACCACTTATTATATGGACTAAAGACAAGGATTTAAGAAAACAAATCAACAAAGAAATTACCACTGTAACTGGTATGTATGATGTGCTTCCAACCCTAGGTAATATGTTGGGTATTTATGATAAGTATGCATTGGGCCATGATATCTTTAGTACTGATGACCATTATGTAGTTTTTCCTAATGGAAACTGGATTACTGATAAAATGTATTATGACAGTCAAAATGGACAAGCTATTGTCTTTGATGAAAAATCAGTTATCAGTAAAGATTACATTACAAAATATAGTGCAATAGCTGAACAAGAAATTGCTGTTTCTAATGATATTATTGTTCACGATTTAATTAAAAAGACTGAGGAATCAGAAAAAGTAATAAAAGGAGGGCAAAAATGAAAACTAAAAAACGTAAAATCAATGTCAAAAGGGTAGCAATATTAATCATATTACTTTTACTTATTATTGCAGGTATTGTACTTGCTGTAAACAAACTAACTAAAAAAGAAACTAAGACAAAAGAAATTCAAGAGGTCGCTTCTATCGATGCATATGGATATACTTTAAAAGATAATGCTACAGCTTATTATAAAAAACTATTTAAAGAATTAGAAAAAACATTAAATGCTGATAAAGTAGATGAAGAAAAATATTCTGAATTAGTTGCTCAAATGTTTATTGCTGATTTCTTTAACCTAGATAATAAAATAAGTAAAAATGATGTGGGTGGTAAACAATTTGTCTATGCAGATTATCAAAGTGATTTTGAAAAGTTTGCCATGGATTCCATGTATAAATCAGTTGAAAGTGATGTTTATAATGATCGTAATCAAGACCTTCCAATAGTTAGTAATGTTGAAGTAACAAAAGTGGGCAATCAAAATTATACTTATGGTGAAAACTCAGATGATAATGCTTATGTTTATAACTTTAAAATTGAATATAAAGATGATCTAGGTTATCAAACTGAAGGAAGTTTAATCTTAATTCATAATGGACAAAAAATAGAAGTTGCTTCTATGAGTGAAAAAAGTGCTAGTGAATAGGACTTTTTTTCAATATTATGTTATAATTAATATAGGTGAGTACGATGAAAAAAAAGAATATAATAATTACATTCTTAGTTGGTATAGTTTGTATTATGGCAATTGCTTATGCCTCATTTTCCCAAACATTAAATATAACAGGTTCTGCGGCTATTGATAGCACCTGGAATATTAAAATTACTAATGTCTCCACAAAAAATATTGTTGGTGATGCCACAAAAGCATTTGAACCAGTAGTATCTGATACTTCAGTAACATTCAAAACTAATTTAATTCAGCCAGGAGATAGTATGACCTATTCGGTAACAATAACTAATGCCGGAACAATTGATGCTAAAGTTGGCAGTATTGAAAAGACCGAGTCACAAAATCCAGCTATTATATTTTCAACAACTGGTATTAATGAAAACGATCTATTAAAAGCTGGAGAAACCCAGACTTTTGATGTTACAGTTGCCTATAATCAAAACGTTACCTCTCAACCAGAAGAAATGTCAAAAACTTTAACAGTTAAATTAAATTATGTTCAAAATTCTTAAAATAGTAAATAAATTTTGTGCTTTTTTCACCTATATTGAATATATTAATATAGGTGATTTTATATGGAAACAAAAGAAAAGTTTAAAGACTTTGTCAAAAGTAATCCAATATTATTAAAACACGTTAAAGATGGTAAAATGACTTGGCAACAATTTTACGAAATTTATGATTTATATGGAGAAGATAAAGAAGCTTGGAAAGATTATTTAGTTAAAGATTCAGCCCCAGTTAAAGCAGCCACAACATTTGATTTAGCCAGTTTTATTAAAGGATTAGATTTAGATGGTATTCAAAATGGTGTTACTAGCTTACAAAGAGTTCTAAGTTTACTTCAAGATATGTCTTCAAATAAGCAAACTAATCCCACCAGCACTTATAAACCTAGACCAATATATAAACACTTTGATGATTAATGACTTTAGAATTACAATTTAAAATAAAAGAAAATGAAGCCTATTTAAGATATCTTCGCCAGCATGCCCAATGGTATAAAATCTTAAATAGAACCCCATGGGAATTTAAAAGGTTTGAAGAAGAAGTTAAAAGAGAATATCATTTATCTAAAGTTGATAGGTTAGAACGAGCCTTAGGCACTTTTGAAATGCTAGAAAAAATATTGGTCAGTTTTAAATAATGTGTTAAAATATAATTGGTGATTTTATGCGTATTATTAGCGGTAAATATAAAGGAAAAAAATTAAAAGGATTTAATATTGAAGGTACTAGGCCCACTATGGATAGAGTGAAAGAATCTTTATTTGGAATGATTCAAACCTATATACCTGGTAGTATAGTTTTAGACTTATTTGCTGGAAGTGGAGCTTTAGGTTTAGAAGCTATAAGTAATGGGGCTAAAAAATGTTACTTAATTGATAATAATCAAATGGCTATTCAAACTATCAAAGACAATAGCCAAAATATTGATGAAAATTTAAAAATTTTAAAAATTGATTATAAAAAATTTTTAAAAACAACTGATGAAACATTTGACATAATTTTTCTAGATCCACCATATAAGGAAAATCAATTAGATAAATCTTTGAGAATAATTGAAGAAAGAAAATTGTTAAATAATGGTGGAATTGTCATTTGTGAATATGAAATAGGAGAACCTAAAACCAACTTAAAACTAATAAAAGAAAAAAGTTATGGACCGAAAAAAATAAAAATTTTCGAAAAATAACTTTTTTTTGTTTTTTTAAAAGGAATCTGCCATTAAACGTCGTATATAAATATATGAGGGAGGTGAAATAATCAAAAAATATCCATTTGTTAAACAACGTGGTTTAAAAGATTGTGCTCCAGCTTGTGTTCAAATGATATTAATGTACTATCAAGGATATGTTAGTTTGGACAAGCTAAGTGAAATGATGAATACAACACAAAATGGTACTACCGCCTATAATTTAAAAGAAACACTAAAAGAATTAGGATTTAATAGTTATGGATTCAAATCAGAAAATATAGATGAATTAAAATTACCTTGTATAGCACATGTAATAATAAAACACTCCTACAAACATTATGTAGTTATATACAAAGTTAATTTAAAAAGAAAAACCATGCTGATAGCTGATCCCTCAACTGGATTAAAAAAACTTTCTTTTAATGAGTTCCAACAAATATGGAGCGGTGTTACTATTCATATGTATCCAGCCACCCATATAGTTTATGAACCAAAGCCCAAAACTCTAAAATTTATCTGGTATTATATAAAAAAACATTTAAAACTGGTTGTTGTTATACAAATACTTTCTATATTCATAAGTTTATTAACAGTTTCTTCTTCTATGTTTTTTCCTTTACTTATTTCATTATTAGATGATCAAGAAAAAATTTATACCGTATTTTTATTATTTCTGTTCATCTTTAGTATAAAAAATATTCTTTCATTCATAAAAAATAGACTTCTGACAAAACTTAATTTGGACTTAAATCAAGAACTTCAAGTGGATATTTTTACCAAAATATTAAACCTTCCTTATCGTTATTACCGAAGGAAAACCACTGGAGAAATCACTAGCTATTTTAATGATCTTTATACAATTAGAAATGCTATAAGCAATTTTACTCAGATATCGCTCATCGAATTACCTTTAATATTGCTTCTTATAATATCTATTTTAAAAATTAATATTTTTATCTTCATAATAACTATAGCAATTATTCTCCTTGTTTTTATAACAACATTAACCTATCAAAAAAAGCAAAATATTTGGATAAGCGAAAGTATCAGACATAAAGCTATAATAAATTCATATATTACCGAAAATATTATAGGGTTTGAAACAATAAAAAACTTGAATATAATTGATAAGGTGCAAGGAATCTTTAAAGAAAAATATCAAAATTTCTTAAAAATCACTCAAAAAGTTTTTACGTATGAAACTAATTCTGAGTTTTTAAAAAATATAATTAACGATTTAGGTATTTTATTAATTGCTATAACAATTTTTAAAATTAGTAATGATTTAAAATTTTTTGTAATTTTGTTTATTTTATCTAGCTTTCTTATATCTTCGATAAAAAATATTTTAGATTTTAACTACCAAATAAATGAAGTAAAATCAGCCTTAATTAATATAATCGAATTAATAACAAAAAAATCAGAAAACATAAATACCTTAAAAACATGTGGCGATATAGTTATTAAAAATTTAAATTACTCCTATAATAAAAAAGATTACGTTTTAAAAGACATAAATCTAACTATAAAAAGCAAAAGTAAAGTTATGGTTACTGGAAATAGTGGAAGCGGCAAATCAACACTATTTAAAATAATTAAAGGCTATTATAATGATTATGAGGGTAGTGTTAAAATAGAAAATAATGAAATAAATAAAAATTATTTTGATAATATTATTTATGTTTCACAAAAAGAAATATTATTTACAGGAACCTTAAAAGATAATTTAAATTTAAAATCAGAAAATCTCAAGAATATAAAAATATGTGAAATAGATAAGTTTTCTAAAGGCGATCATAACGAATTAATAGAAGAAGATGGTTTTAATCTATCAGGAGGACAAAAACAACGTATTGTATTAGCTCGTGCATTAAACAACTTTGACATTTTAATTATTGATGAGGGATTAAACCAAGTAAGTATAGACATGGAAAGGAGAATACTAAAAAATCTGTTTAATAACTATTCAAACAAAACAATAATTTATATTTCACATAGGCTAGACAACTTAGATTTATTTAATCAATATATTAAAATGCAAAAAGGAAAAGTGGTTGTAGATACTAAACGTAATAACTAGAAAGGGGTATCATGTATTTAACAAATAATGAATTAATGCGGGTAAATGGTGGAGGTTATGGATTATGGGCAGCCATAGGAGGCTTCATAACGTTTCTAATAAGTGCTATAGAAGGCTTTATAAATCCAATAGAGTGTGGTAAATGATTTTAAAAGATAGTGAACTGAAAAAAGTTTGTGGTGGAAGTATAACTGCCACTTTCATTAATGCCATTGTCAAAGGATTAAGTTTATTAATTGAACTTGGAAAAAGCCTTGGTTCATCATTTAGAAGAATAACATCCGGTCAAACCTGCAGTATAGAGTAAGCAAAAGCTTACTTTTTCTTATATACTAGGAATTTGCTTTGCAAAAGGTAAATTTTTACAAACAATATATAAATTAGGGTATCGACTATCCAATACTGACCTATGGAGGGACCTTAGATCCCATTTAAGTAGAAAAAGTTTATCGTGAGGTAAGCTAATGCCAAAATTTATTTCGACATTTTGTTCTTTTAGCCTTGAAAACCAACAACTTGCGTGTTATAATATCTTTAGCCAAGAAGGGAGGGATTTTTATGACAAAAGTAGTAGTTAGAAACGGCAATGTTGATGGTGCTCTTAGAAACCTAAAAGTTGCTAATAGTAAAGATGGCTCCCTAGCACAATTAAGAGAAAAGCAAGACGGTTACTTAAAACCAGGAGTTAGAAGAAGAAATGCTAAAAAAGAAGGCATTAAAAACACTCGTCGTCGAAATAGACGTGAAAATCGCGGATATTAATAAAGCTATTATACATGGCTTTTTTCATATACTAGGAATTTACCTTGTAAAAGATAAACATTTGCAAAAAATCATTTACTATAACACATACAGGTGTTATAGTTGTTATAGCAATGATAGAGAGTGATGCTATGCAAATACTAAAATGATAAGATAAAAGAATATAAGTTAGCACCCAAAAGTAAAAATGCATATAATGTGGCAGTTAATATAATGTTTAAAAGTTTAAAAAAATATATGAAAGGAATAGAACAATTTATTTTGTTCAAAAGGAGGGTAAAATATGCGTAATCAAATCTTAGAAGATTTAAAAACAGCTATGAAAAATCAAGATAAAGAAAGACTAGCAGTAATTAGAATGGTTAAAGGTTCCATTCAAATGAGTGAGCTGAACAAAAAACATGAATTATCTGATGAAGAAGTAATTGAAGTGATTTCTAAAGAGATAAAATCTCGAAAAGATTCAATTAATGAGTTTAAAAAAGGTGGTAGAGAAGATTTAATTCAAAAAACTCAAAATGAAATTAACATTTTATCTGAATACTTACCAAAACAATTAACCGAAGAAGAAATAACTGAGATTATTGATGCAGTTTTTAATAAGGTAAAACCAGAATCATCTAAAGATATGGGCAAAGTGATGAAAGAATTAAAACCACAAGTCAGTGGAAAAGCTGACATGGGCTTAGTTAGTAAAATAGTCAAAAATAAGATTGAAAAAAAATAGACTTTTATGAATTGAACTCTGTTTCTTAGAAAAAGAAATGGGGTTCATATCATTTAAGTCTACTTTTATTATTATGGTCCAGTAGGTCCTGTTGCTCCAGTTGGTCCAGTAGGTCCAGTAGGTCCTGTAGCTCCAGTCGCACCATCAGGTCCAGTAGGTCCAGTAGGTCCAGTAGGTCCACTAGCTCCAGTTGGTCCCGTTGCACCATCAGGTCCCGTAGGTCCGGTAGGTCCACTTGCACCAGTAGGACCAGTTACTCCACTAGCTCCAGTTGGTCCTGTTGCACCATCAGGTCCCGTAGGTCCGGTAGGTCCACTTGCACCAGTAGGACCAGTAGCTCCACTTGCCCCAGTAGGCCCTGTAGCACCAGCTGGTCCAGTAGGCCCCGTAACAGTACTTGCAGGTCCCGTAGGTCCAGTAGGGCCAGTCGGTCCAGCCACTGTACTTGTTGGTCCAGTAGGTCCGCTTGCACCAGTAGGACCAGTAGCTCCAGTTGCACCATTAGGTCCAGTAGGTCCAGTCGGTCCTGTAGCTCCAGTGGCTCCACTTGCCCCAGTAGGCCCTGTAGCACCAGCCGGTCCAGTAGGTCCAGAGACTGTGCTAGCAGCCCCGGTAGGACCTGTAGCACCAGCAGGAATAGTTAAGTTCAAAAATAAATTTGGAGTAGTACCTGTTATACTTGCACTTGCTTGACTACCCGGCGCTCCAGTAGTAACCGTTCCTATGGTAATATTAGGAGTGGCACCTGTTGCCCCAGTTGCACCAGCAGGTCCAGTAGGACCGGTAGAGCCAGCCGGCCCTGTAGCCCCAGTTGCTCCAGTCGCACCTGTTGCCCCAGTCGCACCTGCTGGGATAGTAAATGTTAATATTGCATTTTGATTTGTTCCAGTATTAGATACAGTGGCAGGAGTTCCGGGAGCCCCGGTTGTCGTTGTTCCAACTACTACTGTTGCAGGTCCAGTAGGACCAGTCGGTCCAGTAGGACCTACATTTCCGATTTTTGCTTGACAGCGTCTTCCTTCTTCAAGTATTTGATCTATTTTATTGTTGCATCTATTGTCCATAATCGCTCTCCTTTCTTTACTATTTTATGTTTTAAATTAATAAAGTTTAGTATTTTTGTATTAAATTATAAATTAAACAATTAAAAACACCAAAAAAGCAAAATTAAATTCTAAAATCTATTGTAAAATCATAAAGTTATGTTATAATATTATTGGCTTTTTTAAAGAACACATGAATATGGATTTGTGTGCCTAGTGCCTTCAAGGTGGTGCACTTGTTAAAATATTCAGAGGAAATAACAAAAGGAGGAAGAGAAAATGGCCGTTGTGTCAATGAGTTATTTATTAGAAGCAGGTGTTCACTTCGGACACCAAACAAAAAGATGGAACCCTAAAATGAAAGAGTACATCTTTACAGCTAGAGATGATATTTATATTATCGATTTACAAAAAACAGCTAAAAAAATTGAAGAAGCATATGCAGCTTTAAAAGAAATAGCTGCAAATGGTGGAAAGGTTATCTTTGTTGGAACTAGAAAACAAGCATCAGAAGCCGTTAAAGAAGAAGCTTTAAGATCTGGTTCATTTTATGTTAACGAAAGATGGTTAGGTGGAACATTAACTAACTTTAAAACAATTAGAAGAAGAGTTAAAAGATTAGAACAAATCGAAAAAATGGAAAAAGATGGAACATTTGAACTTCTACCTAAAAAAGAAGTTGTTCACATCAAAAAAGAATACAATAAATTAAATAAATTATTATGTGGTATTAGAGATATGTATAAATTACCACAAGCAATGTTCATTGTTGATCCATCTAAAGAAGAAATTGCTATCAGAGAAGCAAGAAAATTAAACATCCCAGTATTCGGTATTGTTGATACTAACTGCGATCCTGATATGGTTGACTATGTAATCCCAGGTAATGATGATGCTATCAGAGCTGTAAAATTAATCGTTGGTGTTATGAATAATGCTATCGTTGAAGCAAATGGTGGAAAAATTGTTGATTACACAAGCGATAACCGTAAAGATGAAAAAGGCGAAGATATTATGAAAAAAGCCTTAGAAACCGTTAAACGTAAAGAAGATAGAAAACCAAAATTTGACCGTAAATCCGATAAAAAAAGTTATAATAAGTCATCTGAAAAAGTAGAAAAAGCTCCTAAAGAAGAAGCTAAGAAAGAAGAAGTTAAAGAAGTAAAAGACGTTAAATCAGAAACTAAAAAAGCCGCTAAAGAAGATTTAACATCTAAAACTGTAGCTGAACTTCGCGAACTAGCTAAAGCTAAGGAAATTAAAGGATATTCTACAATGAAAAAAGCTGAATTAATTGAAGCTTTAAAATAGTAAATAAAGGTGACGTAAAGTCATCTTTTTTAAATAAAAAGAGGAGGATAAATATGATTAGTGCAAGTTTAGTCAAAGAACTAAGAGAGAAAACTGGAGCAGGAATGCTTGATTGTAAAAAAGCATTAGAAGCTACAAATGGTAGTATTGATGAAGCTGTTGATTGGTTAAGAGAAAAAGGTATCTCTAAAGCCGCTAAAAAAGCTGATAGAATTGCTGCCGAAGGTGTTGCTGCTATTTTAACTGAAGGAAATGATGCTGTTATTTTAGAAATGAACTCTGAAACAGATTTTGTTGCTAAAAATGCTGAGTTCCAAGAATTAGTAAGCGAAACTTTAAAAACTATTATTAAAAGTGATGCCAAAACTTTAGATGAAGTTTTAAACTTACCTTATGAAGAAGGAACTATCAATGATTTCATTATTGCAAAAACTGCTAAAATTGGTGAAAAATTATCATTAAGAAGATTTGCTAAAGTAACTAAAAATGATAGTGAAAGCTTTGGTGAATACATCCACATGGGTGGCAAAATTGCAGTTTTAATCGTAACAGAAGGAACAGACAGTACTGTTGCTAAAGATATTGCTATGCATGCTGCTGCAATGCGTCCAAGTTATGTAAGTGAATCTGATGTTCCAGCTGATGTATTAGAAAAAGAAAAAACAGTTCTAAAAGAACAAGCTATGAACGAAGGAAAACCAGCTGAAATCGCTGAAAAAATGGTACAAGGTAGACTTAATAAATTCTATAAAGAAATTTGCCTAGAAGAACAACCATTTGTTAAAGATAGCGATATTAATGTTAAAACATATGCTAAAAATAACGGTGGAAAAGTCGTTGCTATGTACCGCTTTGAAGTAGGCGAAGGAATGGAAAAGAAAGAAGAAAACTTTGCCGAAGAAGTAGCAAAACAAATGAAATAAGTATCCAAAGTGATACTTTTTTTTCTAAAGGAGAAAAAATATGAATAATCAATTAATTATCATAGAAGTAGGAAACACAAACATCATGAAAATCTATGAAGATAATAATCTTATTAAAGAGATAAACCATGTTGAAATAGGACAAAATGGTGTAAGTAATCATACCTATGAAGGCTCTGTCACAACCCCACTAGGTAAATTTAATCTTGGAATTGCCTTTGGAACTCATGATTTAAAAATAAAATACCCATACATTAAAATAAGTTCAAACCATTATTGGGTCGATGATCCAAATTCCAAGTATTATAATAATTTAGTGAGCTTAAATGAATACATAAATACTTTTAAATATCCGTATATAGTAAATACAAATCAAAAAGAATTTTCATCCGCTGAGCACCTAATAGATTATCCGAAACAATATGAATATGCTGTTTATATTGAATATAATGTCGATGGTGAAAAATACGATGATGGAGTAGGTAAAGGCTCTGCTATATTCCTCCACTGCCTAGGTGATAAAGGATATACTGGTGGATGTGTCGCTATTCCCAAAGAAGAAATGCTTTTTATCTTAAACTTTTTAAATAGAAATAAAAATCCTCAAATAATTATAAAAAGAAAATACAATTAAATCAAAGCTTTATTTTTTGTAAACCGCTTTAAAAATCATCAATATCATTGTTTTAAAAGTAAAAATATATTATAATTAATAATGGATAGTGAGGTAGTAAAATGGATTATTCAAAATTAAAAGTTCCAAATCACGTTGCTATCATTGTTGATGGTAATGGAAGATGGGCTACTGAAAAAGGGATGTCTAGAAGTGAAGGACATAATGAGGGATTTTTAAATGTAAAAAGATTAAGTGCCTATATATTTTCCAAAAATATAAAATATTTAAGTGCTTATTTATTTTCAACTGAAAATTTCAAAAGAAGTCAAAGGGAAGTAAGTTTCCTAATGAATTTATTGGTAGGAAAATTAAAAGAAATATTAGAATTTTGTCACGAAGAAAAAATAAAAGCTATTTTTTCAGGAAGGAAAGACAATCTATCAGACAAGGTTGTTAAAGCCATGAAAAAAATTGAAGAAGAAACAAGTATATACAAAGATAGAGTATTTAATATTTGTTTCAATTATGGCGGTCATGCTGAAATAATAGATGCTACAAAAAAAATAGTTGAAGATGTCGAAAATGGTAAATTAGATATAAATAAATTAGATGAAGATACGTTTAGTAAATATTTATATCAAGATTTACCACCAGTTGATTTAATGATAAGAACATCTGGCGAGCAAAGATTAAGTAACTTCATGTTATGGCAAAATTCATATGCTGAATTCTATTTTCCAAAAACCTATTTTCCAGACTTTGATGAAAAAGAATTCGATAAAGCTATTATAGAATATACAAAACGCGATAGAAGATTTGGAGGTATCGATTATGAAAACAAGAATAATTAGTGCAATAGTTGCTCTAGCTATAGTTGTTCCATTAATTGCTATAGGTGAAGCAGCCTTCAATATAGGAGTTTATGTCATTTCACTAATTGCCTTAAAAGAATTTTTAGATATTAAATCAAGTAAAAAACAATTGCCAATTTTTATTCAATTAATCGCATATATTTTTATAACCGTAATATTAGTTGCTAATTCTAAAGATCCATCAAATGTTTTTACTTTAGATTATCGTATTTTATCTGCTTTATTTATGGCTTTTCTAATACCTACAGTATTTTATCACGAACGTTCTAAATATAGTATTAATGATGCTTTCTTCTTAATTGGCGCATTACTATTTTTAGGAATATCCATGTCACTGTTGATTTTAGTTCGTTCAATTGATTTAAATTTACTAATATTTTTACTATTAATACCAATGGCCACCGATATTTTCGCTTATGTAACAGGAATGCTTATCGGTAAACATAAATTACTAGAAGAAATATCACCAAAGAAAACAGTTGAAGGAATGATAGGCGGAACAATTATGGGAGTATTTATTGGAGCTATGTTCCACCATACTGTAATAGATCCAACCTTTTCAAAAATAGAAATACTTGCCATTTGTACATTCCTATCATTACTTGGACAATATGGTGATTTAGTGTTCTCAGCAATTAAACGTTATTTTGGTAAAAAAGATTTTTCTAACTTAATACCAGGTCATGGCGGAATACTAGATAGATTAGACAGCATAATCTTTGTATTATTAGGATTTATGTTCTTTATAACAATTATATAAAAGGGGTGATTTAATGACATTACTTACATTTATTTATTTTATTCTAATTTTAGGTGTAATAGTTTTAATTCATGAATTTGGTCATTTTATATTTGCTAAAAAAGCAGGAATTTATGTTTATGAATTTTCAATCGGCATGGGTCCGAGAATATTTAAATGGACAAGAAAAAATGATGAGACTGAATATTCCATTAGATTGATTCCAATTGGAGGTTTTGTCCAAATGGCTGGAGAAGAAATCGAAGATGATCCAGAAGTTCCGAAGGATAAAAAATTTAGTGTTAAAACCTTTGGACAAAAATTTATGACAGTTATTGCTGGTATTATGAATAACTTTATTTTAGCTATTGTTCTTTTCTTTATTATTGCTTTATTTACTGGTGCTCCACAAAACAAAGCTCTAGTTGGGGAAATCGATAAAGAATATCCCGCATATACATCTGGTTTAAAAACAGGAGATAGAATTTTAAAATTAAATGGTAAAGATGCCAGTACCTATGATACTTTAGCTTTACAGCTTCAAGTAAATACGGGTGAAGATATCAAGTTAGAAGTAGAACGTGATGGTGAAACCAAAACTATTAATCTAACTCCAAAAAAAGTAAAAGAAAATGGGGAAGAAATATATAGATATGGTTTTACGATTACCGATGAAGTAGAAACAGGATTTTTCGCATCACTAAAATATGCTTTTTCTAAAACCTTAAGTTTACTCCATCAAATGATTTTAATAATTGCATACTTAGTAACTGGTAATTTAAACTTAACAGCTTTATCAGGACCTGTTGGTATATTTGGTATTGTTGGAACAGCTGCCAGTTCAGGTATATGGTCACTTTTAAGTCTAACAGCTTTATTAAGTGTTAATGTTGGATTTATTAATCTATTACCACTTCCAGCCTTTGATGGTGGAAGATTACTATTTATTATAATTGAAAAAATCAAAGGAAAACCAGTGGATCCAAAATTAGAAAATACTATTCATTCCATAGGCTTCTTCTTGCTTATGGCTCTAATGATTTTAATAACATATAACGATATAATTAGACTAATTAAATAGGTGATTTGATGCTTAAAGTAGAAAACATTACAAAATATTATGGTGATTTCCTAGCTGTTGATAATTTGTCATTTGAAGTTAAAGAAGGAGAAATCTTTGGTCTTTTAGGTGTAAATGGAGCAGGAAAAACCACCACCTTTAGAATGATAATAGGACTCTTAGCGCCAATTAGTGGCAAAATAACTTTAAATGGTAAGCCCATAGATTATAATATAACTGATAAAATAGGTTTTTTAACAGAAGAACGTAGTTTACTTACTAAAATGACAGTTAAAGAACAGTGCATTTACTATGGTACTTTAAAAGGAATGAAAGAAAAAGATATCTTAAACAAATTAGATAACTTACTTAAAAAATTCAAAATCGAAGAGTATAAAGATAAGAAAATCAAAGAATTATCCAAAGGTAATCAACAAAAAATTCAATTTATAACAGCTATCATAAATGATCCAAAATTATTAATCTTAGATGAACCATTTTCCGGTTTAGACCCATTCAACGTTGAAATGTTTAAAAATCAAATAAAGGAGATGGCTGAAAATGGTAGTATTATTATCTTCTCATCTCATAGGATGGAACACGTTGAACTTTTTTGTAAAAAGTTAGTAGTTTTAAAAAATGGAAAAACTGTTTTATCTGGTTATTTAAAAGATATCAAACAAAAATATCGCAAAAAAAATATTGAAGTAATTGGCGATATTGATGTAGAATCTATAAAAAATATTGATGGTGTTTTATCAGTTACTTTGAACAATTTTACATACCAAATAAAAATAAAAGATGAAAGTATTGCCAGTAAAGTATTTGAAATAGTAAGTAAAGGCAAAAATATTACTAAATTTAGTGTAGATGAACCAAGTTTAAACGAAATATTCATCGAAACAGTAGGTGAAACTTATGACAAATAAATTAAAGTTTTTAACAAAAATAAGTTTAAAAAGAAAAATAAACACCAAATGGTTCTTAATAGCTAATATTATATTTGCCATATTAATAATCGGTATTTTAAACATGGATGCAGTAATAAGTTTCTTTGGTGGTGATTTTGATGAAACTCAAATAATTTATGTCAAAGATAATACCAACAAAACTTATGAAATTTTAAATGACCAAAATAGTGCTTATAAAAATCTAACCGATGAAGATGAAAATGCTTTTAAATTAGAAAAAACAGATAAATCCTCAGAAGAGATTTTTGAAGATAAAGATAATAAAGATGCTTGGTATTTAACAATTAATAATGACAAGCAAAATTATATAAAAGTCACATTAATATCCGATAGCTATATAAATACAACTTCCTATGCTGGTATATCTACAATAATTAATAATACTAAGACAGTTATTGCTATGCAAGAAAGTAATATAAGTCCCGAAGAACTTGCCAAAATATCTTCACCAGTAACCTTAGAAAGAAAAATATTAGATAAAAGTAAAAAAAGTGAAGATGAAAATGTTCAAATGATTATGAGTACTGTATTTCCAGTATTAATTTTACCATTTTTTGCCTTAACCATGTTTTTGGTTCAAATGGTTGGAGCTGAAATAAATGATGAAAAGACAACTAGAGGTATGGAAATAATTATATCAAATGTTTCACCAAAAACACATTTGTTTTCAAAAGTAATTGCTAGTAATTTGTTTGTCCTAATTCAAGCAGCTCTTTTAGTCATTTATGCTATAATAGGTTTTGTCATTAGAAGTTTTATTGGTAGCTCTATAAGTACTGGTGGTTTCGATATATCACAAATTATCAATTCTATTATGCAAAGTGATATTGCTTCTTCCTTAGCTTATATCATACCTCTTGCCCTCATATTAATGATTTTAACTTTTATAGCTTATGCCTTATTAGCTGGCATTCTAGCTTCAATGACAACCAACATTGAAGACTTTCAACAAATGCAAATGCCAATTGTGATTATTTCTTTAATAGGTTATTACTTAGCTATGATGGCTGGTATGTTTGAAGGTTCTATATTTATCAAAATTTTATCGTTTGTACCATTTATTTCAGCTATTTTAGCCCCGTCATTATTAGTTTTAGGACAAATCGGAATAATTGAAATAATAATTGCTATTATCCTTTTAATAATAACAATCTGTGCTTTACTTAAATATGGAATGCGCATTTATAAAGTAGGAATATTGAATTATTCATCTAAAGATCTATGGAAAAAAATGTTTAAAGCTTTGAAAGGAAATTAATATGGAAAAAATATTTTCAAATAAAGGATTCAAAATAATTGTTGCAATATTAATTATATTAATATTAATCATCTTATACACAAAAAGTTTGCAAAAACCAGTTACCATTATTAATAATAATAGTAGTTTCAATGAATTACTAAAACAAGATGATATTATCATCATTGATGTTAGGACAGATTCCGAATATAATGAAGCTCATATTCCTAAAGCTATTAATATTCCATATAGTGAGCTAGAAAGTAAAATAAAATACGATAAAGACAAATTAATCATTGTTTACTCTCAAAACGATTCTCGTAGTCATCTAGCAGCACTTGTATTAGAAGATATGGGATATACTAATATTTATGAAGGAGACATCTCCAAATATGATGGAAAATTAGTTACCAATTAATTTTCCAAAATGCATGGGTGGCGGAATGGTAGACGCGCTACTTTGAGGGGGTAGTGAGGGAGACCTTGTGTGGGTTCAAATCCCATCCCATGCACCAATAAAAAATAAAGTCTTATTAAAGATTCTTCATATACATTTGTTTACACATTCATGTTCATATATATTGACATATATAAAAAACCATGATACTATAAAATTACTTAGTAGAATAGCATATTTATTTACTTGCAGTTCCATAAACTAAAGTTTTTAATCTGTATATATTACTTATTAAAAATTTTACAATATGGATAGTATTTAATTTCCTTTACTTACCTTATATGTGGAAGTATAGTATAGGGGAAGAAAGGATTTGCTATTTGTCAAGCTATTAAGTAATATGTACATATATGGGATCTTGACACAAAATTATAAGTTGTAACTGTCAATACGATTTATAATTCATCTTAACCCATCCAAAAACGTGCTTTATGACAGATGGCACGTTTTTTGGTATAAAAAAGTTGACTAAAACTGTATAAACCATTAAAATGATAATAGAAAAAAGAATGGAGATGTTAAAATGAGAAAATTTTATTTATGCAAAAGATGTGGAAATGTAGTTTCCATAATTGTAAATGGTGGCGGTCCATTATTTTGCTGTGGTGAAAAAATGGTAGAATTAACACCTAATACAGTTGATGCTGCTTTAGAAAAACATGTACCAAATTGTGAGGTTAGAGATAACAAAATCATTGTTAAAGTAGGTGAAGTAATGCACCCAATGGATGAAGATCATTATATTAACTTTGTCGCTTTAGAATATGATGATACCATTGAAATTCATAATTTTAAACCAGGTGATGAACCAGTTTGGTTCTTTGAATATGTTGAAAATTCTACAGTATATGCATATTGTAATAAACATGGTCTTTGGAAAAGTGAAATTAACTAATGGAAGAAATAACTCTTTGTTTAGAAAAAATATCCAGTGCAGATATTGACAGACTAGACTTTTGTTTACAAAATAACCATCATATAAGTTATTATAAAATATTTCCAGAAAATAATAGTATTGTAATTTACATGAAATATGATTTTGAAATGCCCTTGGTGAGTGAAGACTTAGAGAGAAATGGTTTTAAAATTATAACCGCCTCATTACAAAAAAATGGGCATTCTATTCCTTTTCTTGAAGCCTTAAGTGATAAAAAGTATATCGAGCAAGAAGTTTTACATGAAAATGCGAACTTTAATTTGGAAAATTTTTTTACTGGCGAGTTAGATGGAGCGGTTGGGGTAATTACTAAGGACAAAATAATTTTTGCTAATGCAGAAGTTAACCATTATACAGCTTTAAATTCCATTTATAATCTGTTATATAATAATTCAGATAAAATGAAAGACTATTATAGCTTTAATGATGATACTTACTGGCAAGAAGAAGCAGTTACCCTTGGTAATATTGTTATTCAATTATGTTCTAATGCATCTAGTACAGTATGGCTTCCAGAAAAAATAAATGATTATCAACAGATAGAATTAAATAAGATACTTGATCAAATAAATACAATTAGACAAAAATATAACATACCAATAGATGTTGAAATCGGTAGACCAAGCGACCTTTTAAAACAAACAACTGAACAAGTAACTTTTCAAAGTAATTCCAAAAAAATATAAAAGTTTAATTATAATAAATCATATTTTTCCTATATAAAAAGTCTTGAAAATCAAGACTTATTTTCATATGGTGCTGGAAACAGGGCTTGAACCTGCGACCTGCTGATTACGAGACAGCTGCTCTACCAACTGAGCTATTCCAGCACATTCAAAACAATTACATTATATAATATTTTTATGCATTTGACCAGTTTATTTTCTTTTTATGTATATTTTATTTTACTAAAAACATCGTAAAGTAATCTGTTTTTTCTAAGCAATTAATGGTATAATCTTATAAGAAGGTTAAACAAAAGGTGATAGTATGGCAGTAATAAAAATTATGGATGAACTTCTTGCCAATAAAATAGCTGCTGGTGAAGTTGTCGAAAGATGCGCTTCAGTTGTTAAAGAATTGGTCGAAAATAGTATCGATGCTGGAAGTACAGAAATTAAAGTTGAATTAGAAGATGCTGGAACTAGACAAATAAAAGTCATTGATAATGGTAAAGGTATGGACAAAGATGATGCTGTTTTAGCTTTTTCAAGACATGCTACTAGTAAAATAGATGATGAAGATGATTTATATAGATTAACCACTTTAGGCTTCAGAGGTGAAGCTCTAGCTTCCATTGCCGCCGTTAGTAAAGTCGATTTAAAAACATGCATGGGAGAAATCGGAACCCATGTAGTAATTAATGGTGGAAAAATATTAGAAGTAGGACTAGGTGATGCTAGAAAAGGTACAACAATTACCGTCAGTGAACTTTTCTATAATACTCCAGCTAGACTAAAACATATGAAGAGTTTATATACTGAACTTGCTAGTATTACCGATTATATAAATAAACTAGCTTTATCACAGCCCAACATTAGATTTACTTTAAAAAACAATGACAATGTAATTTTAAGAACTGATGGATCAGGTAATATCTTAAAAGTCATTCAAAGTATTTATGGTACTGATGTTGCTAGAAAAATGGTTCCAATTAAAGGTGAAAATGCCGATTATGAAATAACTGGTTATATATCACTTCCAGAAGTTCATAGATCAAGTAGAAATAATATGGTAACCATTGTCAACGGTAGAGTAGTTAGAAATATGGATATCAATAGAACTATTAACGATGCTTATCATTCATATAAACCAGATAATAGGTATCCAATTACCGTTATCAATATTGAGGTTGACCCAAGTGTTATTGATGTCAATATCCATCCAACTAAAATGGATATCAAATTTAGTAAAATTGATACTTTATTGGAATTAATTAAAGTAACTATCTTTGCGGCTATCACTGATAGAAATTTAATTCCTGAAGTATCAGTTAGAAAAGAAAAACCAAAAAGGGAAGAGTTACGTTTTGATTTAGAAAGACATTCTCATAATGCACCTAAAATTGAAACTGAATCAATAGAATTTGAAGAACCAGAAATTCCTATAAATGAAAGCATTTATGAAGATGAAAACAATGGTGATATTGTTCACGAAGTCGTTATGGAAAATGATGAATATAAAATAAACACCAAAGAAGAAAAAGAATTTATGCCGGAAATGTATCCAGTTGGTTTAGTTCATGGTACATATATAATTGCCCAAAATGAAAAAGGTATGTATATCATAGATCAGCACGCTGCCAAAGAAAGATGTAATTATGAAAAGTTTAAAGAAGCTATGGGTAAACCTGTTATCGCATCCACACCTTTACTTTTCCCAATTACGATTGAACTATCAAATGATGAATTCATTATCTTAAAAGAAAATATGCATATCTTAGAAGATTTAAAATTTAAAATTGAAGAATTCGGAATCAATTCTATTATTGTAAAAGAACATCCAGCCTGGTTACCTAAAGGTTTTGAAGAAGAATCAATAAGAAATATTATTGAAATAATTATACATACAAAAAAAGATTTTAGTATAGAAAAATTTAACGAGAAAGTTGCAACCATGATGAGCTGTAAACATGCAATAAAAGCTAATACGAATATTACAATGGAAGAAATGGAAGCCTTAATAAATGATTTGAGAAACTGTAAAAATCCATTTAATTGTCCACATGGCAGGCCAACAATGATTTATTATTCCAATTACGATCTAGAAAAACTATTCAAACGTAGTGGTTTTGATACCATCAAATAGAAAGGGGTATATATGACATATTTAGATTATAGTGCGACAACACCTGTCGATGAAGAAGTTTTAGATACTTTTATTAAAGCTTCCAAATTCATCGGTAATCCTAATTCACTTCATAAACTAGGAACTAAAGCAAAACATTTAATAGATGCATCTACCAACCAAATAGCAAATATTTTAAATGTTAAACCTACCGAAATTATTTATACATCAGGGGCCTCTGAAAGTAATAATACGATTATTAAAGCCATGGAAAAATTCCAAAATAGGGGGAAACACATAATTACAACCGCTTTAGAACATTCATCTATTTATGCTCCTTTAAAACAGTTAGAAGAAAAAGGCTTTAAAATAGACTATATTCCCTTGGAAAATGGCTTAGTAAAACTAGATGAATTAGAAAAAATGCTTACCGATGATACTGTTTTAGTTACTATTGCCATGGTAAGTAGTGAAACTGGTATTCGCCAGCCTATCGAAGAAATCGGCAAGCTATTAAAAAAATATCCCAAAATAATCTTTCATAGTGATATAACCCAAGCTACCGGCAAAATTAAATTTGACTTAACTGATGTCGATGCAGCAAGTTTTTCCGCTCATAAATTCTTTGGTTTTAAAGGGATAGGAGTTTTATACAAAAAAGAAAATTTGACAATTGAACCATTGATTGCCGGTGGCAAAAGTACAACTGTCTTTAGGAGTGGTACACCGCCTTTAGAATTAATCGCCTCAACAGCTAAGGCACTAAGACTAAGTTATGAAAATATTGATAGTGATATTATAAAAGTAAAAAGATTAAATGAAATCTTAAAAGAAGCCTTATATAAATATCCGAATGTCTCTATAAATAGTAATGAAAATTCTATACCCCATATTTTAAATATTAGTGTAAAAGGAATAAAACCCGAAACATTACTCCATAGTTTAGAAGAATATGAAGTGTATATTTCAACAAGAAGCGCTTGCTCAACAGGAGTTGCATCCAAACCAGTTTTAGCTCTTACTAATGATGAAGAAAAAGCTAAAACAAGCATCAGAATAAGTATTTCTAAGAAAACAACTGAAAAGGATATCGAAAACTTTCTAAAAGCTTTTGATGATAGTTATAAAAAATTAATGTAAGGAGAATTCATATGAAATTAAAAAAGATATTATTTATATTAACTTTATTTTTAGTATTGCCATTTACAAAAGTAAATGCCGAAGAAGTAACTGTAACTTTATTCTATGGTGATGGATGCCCCCACTGCTCCCATGAAAAGCAATATCTAGATATACTAAAATATCAGCTAGGTGACAACTTAAATATTGAACAATATGAAGTATGGAATAATGACGAAAACAACGAATTATTATCCAAAGTTAGAGCAACATTTAATGATGATAACACAGGTGTTCCATTTTTAGTTATTGGAAATAAATTCTTTAGCGGTTATAATGATGACATTGCTAAAGAAATAAAAAAGACCATCTTTGACAATTTAAAACAAAATAATTTAAATGTTGTAGATATAATAGAAAAAGGTAGTAGTGTTCCTACCAATATAACTCTTCAAACAAACCCAACTATTCATTTCTCATTATTAGGAAACGTAGATGCTACAAAAGTAGATACAGGTGCTATAGCACTAACCGAAGGAATGAGCGATGCTATTAATTTAGGATCATTATGGGTAATGTTATTTTTAGCCGGTATTTTACTTTCCGTTTACAATAAGAAAAAACGTTGGATATTAGGTAGTTTATTTGTCTTCACTAGTACAATTACCTACATGATATTTGCCTTGACAAATGCCGAATTCACTATTAATCAAACAACATTCATCAGAAGTTTCGTAAGTATCATTGCCATAATTATAGCTGCTATAAGTATTGATGCTCACATGAAAATAAACATTCCTAAAAAAAGTATTCTCCAGTCACTTCAAGAATTATTTGGTAAAAAACAGATGTTAGTTTATGCGATATGTATAATTATCACAAGTGTTATTGCTACATTTACTTTAGTTAATCAAGCTGGAAGCTCACCAGCCCTATTTGAAACGGTTTTAGAAATCCAAAACATTACAAGTGTAAGTTATGTCATGAATATGATTTTATACTTCTTAAGTTATTTAATAACAAGCTTTATTTTATTTGCTGTTGTAAACACTATTGTTAAAGAAATATTTATTGAAAATACAATTGGAACTTATAATAGATTAATTGCCGGTATTGTCATGTTAATAGCCGCCTCCATATTACTATTTATTCCAAGTGCCTTTATGATGGCTTGGGCATAACAAAAGAGTTACTGAAAATAGTAACTCTTTTTAAATATTATTTTTCTTTTTCTTTAATAATTACTTCAAAATTATATTTCCTACATATCTTCATTAAAGTACTAAAAGTATAAGGTCTAGAATTAACTAGACTTTTTGTGTTTTTATATTTCTCAATAGTTGATTTAGCTTTTCCCACTAATTCACCAATTTCCTTATCTGACTTTCTTGTTGCTTGGATAATCATATTCATAACTTCAGCCTCAGTATGTTTATTCGCAATTATTTTCATAAGTACCACCATACAAATTGTACCGTGAGGGAGCAATTATATCGGATAGTTCCATAATAAATATACGAGGAGGTACTATCTCAAGTAATAAAGGAAGAAATGGATTTGCAATTATGCTTGATAATAGTACAATGACAATGAGTGCAGGAAGTATTACTAATAATACAAGAACAAGCGTGGGAAGTGTTGTTGGAACTTTTACACATACAGGTGGAACTATTAGTGGAAATAAACCCAAATAATACCCATGTTGTTTAAATTTAATAAAAACGTTTAGTACAATAATAACATTTCATCAGTTACAACCGTTCAACATTAACACATCCCGCAAAATAGTAAGTCAACGTTTTAGACAAGTATAATCAAAAATATCGTGAAAATTTATTCACGATATTTTTCTTTTGTAAATTTGACAATAAAAAACAAAGAAATAATATGTTTTCCCTTTACTTTTATAAAATGTAATAGTAAAATAGTGGTATAAAGTGAAAATAAGTGGGGAAAAGTGGGTGATAAAAATGTTCATGGGTGAATACCATCAAAAGATTGATGAAAAAGGACGTTTAACTATACCTGCTAAAATAAGATATGAGTTAGGTGATAATTTCATTGTAACTCGTGGCCTAGACGGATGCTTATTTGTCTACAAAAAAGAAACTTGGGAAAAAATCATTAATCATTACCAAGAACTTCCTAATGTTAAAGAAGCTAGAAACTTCATGAGATTTTTCTTATCGGGAGCAAATGTGCAAAACTTTGATAAACAAGGAAGAATAAATATTTCCTCTCCACTTATTAAATATGCTGATTTATCTAAAGACACTATTGTAATAGGTGTTGGTGATAGACTAGAAATTTGGAGTGAAAACAGATGGAATAACTTCATTGAAGAAAACGAAGACAATTTTTCTTTAATGGCTGACAACTTATTTTCACAAAATATAAATTAGGAGGAAAATCATGCATGAAAGTGTCCTATTAACAGAAAGTATCAACAATTTAAATTTAAACGACAAAAGCATCATTGTAGATTGTACTTTAGGTTATGCCGGTCACAGCAGTCAAATCCTAAAACAAATACCAAATGGTTATCTCTATGCTTTTGACCAAGATAAGGAAGCTATCAAAGAGGCTGACAAAAAACTAAAGTCCATTAGAGATAACTACGAAATCATAAACACTAATTTTGTTAATTTAAAAGAAGAAATAAAAAAAAGAACAAACAAAGTTGATGGTATTTTATTCGACCTAGGTGTTTCTTCACCCCAGTTAGATGAAGCAGATAGAGGTTTTAGTTTTCATAAAGATGCGCCTTTAGATATGCGTATGGACCAAACTCAAACTTTCAGTGCTTATGATGTCGTAAACACTTATTCAAAAAATGATTTAACCAAAATATTTAAGACCTATGGCGAAGAAAAATATGCAAGTAGTATTGCTGAAGGTATTATAAAGGCAAGAGCAAATAAAGAGATAAAAACTACCTTAGAACTAGCCGAAATTATTAAAGACAATGTTCCAGAAAAATATAGAAGAATGGGACATCCTGCTAGAAAAGTTTTCCAAGCTATCAGAATAGAAGTCAATGATGAACTAAACGTCTTTGAAAAAGCTTTAAGAGATGCTTTAGATTTAATAAATATTGGTGGTAGAGTATGCGTAATTACATTTCACTCCCTAGAAGATAGAATTTGTAAACATATATTTGGTGAAGTCAGCAGTACTCCCAAAGAATTACAAAACTTACCAATAATTCCAGATGAATATAAACCTAAGTTCAAGGTGATTGCCAATATCAAACCATCAAAAGAAGAAATAGAAAAAAATAACCGCTCAAGAAGTGCAAGATTAAGAGTAATTGAAAGGAGCTTATAATATGGCAAAAAAGAAAAACAAAGCAAAAATTACCAGAGGTGAAAGATTACTATATTTTTATGCTGTAATAGCTTTCTTTCTAATGCTTGGATTAAAAATCTTCTGTGGTGCTTCTATAGGTGAGATGAAAATGAGTATTGAAGAAAAACGATATAATATTGAACAGCAAGAAAAAACAAACGAAAGTTTAACTATGCAAGTAAATGAATTAACATCTTTTGAAAATGTTCAAAAAGTTGTCAAAGAAATGGGACTAGCATATAATAATGATAATATAATCGTTATAGATAAATAAGGTGGTGATTAGATGCCAAAGAAAAAAGCAAAAAATATAGAATGGAAAACCCCAAGAAAAATATTTCTTGTTTTTTTGTTTTTAATCTTAGTTCTATTTGGCCGCTACTGTTATTTAGCCCTATCACCAACCATCAACGGAAGAAACATGAAAGTTTTTGCCGAGAGTCGTAATACCGTATCTAAAGTTTTAACGGCTAAAAGAGGAACTATTTACGATATGAGTGGTAATGTTCTAGCTCAAAATGTTACTTCTTATACCTTGATAGCTTATTTAGATGAAAACAGAAGTACTAAAACTCAAATCAATCACGTTAAAGATATAGAATCTACCGCTAAAGCTCTTGCTCCAGTTTTAGAAACTGATGAAGAAAATCTAAGAAAAATGCTTCAAAAAGGTAAAGATGAAGGAAAATATCAAATTGAATTTGGTAGTGCAGGGAAAAACTTAACTGAACTAAAAAAAGGTGAAATAGAAACCTTAAACTTACCAGGTATTGACTTTGAAGAAAGTTATCAAAGATATTATCCGAATGGTGATTTTGCCTCTTACATCCTAGGATATGCCAAAACCAATGAATATGTAGATAAGAATGGTAAAACAAATACATCCATTGATGGTGAACTTGGTATCGAAGCTAAATTTGATGATGAATTAAAAGGAACAGATGGATATTTGATGTACCAACAAGATCGTTTTGGTTATAAAATTCCCGACACCAAAGAAGAGAGAATCGATGCCCTAGATGGAAAAGATATATATCTAACGTTAGATTCAAGTATTCAAAGGTTTGCTGAAACTGAAGTTCAAAACATGCAAAATGAATATGAACCAGAGTGGACAATGATTGCCGTTATGGATGCTAAAACAGGAGATATTTTAGCTAGTGCCTCAACTCCATCATTTAATCCGAATTTAAGAAATATTACAAGTTATGAAAATCCACTAGTATCAAATGCTTTTGAACCAGGTTCAACCATGAAAATATATACATATATGTGTGCTATTGATAAAGGTACTTATAACGGTGAAGAAACATTCAAATCAGGTAGTATTGAAGTTGCCGATGCCGTAATTAGAGACTGGAATAATACTGGATGGGGAACAATTACTTATGACAAGGGTTTTGAATATTCATCAAATGTTGGTGTTAGTACTATGATAAATCATTTTATCGATAGGGATGAGTTAAAAGACTGCTTTAGAAAATATGGTTTTGGACAGTCAACAGGTATTGATTTATCGAGAGAATTATCTGGTAACTTAGGTTTCCAATATCCAGTCGAAGTAGCCAATGCTGCTTTCGGTCAAGGGATTACTACCACTGCCATCCAACACCTTAAAGCTTTGTCCATGATAGCTAATGATGGTCAGGAATTAACTCCTCACATTGTTAAAAAGATAGTAGATCCAAACAATGGAAAAACAACTTATACAAGAAAGGTTGAAAAAAGTGCTAAACTAGTAAAACAAAGTACTATTGATAAAATAAAAGATCTTATGGATTATGTAGTTAATAGCGATGATCCACAAGCCACAGGAAAAAAATATCATATTGATGGTTTTAATGTTATTGGTAAAACCGGAACATCACAGATATATGACCAAGAAAAAGGTGGATACTTAAAAGGATCAAATGATTATATATATTCATTTGCTGGAATGTATCCAAAGGAAGATCCTGAAATAATTATTTATGCAGCAATAAAACAGCCAAACATTGGATCATCAAGCACTTTAAGTACTTCAATAAATAGTTTAATGCAAAACATTGCCAAATACAGAAATATGTTTGAAGAGACAAACAAAAATAACAGTAGTGTTACTACTTTAAAGTTAGATTCTTATATCAATAAAGAAGTTGCCGATGTAAAAAAAATAATGGAAGAAAATAACATAAATGTGACAGTTATTGGAAATGGCAATAAAGTAATTAATCAATATCCAAACAAAGGAGAAACAGTTTTATCTTATGATAGAGTATTTTTAATAACAAATGGTGACCAAGGAAAAATGCCTGATTTATTAGGTTATTCTAGAAGTGATGCTATTTATCTTATGAGAACTTTGGGTTATAATTATGAATTAGAAGGATATGGTTATGTCACTGCCCAAAGCATCAAAGCGGGTGAATTAGTAGGTGATAATACTGTTAAAATTACTTTAAGTGAAAAGGGAGAAAATCAAACACAATAAAAGACGAATTTGCTTCGTCTTTTTAATTTTTTCAAAAAACAAATTCATTAAAAAAAAGAAATAAAAAATAAACGTCGTATGTTTATATATAGAAGGGGCTAAGAAAGGAGATATATGAAATTAACAAAAGAATATTTAAAAAAATTGGATGAGGAAATAGAATTAATTCCCTTAAGTTATGATAGAGCCTTTAAAAGTACATTTAAAACTAATCTAAATCTTTTAAAACATATATTAAATGTCACACTACCAATAGAAATATCTAAAGAAGATAAAATTAATCTATTAGATAGTGAAATGCCCATCATAAATAAAAAAGAACATGAACAGATTGTCGATATATTTGTCGTTATAAATAAAAATATATTTATCGATATTGAAATGAATAGAAGTAAGTTTGAAAGTGTATTTGAAAGAAATGATAAATATAAAAATAGAATATCTAATGTAATATTTGAAAAAGGAGAAAACTTAAAAGAACTAAAAACAAAGCATATATATCAGCTTAATTTAAATGCAAGTCCCTATGAAGAAATATTAGAAGATACAATTGTGATGTATGGACTTAAAAAGAAAATGAGTATAAAGGATATTTCAGAAATCACTGGTCTAACTGAACAAGATATTCAAAATTTAGAATAGTAAAAAGGCAAATTATTTTTGCCTTTTTGCGTTTTCAAATATTGCATTTAATCTTTTATCAGGATAATGCTTATCTAAAAATACTTCAATTTTATTGCTAGGTTCTATACCTTTTGATCTTTCACTTTGTCTTAAACAAGCCGTAATTGAAATTGCACAATCGACAAGTAAAAATATTATGAGTAAAATAGATAGAATTTTTCCTATTCTAATTGGTATTTTTTCAATTTGTTTAGAAATAGGTGGATATATAATAAATACAAATAATAAAGCAATAAGGCCCCAACATATCATTATAAATAAACTAGTTCTACCACCGATATTAAAAGCATGACCGCTATAATCCCAAGAAGTTGTTCCAAAGACCTTCTCTTGTATGATTGAACACAAATATTCAAATCCACCACCAAGTAACATTCCCCCAAAAAATACTTTTAATGGGTTTTTATATTTGACTAAAAATATCATAAAAATAACAGCTCCAAACCCATATACTGGATTAAGAGGACCATATATTAGACCTTTTCTACTTTCAAAAGTTCCATATTGAAAATAACTTACAATTGTTTCCATTACAACTCCAAATATTGAGCCGATTAAGAAAACCCAAAGAGCCTTTTGAAAGCATATGCCCTTTGCAAATACTTCTTTTTTTTGCTTCATATACTACCTCACAAACAATTCACATAACTAACACATAGTATATCATTTCTATACCAATTGTCAAACTGACCAAAATATTGTATAATCAAAGTAAAGTCAAGGTGAGACAAATATGATAAAATTTTTGAAAAAAAACTTAAATTTATTAGGTCATAGAGTATTTTTAGTACCTTTACTTATGTTTATTCAAATAGTCATAATTTTTATAATGACTTTTGAATTCTATAGTTATTTCATTGTATTTTATATTATATGTAGTCTTTTAAGTTTTGTTATGGTCTTACACATCGTTAATAGTAATGCCAATCCCGGTTACAAGATAGCTTGGATTATTCCAATAATGTTACTTCCAATCTTTGGCCTTCTTCTATACTTTTTATTTGGTGATAATCAATTAAATAAAAGACAGAAAGAAAAAATGAAAAATATATATTACAAACAATTAAAATATAAAGATAATCATAATATTGTTATGAATGAACTAAGATATGAAAACCTATCCGCTTACAATCAAGTAAAATACATCAGTGATTATTCACTATCAAATGTATACAAACATACTAAAACCACTTATTTATCAAATGGTAAAATTTATTTTCAAAAATTATTAGAAACAATTAAAAATGCTAAAAAATATATTTTCTTAGAATATTTCATCATAAGTGAAGGAAAAATGTGGAATAATATATTAGAAGTTTTAAAACAAAAGGTAGAAGAAGGTATTGAAGTTAGAATAATTTATGATGATTTTGGCTGTATTATGACATTACCTAATCACTACAATAAGATTTTAGAGAAAGAAGGTATAAAAACAGCTGTTTTTAATCCTTTTGTTCCAAATTTAAAATCTAAATTCAATAATCGTGATCATAGAAAAATTGCTGTTATTGATGGTCATATCGCATTTACTGGTGGTATAAATTTGGCCGATGAATACATTGGTGAGAAAGTTAGATTTGGTCATTGGAAAGATAATGGTATTATGTTAGAAGGCGAAGCCGTTTGGAACTTTACTGTTATGTTTTTATCTATGTGGGATTTCATAAAAGAAGAAAACGAAGATTATGAAAAATATCATTCTAATTACGAATACGAAACATCTTCTGATGGTTTTGTTATTCCATATAGTGATAGTCCCTGGGATAACGAAGCCGTGGGTGAAACAGTTTATTTAAATCTAATTGCAAAAGCTAATAGATATATTTATATAACAACTCCATATTTAGTTTTGGATAATGAAATGATTACTGCTTTGTCTACTGCAGCTAAAAGAGGAGTTGATGTCAGAATTATCACTCCAGGAATACCCGATAAAAAACTTGTCAACGAAGTAACAAAAGCCTACTACGATGTACTTTTAAAAAACGGTGTTAAAATATATGAATATACAAAAGGTTTTATTCATGAAAAAATCTTTGTAGTGGATGATGAATATGCTACTATAGGAACTATTAATTTAGATTATCGCAGTCTCTACCTGCACTTTGAATGTGGAGTTTGGCTATATGATTGCTCAGTAATCTTCACAATCAAAAAAGATTTCACATCAACATTAAAAGAATGTAAAGAAATAAAACTTAAAAATTTGGGTAAATTAAATTGGTTTAATTCATTAAAAAGACAAATATTAAAGGCTTTTGCCCCATTAATGTAAGGAGAGAGAAAATGAAAAAAATATTAATTATTATGCTTGGTATATTTATTTTAACTGGATGTAGTAATAGTGGTGAAGAATTCACTTGTATAGTTAATAACAAAGAAGCTATATTTACCATGAAAAATGGTATGATTACTGCCTACACTCTAGATGGACAAAAACAAAGTAATAGTACTATTGATGAAATAAATGGTACTTATTTCACTAGTAGTACAACAAACGAAGAAGGAAAGGAAGCTTTAACAAACTATGTAAATTCACTTGGTGGTAGCTGTAATTTTTAGAATATGAAAAAGAAGTATGTTATATTAGTATTAATTGTTGTAATTGTAGGATTAGGAGTTTATCTATTAACCCAAAATAAAGAAAAGCCAAAAGAAAACAAAAAAGAAACTGCTGAAGTAAAAAAAGAACCAGAAGTTAAAACTAGTAAACTTTCATTAGTTATGGTAGGAGATGGTTTGCTTCATAGTTCTGTATATAATGATGCTTATAAAGATGGTGTCTATGATTTTAAACCTCAATTAGAATACATAAAACCAATTGTCCAAAACTATGATTTAGCTTTCTATAATCAAGAAAGTATTTTAGGTGGAACTTCAATTGGTTTATCAGATTATCCAACCTTTAATTCACCGTGGGAATTTGGTGATGCTATGATAGATGCTGGATTTAATCTAGTATCTTTAGCTAATAATCACACAATGGACAGAGGAGAAAAAGCAATCATAAATTCATGTGAGTATTGGAAAACCAAAGATGTCTTAACTGCCGGAAGTTATTGTTCTAGTGAAGAAGCAAATGAAATAAAGATAAAAGAAAAAAACGGTATTAAATACACTTTATTAGCTTATACCTATGGTACAAATGGAATTAGTGTTCCATCTGGTAAAGAATATCTAGTCAACTTATATAGCGATGAAAAAGCTAAAAACGATATTGAAAAGGTTAGAGATAAAGTTGATTTATTAATTGTATCTATGCACTGGGGAACAGAATATAGAAGCGAACCTACCGAAGAACAACAAAGACAAGCTAATTATCTATCCTCTTTAGGTGTCGATATCATTATCGGAACCCATCCTCATGTAATAGAACCAATCACATATATAAATGATACTTTAGTCATTTATTCACTAGGTAACTTTATATCAGCTCAAAGCACTAATAACGACTATAATACAATGGTTGAATTAATGACCTCAGTTGATGTCATTAAAGAAGAAAAAGATGGACAAGCTACTATCAAATTAGATAATTTAAATAACGAACTTTTATATAACTATTATAAAAAAGGTAGTCGCTGGACTGATTTTAAAGTCATTCCATTTAGCCAGATGAATTCAAATTATAATTCTGATTATCAAAGACTTTATAATAAATATAGTGAAATAGTTAGAATGTATAATAAAGATATTCCAATTAATCCACTTAAAGAGGCATAACACCTCTTTTTTTGCGAAAAAAGGAAATAAGAGTCCTACATCGTATATTATATATATATATAGAATGTAATTATGTATTATAAATGAGTGTTACTAAAAAAATTAAAATTATAAAAAAATAATTAAAAAAGTAACAAAAATTAATAAAAATTCACAAAATTTCAAAAAAATGTGAATAAAGTTTAAAAAACTATTTACTAACTATTATTAAAATGTTATTATTTTAGTAGTGGTGATTGTATGAAAAACGAAGAAAAAATTTTAAGTATTGTAAATGAAAAAGGATATATTATGAGTAAAGATTTATCTAAAAAAAACATTAATGCTTATTATTTAAGTAAATTAGTAAAAGAAAATAAATTAGTTAGAGTATCAAGAGGTTATTATGTTCTTCCAAATGGTTTTCCAGATAATTTTTATATTATTTTATCAAAATGTAAAAAAGCTGTATTTTCACATGCGACAGCTCTTTATCTACACAATCTTTCTGAAAGATGTCCTTTAGTATATGATATAACTGTACCATATGGATATGGTAACTGTTATAAAAATAGTAAAAATGTTAATCTTCATTATCAAAAATTAGAAACAATGAATGTAGGAATTATAGAAATAGATTCTCCTTTTGGTATGAAAATAAAAGTATATGATACCGAAAGAACTATATGTGATATTATAAAAAATAAAAATAAAATGGATATAGAAATTTTCTCGCAAGCTTTAAAAAAATATGCGAATTCATCAGATAAAGATCTAAACAAATTAATGAGATATGCTAAAAAATTAAAAATCGAAAACAAAGTTAGAGAATATATGGAGGTGGTATTATAAATTATGATAAATTAAAAAATATTATTTCTAAACAATCAATTGGTAACAGTGATTTATCACAAAGATATTTCGAATTATTTTATTTCGAAAGAATTTTAGAAAGAATATCTCAAAGTAAATATAGAAACTACATTATTTTAAAAGGTGGACTACTTTTAACCTCGATTATTGGTAATGATGATAGAACAACTAAAGACATGGATACAACATTAAAAGGTTATCCTTTAAATAAGCAAGAAGTAGAGAAAATTTTTAAAGATATTTTCAATATAAATCTTAATGATGATGTGACCTTTGAAATAATTGATATAAAAAATATTAGAATAGAAAGTAATTATAGTGGATATAGATTAAATGTTTTATCAAAGTTTGATAAAAATAAAACTTATATTACCATTGAAATAACAACAGGGGATGTCATTACCCCAAAAGAAATTAAATATAATTACAAATGCTTTTTTCAAAACCAAACTATTCCTATTATGTCATATAGCATAGAAACAATTATTGCTGAAAAATTACATGCCATCATTGTTCATGGTGCATTAACAACAAGATTAAAAGATTATTATGATATGTATATTTTGGTTAAAGGTAATATAGTTACATTTAATAAACAAACACTTATAATGGCTATAGAAAACACCTTTCAAAGTCGCAATACTAAAATAGACATCAAAGAATTTAGAACTATTATAGAAGAATTAAATGAAGATAAACACGTTAGAAAATTGTGGAAAGATTATCAAAACAAAAACCCATATGCTAAAGGAATAAAATACGAAGATACAATTATAGCAATCGAAGAAGTCATTAATATTTTAGAAACAGAAATGATAACTACATAAAATAGAAGCTTTAAAAACTTCTATTTTTTAATTTACTAGGAATTTGCTTTGTAAAAGTAAAAAAGTTTGCAAAAAGTTATTTACAAATATAACTATTCATGATATATTGATTGCAATAATGATAGAGGGTGATGTTATGAAAATACTAAAAGGTTATGTATTTAGAATGT
>CALVRI010000007.1 GCA_944358525.1 uncultured Bacilli bacterium | reverse complement strand
ACAAATAAATATATGTTAGGGTAGCGACTATCCGATATTGGTCTATGGAGGAGCCTAAGGCTGCTATGAAGTAGAAATAGCTTACCGTGAGGTAAGCTAATGTCAAAATTTATTTTGACATTTTGTTCATATAATTTTATTTAAAAAAGTTTTTACATTAATGTTACATCAAAATATAATTTGAATATTGAAAATTATAGGTGCATTTGATACAATAAAAGTGGCAAGATAGCCTAGGAGGAGGAATAAATATGAAAAAGCTAGGATTATTTTTAGGAACTTTGGTTTTAGGGGTTTGTTTAATGCCATTTGGTAATGTAAAGGCTGCTGATTATACAGATGATACAGCACTTGAAATAATGGGAGGAACATCAAAAGAGTTTTTGGCTGGTGATACTTTTACAGCTCTTGGCGAAAAATTAATTGGAGAAGATGGTTATATTAATATTACTGAAGGAAAAGTTTTAGTAGCATTTGATGGTAATGGTATTACTATGACTGTTGATGGTGTTGCTGAGACAAGGCATATGAAAAACTTAATGTATGTTACATATAATAGTCAAAAGTATCCAATTAATATTGTAGTTAATGAAGGCTCTACTTTCAATTTGTATGGTAATATGGCTTTAACTACTGGAGCGCCTACAACATTTACAAATAATGGTACTGTAAATATTGTTGGTAATTTAGAGGTTAGATCTGCTTCTACTTATATGGGAACAGGTGTAACTAATTTATATGGAAATATATCTGTATATGGAGAAAGTGGTCTACAAGTAAAAGTAAATGTTTTTGAAAATGCGAATGTGTATTCAACAGTTGTTGATGTTAAAGATAACTTAGTAGTCGCACAAAAAGATAGTGACAAATTTACTTATGCATTAGGAGAAAATGATAAAACCCATGCATCAATTTCTGGCGATGCAGTAAGTAGTGATTTTGCTTATGGTTATACTTTAATTAAAACCCCAGTTTCAATTACAGAACCATCTGAAGATGTCAAAGATGAAGATGTTAAAGATGAAGTAGAAAATCCAAAAACTTCAGATGGAATTATGATTACTTTTGCTACTTTAGCTTTAAGTGTGGTAGTAGTATTTATAGCTCGTAAAAAATTAGCTTAATTTAAAAGTGCCTAGGCACTTTTTCCTTTTGGAAAAATATAAAAAGATGTATAATTAGATTAGGTGGTTTTATGGCGATTACAAAAACAAAATTTATAAATTATTCTAGGTGTCCTAGATATGTAGCACTAGATGATTTAAAAAAAGAAAAATTAGATAGTATGATTTCAATAGAAGAGTATAAAAAAGAAGAAGAAATGGAACATATTACAGAACTTTTGGGCAATATGTTTGATGATAGTGGTAATGATTTGATTGATGTTAGGAATGAACACTTAGAGACAATGATGCCATATTATAATAAAGTTGAAATATTGGCTGGAGAACTTGCTTCAAAATATTTTAAAGGTAACTTTAAATTTTCTAAAAGTACTTATAATCAGGAGAGTTTTGATGCAGTAATTGATAATATAAGGTATTTATGTTATGTTGATATTTATAATGAAAATGATGATGGTATTAATGTTATTGAAGTTAAAGCAACGACAACTAAAAAGTATTTAGATTTAGGGAGTAAAGATCATTCAATATTTGAAAAAGGTAGAGATGGAATATATTATTTACTTGAGGATTTAAATTTAAATATAGAAGATTATATGCCTTTAAAAGTTTATGAAAGAAATAGAAATAAGTTATTTGATAAGTATACGGGAGTGGGTCATTATATTTACGATATTGCAGTTCAAAGGTTTATTATCGAAAATGATATGAAAAGTCATAATGAAAATAAAAAGGTTAAGTATTATTTGGCGGTTTTAAATAGTAATTATGTGTTTGATGGTAAGTATGAAAATGGGGAAGCTATTTATGATGAGGTAAATGGTGAGGATATTATTTCATATATTGATGTGACTAGTATTACTAAGGATATGATGGATAAGATATATTTGGATAGTAAGAAGATAAAAGGATATATTGATGATTTAAAAGGTTCTAGGGTACCACTTGGAGGGTTTTGCGAGTATAAGAAGACTGTTAAGTGTAAGTACTGTCCACTTTGTTTTGATGTACTTCCTGAAAAACATTCTATTTTGTGTTATATAAATAATAATTTTGGATTTAAAAAAGGTAATGTTAAATATGATACATATGATTTGATTAATGAGGGTAAGGTAGGTATGCTTGATATATCTGATGATATGCTTAATAGGGAAAAAAATAAAATCCAAAAGGATGCAGTAATTAGTGGTAAACCTTATATGAATGAAAAGAAGATTAAAGATGGAATTAAACAGATTACTTATCCACTTTATCATTTGGATTTTGAAACTTTTCCTTGTCCACTTCCTAGATATAAAGGAGAAAGACCATACACACAGTCAGTGTTTCAATTTTCTTTACATATTGAAAAAGAGCTTGGGGTATGTGATAAAGAGAAAGATCACTATGGTTATTTGGCTCCTGATCATTTAGATCATAGATTAGATTTAGTTAAATATATGTGTGAGCTTATTCCTTGTGATAAGATGGTTTTAGTTTATAATGATTCGTTTGAAAAAACTAGATTAAAGGAACTCGCTTATATTTTTCCAGAATACAAAGATAAGTTACTTAAAATTAGGGATAATGTGTTTGATTTAATGAATATTGTTAAGACAAAATCCTCTTTATATGAAAAATTAGGTTATTCTAAGGAGGAGGCTAAGATGTTTAATTATTATCATCCAGATATGGACGGATCATTTTCGATTAAAAAAGTTTTGCCTTTGTTTTCTGATTTGACATATAAGGGAATGGAAGTAGGTAATGGGGTAGAAGCTATGGTTACTTATGCATCTTTTCCTAAATTATTACCTTTAGATTATAAACATAAATATCAGAAGTTAGTAGAGTATTGTCAGCAAGACACTTATGCGATGTTTGCGGTTTTAGATGGACTACGCAGGACTGTTAAATAATGTCAAATTTATGCGGGTTTGTTGTAATTTATAAAAATTTGGTATATAGTTGAATTATAGGAGGTATGGTTATGATATATCCATCAATCGATGCATTACTTCAAAAAATTGAATCAAAATACTTACTTGTTAATATTGCTTCTAAAAGGGCTAAAGAAATGGATGAAACAGGTTATTTTCAAATGAAAGAAAATGAATATAGATCATCTAAAAACATTGGTAGAGCTTTAGAGGAAATTAACAAGGGTTTAATTCATATTAAGAAAAATTAAATAAATCAGCCATATAATTAATGTGATGGTTGATTTTTCTTAGGTTTTATGGTAAATTATTAGAAGTCGGAGGGATACTATGGAAATACTTTTAATTATTGTATCTATTTTATTAATTGCGATTGTGCTTTTACAAAGTGGTAAAGCAGTAAGCCCTGATAGTAACATTATGGGTGGTAATGATGAATTATTCGCAAACCGTAAAGAAAGAGGCGGAGAGTTATTCGTTACTAGATTAACTGCTATTTTAGGTGTAATATTTTTCGCTATATGTATAGCCATGAATTTTATAAAATAGGTAAATATATTGTCAAATAGAAGGTTTTTAATTAAAAAATAATGGAACTTATAATAAAAATATAATGGGGTTCTGTTATTTTTTTTTGGAATTTGGTATAATTAAAGGTAAGGTGGTCAATATGAACATATATGGCAAAACCCTTAAAGATTTAGAAACTTATTTTACTTTAATTGGTGAAAAAAAGTTTAAAGCTATTCAGGTATATGATTGGCTTTATAAGAAGAGGGTTAATTCATTTGATGAGATGACTAATGTTAAGAAGTCAGTCATAGAAAAATTAAAAGAAGATTTTAGTATAGAAAAACCTAATATTTTGAAAATTCAAAATGGAAAAGATGTTCATAAGTATTTATTTGAACTTGAGGATGGCAATAAGATTGAAGCAGTACTTATGAATCATGATTATGGCAACAGTTTATGTGTTTCAACGCAAGTTGGATGTAATATGGGATGCGCTTTTTGTGAAAGTGGTAGGCTTAAAAAAGTTAGAAATTTAGAGACTTATGAGATGGTTAGTCAAATATTAATAGTGGAAGAGATTCAAAAAATTAGAATTTCTCATGTTGTTTTGATGGGTATTGGCGAGCCATTTGATAATTATGATAATGTAATGAAATTTATTGATATTATAAATGATGATCATGGTATAGCTATAGGAGCTAGACATATTACGGTATCAACTTGCGGTATTGTTCCTAAAATAAGAGAATTTACAAAAGAAAAAAGACAGGTTAATTTAGCTATTAGTCTGCATGCTCCTAATGATGAGATTAGAAATAAGATAATGAAGATTAATAAGGTATATCCTTTAAAAGAAGTAATGAAGGCGGTTCGAGATTATTTAAAAGAAAATCATAGAAAGATTACTTTTGAATATATCATGCTTAAAGATGTGAATGACAGCGACGAATGTGCTTTGGAACTTGCTAATTTATTAAAAGGATTAACGGCTTATGTTAATTTAATCCCTTATAATGAGACAAGTCATATAGAGTTTAAAAAGACTGATAGAGATAAAATAATGCATTTTTATGATATACTTAAGAAAAATAAAATAAATGTGACGGTGCGCAAGGAGTTCGGTAGTGAAGTAAGTGCAGCTTGTGGGCAGTTACGTAGTAACTTTGAGGAGGGAAAATAATGGAATTTTCATATTTAACCGATCCTGGCCAGGTCAGAGATCATAATGAAGATAGTGTGACAATTGTTAAAAATGCTGCAGGTGAAATACTTATGGCAGTAGCTGATGGTATGGGTGGTCATAAAGGTGGTGAGATTGCTTCATCAATTGCGATAACTCATATTGGTAAAAGATTTGTCGATACTTCTTCTGTTGGTAATAAAGAAGATGCAATTAATTTTTTAAAGGAAATTGTTAGTGAAGCTAATATGTTACTTTATAAATATACTGAGAATAATCCTGAAAGTGTTGGTATGGGTACAACTATTGTAATGGCACTTTTGACTAAAGAGTTTTTGCTTTTTGGAAATATTGGTGATTCTTCAGGTTTTGTAATTAAAGATAAAAAATTATATAAAATAACTAATGATCATACTTTGGTTAATTTGCTTGTGAAATCTGGAGAAATTACTGAAGAGGAAGCAAAGGATCATCCGAGAAAAAATGTTTTGATGAGGGCATTAGGTGCTAATATATCGGTTGAGATGGATGTATTTGATGTGGAAAGAGATGTTAGCGGAATATTACTTTGTAGTGATGGACTTACTAATATGCTTGATAATAACCAAATTGAAACAGTTTTAAATAGTGATATAGATATAGATGCGAAAGTGCAGAAATTAATTAATAAAGCAAATAATCGTGGAGGTACAGATAATATCTCAGTTGCTTATTTACAAAAGGAGGAAATTGAATGATAACAAGGGGACAAATGATTAATGATCGTTATGAAATTATTAGATCTATTGGTGAAGGTGGAATGGCTAATGTTTATTTAGCTCAGGATACTATTTTAGATAGAAAAGTTGCAGTTAAAATATTAAGGGGAGATTTAGCTGAAGATGAAAAGTTTGTTAGACGTTTTCAAAGAGAAGCTATTTCAGCTAGTTCTTTAAATGATCCTAATATTGTTGAAGTTTACGATGTTGGAGAAGATGATGGTAAATATTTTATTGTTATGGAATATGTTCAAGGTTTAACTTTAAAACAATTAATTAAAAAAAGAGGAAGTTTAACTTTGCCAGAAGTTCAAGATATTATGCTTCAGCTTACTAGTGCGGTAGCTCATGCACATGAAAGTTATATTATTCATAGAGATATTAAACCACAAAATGTTATTATCTTAGAAGATGGAAGAGTTAAGATAATGGATTTTGGTATTGCGGTGGCTTTAAATGCTGGAGAATTTACACAAACTAATAGTGTAATGGGAACTGTTTATTATATTCCGCCTGAGCAAGCTAATGGTGCTTCAGCAACTACTAAAAGTGATATATATTCACTTGGTATTTTGATGTATGAACTTGTGACAGGTCATGTTCCTTTTAAAGGAGATAATCCTGTAGAAGTAGCAATTAAACATATGAATGAGGAAATACCTAGCATTTGTGAATATGATCCTGAAATGCCACAATCTATTGAAAACATTATTTTAAGAGCATCTGCTAAAAATCCGAAGAATCGTTATGATTCGGCTTGGGATATGCATGAAGATTTAGAAACTGCTTTGGATAAAGATAGATTTAATGAACCAAGGGTTAAATATAGATATCCAGAAAAAGGGTTTGATGATGATAATGATATACCTAGAGTTGGTAGAGCTATTAGAAATGCTGAAAAGAGTGAAGATAAAAAAGATAAAAGAATGAATAAAGCTTTAATTGTAATTGGAACAATAGTAGGAGTTTTAATAGCCGCATTATTATTTGTCTTTATCTTATGGCCAAAGATTTCTGATAAACCAGATATTGAAATACCGGATGTTCAAGGTATGACTGTTAAGCAGGCTAGAAGTACTTTAGAAGATAAAGGATTTGAGGTTAGTGGTAAGACCAAAAAAGAAGCTAGTGATGATGTAGAAGAGGATAAAGTTATTGGAACTGATCCAGAAATTGGTGAAACTTTAAAAGAAGGTTCAGAAATAACTCTTATTGTTTCTACTGGTTCTGAGAAAATAGAAATTGAAGATTATACTGGAAAAAAATTTGATGATGTTAAAGCTGAGCTTGAAGCTGCTGGTATTAATGTTGTAAGTTATGAAAAAGATGTTTCTAAAGATGAAGATATTGAAGAGGGAACTATATTAGAACAGGATGTAGAGGTTGGAACTAAATTGGGTGAGGGTGATACAATAACTTTTACTATTCCAAATATATATATTAGTTATCCTAATTTTACTGATGGAACATATACAGAAGCAGATGTTAAGAAGTTCTGTGATGAAAATGGTATTACTTTGAATGTTACTTATGTTGAAGATATAAATAATGTTGATGGGGCTGTTGTATATCAAAATATGGCAGCAGGCTCTAAAGTTAGTAAGGATGCTAATTTAAGAATAAAGGTTGTAAAAAACGTTGAAATTAATACTGAAACTCAAGATACTGGAGATATGTGATAGATGAAAGGTAAGATAGTTAAGCTTATTAGTAATGATTATACAGTTAAAACTTTAGATGAAGAATTTGTGTGTAAAGCCCGTGGTAAATTTAGAAACATGGGCCTTTCACCAATTGTTGGTGATGAGGTAATATTTGATGAAAATAATAAATATATTTTGGAAGTTTTACCTCGTAATAATGAACTTACTAGACCAACTGTTGCTAATGTTGATATAGCTGTAATTATTACTAGTTTGAAAAAACCTGATTTTTCTTCTAATTTACTCGATAAGTTTTTGGTTATATGTGAATATAATAAAATTAAACCAGTTATTGTTTTTACCAAAGCTGATTTATTAGATGGAAATGAATTTGAAGATATAAAATTTGTAATTAATTATTATAAAAAAATTGGTTATGAGGTTTATATGAATGATGATATTTCTAAGGTTAAAAAAATTTTTAAAGGTAATGTGTGTGTGTTTACTGGCCAAAGTGGGGCTGGTAAAAGTACACTTTTAAATAAAATTAATCCTAATTTAAATTTAAAAACGGGTGAAATATCACTTGCTTTAAATAGAGGAAAACACACGACAAGACATACAGAACTGCATGAGTTATGCGGTGGATTAGTTGCGGATACTCCTGGATTTTCCGCTTTGGAATTTACCGGTATGAGCAAAGAAGATATTCGTGATAATTTTGTGGAATTTAATTTATATAGAGATGAATGTCAATTTAGAGATTGTTTTCATATTCAGGAGAAAAAATGCAAAGTTAAAGAAAAAGTTTTGGATGGAACTATTTTAAAAAGTAGATATGATAATTATATAAATTTCTTAAAATGAGGTGATTATTAATGGTTAAAATAGCTGGTTCTTTTTTGAAAATTCAGGACAATATTTCTAAAATTAAAGATTTAGATGAGGTTTGTGATTATATACATTTTGATATAATGGATGGTAAATTTACAGAACATCCAACTCTTTCAGTTGACCAGATGTGTGAAGATATTAAAGGGTTGAGAAAACCTATTGATGTGCATTTGATGGTCAATGATATAAAGAAATATGTTGATAAAGTTATACCTATAAATCCTAGTTTTATAACGTTTCATTTAGAAGCTTCTTATAATGTATCTGAGATTATTAGTTATATAAAAGATAAAGGAGTAAAAGTTGGAATTGCGATTAATCCTAATACTAAAGTAGAAGATGTGTATCCATATTTAAATGATATAGATATGGTTTTAGTTATGAGTGTTAAAGCTGGAGCTAGTGGACAGACTTTTATTGATATAACTGATAAAGTAAAAAACTTGATAGAATACCGTGATGAAAATAATTTATCTTATTTGATAGAAGTGGATGGAGGTATTAATGATGCTACTATTAAAAAGGTAAAAAATGTAGATATAGTAGTAGTTGGTTCATTTATTACTGATAGTGAAAATTATCAAAGTCAAATTTATAAACTAAAGAAAAGTTTAAGAAACGGTTTTACTTTAGCGGAATTACTTGGGGTTATAATCGTTTTGAGTATTTTAGGTTTAGTGGCAGTAACAACTATTGATAATAATATTAAGAAAAGTCGTTATGATAGTTGTTTAGTTCAAGAGACTAATTTGATTGAGGGAACTAAAATGATGATGGTAGATTATCCTAATTTACTTCCAACTTCTTCAGCTTCTCCAGTAACAGTTACAGTTAGACAACTTCAAGATGGTGGGACGATTAATGGTCAAATTGTTGATAAAGGTTATATAGATGATAATTTAGTTAATCCAATGACTGAAAAGCCTTATGTTGATTCGACTAGTGGAGTGTCTGTTCAAATTACAACAACTAATGGTAGTGATTATAGTTATGATGTTATTTATGAAAATGCGGATGAGGCTTGTCATAGATAAGGAGGATTTATATGAAGAAAATAACTTGTGATGGTAATGAAGCTTGTGCGCGAGCTTCGTATTTGTTTACAGAAGTGGCGGGTATTTATCCGATTACACCATCTAGTCCGATGCCTGAACTTATTGATAAATGGGCAATGGAAGGTAAGAAAAATTTATTTGATTCAGTACCTAAGGTGGTAGAGATGCAAAGTGAAGCGGGCGCTATTGGCATGGTTCATGGTGTTTTACAAACTGGTTCTTTAGCATCTACATATACGGCTAGCCAAGGTTTACTTTTAATGATACCTAATATGTATAAGATTGCTGGTGAAATGTGGCCGTTTGTTATGCATGTGGCAGCAAGGTCATTAGCTACACATGCTTTAAGTATTTTTGGTGATCATCAGGATATTTATGCGACACGAAGTACGGGATTTTGTATGATGGCTTCTTCTTCTGTCCAAGATGCTTATAATTTAGCTTTAGTTAGTCATTTGTCTAGTATTGAAGCTTCTTTACCTTTTTTACACTTTTTTGATGGATTTAGGACAAGTCATGAACTTAATAAAATTAATATTTTGGAAGATGAGGATATTAAAAAAATAATTCCTTATGAGAATATTTTAGCTTTTAGAAATAGAGCTTTGAATAATGAACATCCAGTTACTAGAGGAACTAATCAAAACGGTGATATTTATTTTCAAGAAACGGAAGCTAGAAATAAATTTTATGATAAAGTACCCAATATTGTAAATGAATATATGAGTAAGATAAATGATCTTGCTGGAACTAGTTATAAACCGTTTAATTATTATGGAAGTTCTAGGGCTAAAAAAGTTATTGTTGCTATGGGTTCAGTTTGTGAGGCGATTAAGGAAACAATCGATTATTTAAAAGGGGAAATTGGTTTAGTTGAAGTTCATTTATTTAGACCATTTAGTGATAAGTATTTACTTGATGTTTTACCTTCTAGTGTAGAAAAAATTGCGGTACTTGATAGAACTAAAGAGGCTGGAAGCGAGGGAGAACCTTTATATTTAGATATAGTTAGTAGTTTAAAAAATAAAAAAATAAATATTTGTCATGGTCGTTATGGACTTTCTAGTAAAGATGTAACTCCTGGTATGATAAAAGCTGTTTATGATATGCTTGATAATCCTAAAGATGAGTTTACAATTGGTATTGATGATGATGTGACTAATTTATCTTTAAATTATGAAAATATTAATGTTACAGATAATACGGAAATGCTTATCTATGGTTATGGCAGTGATGGAATGGTGAGTTGTTCTAAATCATTACTTGGAATTGTTGGTGATGGAGATAAGTATGTTCAAGGATATTTTGAATATGATTCTAAAAAATCTGGCGGTGTTACTTGTAGTCATTTGAGATTTTCAGATAAACCTATTCATTCAACTTATTTTGTACATAACCCTAAACTTATAGTCATTTCTAAAGATACTTATTTATCTGTTTTTGATGCAATTACTAGTCTTTCTTCTGAAGGAAAACTTTTAATTAATACTAGTATGGATGATAATAGTTTGTTAGGAGCTTTAGATCCTTATAAAAGATTTTTGAAAGAGAAGAATATAAAGGTTTATGTTGTTGATGCGGATGAAGTTGCACGAAAACATAATTTAGGTCGTAAAATTAGTATGATTATGGAAAAAGCTATATTTAAGTTAACTGATTTAGTAAATGAAGATGAAGCAACAAAAAAACTTGAAGATTATGTAATGAAAAAATTTGGTGTTAAAAGTAAAGAAGTTGCCGAAAACAACATTTCAGCATTGAGGGATGTTCATTTAAAAGAAGTCGAATTAGATGATATGGAAGAAGATTTAAAATTTCCTAGTGAAAATATTTACGAAGCTTTAGCTCATAGAAAAGGAAATGCTTTAAAGGTTTCTGATTTTCGAGGTTTTGAGGATGGTTCTTTTGAACATACTGAGCCAGAAATGCAGAATATTGCGGAGTTTGTGCCTAAGTGGTTTAAGGAAAATTGTATACAGTGTAGTATGTGTTCACTTGTTTGTCCACATGGAGTAATTAGACCATTTTTACTTAATAAGGATGAGTATGATAAGGCTCCTAATTTTATTAAAGAAATTTGTAAACCAGCTATTGGTGTACCTGATCATTATTATGTTATAGCTATTTCAGCTAAAAATTGTACTGGATGCTCTGTATGCATAAATACTTGTCCGGGTATGCGTGGTAATAAGGCTTTAGCTTTTGAAAAACTTAAAGATAGTAATAATGACAAGGTATTTGATTATTTAGTTAATAATATTTCAGAAAAAGATAAATTTAATAAAGAGACCATTAAAGGTAGTCAACTTAAGAGACCGAAATTTGCTTTTCACGGAGCTTGTGCGGGATGTGGAGAGACGGCTTATATTAAATTATTAACACAGCTTTCTGGTGATAATTTAGTAATTGCAAATGCGACGGGTTGTTCATCTATTTATGGAGGAGAGCTGCCCAATGCCCCATACAGTGTTCCTTGGGTTAATAGTTTATTTGAAGATAATGCTGAATTTGGTTATGGAATACTAATGGGTTATGAAAATGGTAAGAATATGGTTAGAAAATATATGCTTGAAAATCAAGATGAACTTTTTGATAAGTGGCTTAATAATTCTAATGATTATTCAATAACTAAAGAGGTTTATGATAATATAGATTTTGAAAAACATTTTAAATTGAAAGAATATAAGAATTATATTGTGGCTAAAAATGTTTGGGCTGTCGGTGGTGATGGATGGGCATATGATATTGGTTTTGGTGGAATAGATCATGTACTTTCTAGTGGTTCTAATATAAATATTTTAGTGCTTAATACAGAGGTTTATTCTAATACTGGTGGGCAAGCTTCTAAGGCCACACCAGAGGGTATGGTGGCCGAGTTTGCCGCATCTGGTAAGAAAAATTATAAGAAAGATTTGGCTAGAATTGCAATGGCTTATCCGAATGTTTATGTAGCTCAAGTATCACTTGGAGCTAATATGATGCAGACAATTAAAGCTATTAATGAGGCAATTAAGCACGATGGACCTTCTATTATAATTGCATATTGTCCTTGTATTTCTCATGGTATTAAAGCGGGTATGGGTTGCTCTATAGAAGAGGAAGCTTTAGCTACTAAATGTGGATATTTTCCAATATTTAGATATGATGGAACTAAAGATGAATTTAATTTAGATAGTCCAAATCCTGATTTTAGTTTATATGATGATTTTTTAAGTAATCAAACTAGGTATAGTATGCTTAAAACGGTTAATCCTAATCAAGCTGATGAGATGCTTAAGATTAATAAGAATGCGGCGATGAAGAGGTTTGATTATTATAAGAGTTTAGTAAAATAGCTAGAATAAGTTTTCTAGCTATTTTATGATCCTTGGTTTGTTGTTTATTAATGTATATTTGCATTTTATTTAAATGAGAAGAGTTATAGGTATTTTAGATATTTAAGGATTTTTTTACATGTTTATATTGATGAAGAGTAACAATGACAATATTGATACCAGTTGCCCATATTAAGGCCCATAAACCAATGTGAGAGAAGCATAGTATCAATAGTGTTATTGTTCTGATTATTGTACCTATTAAGGTTCCCTGCATGGCTTCTTTGGCTTTTCCCATTGCTTGAAGTGAGGCGGTAAGTGGTGCTTGAACATAGTGAAGCAGAGCGATGGGAGCTAGAACTTTTATATAATCTATTCCTACATTTGTATTATATATTAATTTCATTGGTATATTTGGTATGAGTTCAAAAATTAAAGTGGCTGGTATTCCTATTAATAGTGATATAAAAATGGCAAACTTAATTTTATTCCAAACATATTTATAATGTTTTTTGCTATGGGCTTTTGAAATATTTGGAATTAGAGCTTGAGATATAGCTCCAGTAAAAAATGATGGTAGTAGAATTAAAGGCATAACGTAACCATTTATAATTCCATATTCATTAACAATAAAGTTATTTGTATATCCACTTTTGATTAATCCATAAGTTAAAATGATTGGTTCGAGAAAAGCACCTATAGATCCAATTATTCTACTTAGTGTTGTGGGTATTCCTATAGAAAATACTTCTTTAATATTCCCTTTGTTTGGTTTTAAGTCTTTTTTAGTTATTTTAAAATTTTTAGGAATAAAGAAAAATAGAACAAAAATTGATGTTAGTTCACTGATGACATTTGTTAATACTATAAAGGCAACGGCATATTCAAGACCAAATTTTAAAAAAATTGGTATGCCTATTATTATGGCAATTAGTCTTACAAAATCTTCGGTAACATTTGATAGAACGTGTGGAAGCATTTGTTGTTTACCAAAAAAATATCCTCTTAAAATACTAGATATACTGATAAACGGAAGAACAAATCCAATGCAAATTATCGCCCAGTAGCCCCTGTCTTCATTTAGTAAATTATGAGAGATATATCCAGCAGTTAAAAATAGTAATATTATGATTATTATGTTTAATGAAAGAGAAATTGGAATTACTGAAAATACTAAATTTTTATTATTTTTAGTATCTTCGGCTACTAGTTTACTTATAGCAACAGGGAAACCTAACTGCGCTAGAGCCATAAGCATAACAAAGGTAGGGGATATTAACATATATATTCCCATACCTTCGGTTCCGATTAATCTAGCTAAAACTATTTTAATAAACATACTTATAATTTTAGTTATGAAACCACCAATTAATAATAAAATGACTGATTTTAAAAAGATATTTTTTTTCATATTAGAATATATGCTTTTAAAAAATTAGTCATTACATATGCAAAAGTTAAAAAATGGTGAAAATAAATTTTGAATATTAAAAGTGACTGAAATTATAGATTTTTCTTTATGGCAAAATTTAAATTTTAAGTTATTTTTTGATTAAAATGTTTATTTTGGCCTTTTGCTTTGTCAGAAAATTTTCTATATATTATTAACCTGAGAGGAGAAAATGTATGACAAAAAATTTTATAAAGGAACAAATAACCAGATGTTTAAAGCAATATTTACAGCTAAGAAAAATGAATATCTTTTAAAAGAATTTATTAGGAGAAGTTTAAAAACTGTTTTGAATAGTAATTTAGATGATTTAAAAATATTATCTACAGAAGTTGCTAAAACAAATATAAATATAAAGGGTAAAACAGTTGATGTTTTGGTTGAAACAAGAGATGAGGTTTTTAATATTGAATTTAATAATACATATTATTCATCATTACATAAAAGGAATGCGGCATATATATTTAGTAAATATTCTGAAGAGACAAAGGTAAGTGAAACATATGATAAAATGAAAACATTTATCCAAATAAATTTAACTAAAGGGTTAAAAAAAGAATATCCATCATTAGAAATCTTTACATTAAAAGGTGAGAAATCATATAATAAATATATTGATAATTTAATATAGATAAAATAAAAGAATTATGGTATAGTGGAAATAAAGAATTTACTTTCAACTGTTGAAATTTAGTCATTAAAATAGAGCATTTATGCTCTATTTTTTACTAATTTTTTAGCTTTTTCAATGTCTTGCTTTATTTTTTGAATGTTTTGATATTCTGGGGTTTGCTGCTTTTTTTGTTGTTTTAAATGTAGTTCATAAAGGACCTCATATTCTCTAATACTAAGGTTAATTCCAAAAGAAAAAGAATAATTATCAAATGTTTTATCATATGTAATGGTGTCAGCTTTGATAATGACAGGTTCATTATTAGTAAATTTGATTATTGTGTTTGGCCCTGAAATAACTTCTAAATTATAATAACTTGGGGTTGGTATCATTACATGATTTTGTTTCATTACGAAAGAAACTTCTCCTTCACCATATACTAGATATTCATTTTCAATATTTTTATTATTTATTTTTACTTTAAACATAGTTTTATCTCCTTTTTGTTTATTTATAGTAACATTTTTTTAGCAAATGTTCAATAAATAAATGCCAATTTTTTGGTGTTACTCTTTAAAAATGATTTAATTTAATATATAATGATTATATATAAAGGGGATGAGAGATATGGATATAGAATTTAAATCACTTGAAGAACTTTATAATCGTTTGAGACCTGCTTTGAATACTAAGATGAGTGAACTTGAAGCAAATGGTTATGGTTATTTAAAACCAGAAGATATTTGGAATTATTTGAAAGAAAAAAAATGGAAAAGTAGCCGTGATTTAATGTTAAGTGATATGGTTAGCGATATTTTAAATAGTGATAATGCATTAATTGATGCATATTTTAAAGAGAAAATTAATGAAAAAAATCGAAAAGTGTATTTAGATATTTAAGAAGGTGATAGAATGAGTAAGCATCAAAAAGATTTGACAATTGAGAAATTGATGGACAAGATTAAAACTTATATTACCGACGAAAAAGAATTAACTGTTATTGATAAAGCTTATAGATTTGCCTATGAGAAACATTTTGGACAAAAACGTTTAACTGGTGAAGATTATATCATTCATCCTTTAAATGTTGCATATATTTTAACAAGAATAAATGCAGATTATGAGACACTTTCTGCAGCTTTACTTCATGATGTTGTTGAAGACTGTAATATTTCTATAAGTGAGATAGAGGATAATTTTGGACATAATATTGCAGTTTTAGTTGATGGTGTAACGAAGATTAATAAACTTAATTTATCTGGGACAACCGAAGTTTTGATTAATAATCAGAGGAAAATAATAGTAGGTTTATCTGAGGATGTTAGGGTTATTATTATTAAATTAGCAGATAGACTTAATAATATGCAGACACTATTTGTGCATAGCGAGAAAAAACAAAAAGCAACAGCTAGGGAAACTTTAGATATTTTAACTCCTATAGCGGATAGACTTGGTATTAGTAGTATTAAACAGGACTTGGAAGAGTATTGTTTGCGTTATTTAAATCCTAGTGAATATTATGATATAGTTGAAAAGTTAAATGCGACTAAAGCTGAACGTGATAATAGTGTTGTGAAAATGATTGAAAGTGTATCTGAACTTTTAAATAAACATGATATTAAACACGAAATCTTTGGTAGATCTAAAAGTATTTATAGTATTTATAAAAAATTAGAAAAAGGTAAGAGGTTTAGTGAAATTTATGATTTATTAGCACTTAGAATTTTAGTTGATACCGAACAGGATTGTTATCAGGCTTTAGGAATTATTCATTCTAAGTTTAGACCAAAACCTAGAAGATTTAAAGATTATATAGCCATGCCTAAGACTAATATGTATCAATCGTTACATACAACTGTATTTGGTATTGATGGACAATTATATGAAATTCAAATTAGAACTTATGAAATGGATAGAGTAGCAGAATATGGTATTGCTTCGCATTGGTCTTATAAAGAAAAAGGTTCTGTTAAGGCAGTAATGCAAAATGAGATGGAACAAAAATTGCAATTTTTTAGAGCAATTATGGATTTAAAAAAGGAACAAGATAATCCAGAAGATTTTGTTAATACGGTAAAAAAAGAAGTTTTTCAAAATACTATATATGTATTTACACCCTTAGGTGATGTTATTGAACTTCCAAATGGTTCAACACCTATTGACTTTGCTTATAAAGTTCATACTAATGTTGGTGATAAGGCTACAGGGGCTATTGTAAATTCTAATATGGTACCACTTGATTATAAATTAAAAAGTGATGATATTGTTAAGATTATTACAAATAATAATTCAGTTGGACCTAGCAGAGAATGGATTAACTTTGTTCAGACAACACATGCTAAAAATAAAATTAAAGCCTTTTTTAACAAGGTTAACAAAGAAGAAAACTTAAAAAAAGGTGAAGATATTTTAAACAAAGAATTGCGCAAGCAAAAAATAAGTAATGATGAGTTTTTTGATGATGAGAAATGTAAAAAATTACTTAATGATTTAAAGTTTAATTCAGTGAATGAGCTTTATGGTAATTTAGGAAGCGGTAAGATTTCAATTAATACTGTTATGGATACCTTTTTGAGAAAAGAGGTATCCAAAGAGGAAAAAATCCTTTCTAAAGCGACAAAAGGTAGTCAAAAGCAAAATACTAATAACAGTTTGATTGGGGTGGCTGGAATTGATGATATTAAGGTTAATTTAGCTTCGTGTTGTAATCCAGTACCTGGTGATAGAATTGTTGGTTATATAACTAAAGGTTATGGGGTTACTGTTCATAGAATGGTTTGTCCGAATGTTTCTAATTTAAATGAGAGATTAATTGAAGTTAAGTGGAATACTGATAGTAATAAGTTACCAACAAATATTTTGGTTAGGGCAAATAGTGATAATAATTCTCTTATTAATATTATTTCTAAAGCGGCTAATAACGATATTCCAGTTAGAAGGTTTAATAGTCATCGTTCTAAAGAAGATGATGCGATTGAAATGACAGTTTTGGTTAATAATAAAGAACAACTTGTTAAGCTTATGAATGATATTAAAATGATACCTGAAGTAACAGATGTGGAGCGACTTATTAAATGAGAGTACTTGTTCAAAGAAGTTTAAATTCGTGTGTTTCAGTACATGATAAAATAGTTGGTAAGATTGATAAAGGAATGGTTGTTTTTGTCGCATTTACTTATGGTGATAGTTTAGAAGAGATAGATTATTTAATTAATAAAATTTTACATTTGCGGATTTTTGATGATGAAAAGGGGATTATGAATAAATCTATTTTGGATGTTTCTGGATCGATTTTAAGTGTTTCACAGTTTACACTTTATGCGGATTCTAAAAAAGGAAATAGGCCAAGTTATATTGAAGCACTAGATAGTATAAATGCTTTAAAATTATATACAATATTTAATGAGAGATTAAGTAAATATGTTAATGTTGAAACTGGTGAGTTTGGGGCGGAGATGCTTGTTAACATTAATAATGATGGACCTGTGACAATTCTTTTAGAAAAGGAGAAAGCCGATGATAAAAAATAGGATAGATTTTAAATTAATAAATGTGGTATTATTTGTTTTAGCGGTGTATTTAGTATATCAAGCAAGAGATTTTTGGGTTGGAATAATAAGTTTGATATTTAATATATTGCTTCCATTTTTAATAGCTTTTGCAATTGCTTATGCATTTTATCCAATTGTTAAAAAATTAACTGATAGAAATGTACCTAAGGCTTTGGCAATGCTTTTGGTAGTTGGTGGGGCTATTGGAGTTATTTGTTTAATTTTAGCTTTAATTACACCGACAATTATGTCACAACTTACTAGTTTATTTAATGGTATTATTTCGTTTTTGAAAGAGTTATCAACGGATTATAATGTTAATTTTAAGGATATTCAAAATACTTTATCGGCCGGTTTTAATGATACTTTAGAAAAGCTTGGCACATATATTTCTAACGGTGCTTTAAGTTTTATTGGAGTATCGATTGATTATATTTCAAAAATATTTATTATTCTTGCTTCATTTGTTTATTTTTTAGCTGATATGGATAAGATAAGAAAATTTATTAAGGAATATTTATCTCATAAATCAAAAAAAATATACAATTATGTAGCAACTATTGATGATGAGATGAGAAAGTATATAGTTGGTTTTATGAAGATTGTTGTTATTTCATTTTTTGAATATACTATTACTTATACTTTGATTGGTCATCCAAATGCTTTGATGCTTGGAACTTTGGCTGCTTTAGGTAATTTAATTCCTTATTTTGGAGGAATTATTACAAATATTGTAGCAGCTATTACAGCTTTTGTTATAAGTCCAGCACTATTTATTAAAACTTGTATTGTGTTTATTGTTTTTTCAGCTGTTGATGGGTATATAATTAATCCATTTGTATATGGAAATAGTAATCAAGTGCATCCTTTGGTAGTTATTATTTCTGTATTTGCAGGAGGGGCATTACTTGGTGTTCTTGGTATTGTTATTTCTCTTCCGGTTGCAATTATTGCGATTGCGACATTTAAGTATTTTAAAAATGATATTATTAATATGAATAAAAAGAGAAAGAGATATAAAATTATTAGATAGTTTTAATTTTATGCATATAATATTTTTGACAAAATGGTTATAAATGTGTTAAGATTAATTTGTAAATCGATGATGAAAGAATATTAAATATTCCCTCATATAAAGCGAGCTTGGTTGGTGAAAGCAAGTTATGATAATATTTAATTCCTACTTTCTGAGAGAAATGCAAACATTTCCGGGTAAAACCGTTATCTTAAATTAAGTGAAATAAAAGGATGGTACCGTGCTTATGCACTCTTTTGTATCATTCTTTTTTGTTTGATAAGGAGGATTTTATGAAATTAAGTAACAGTTTTTTTTACACAATTAGAGATGACATCAAAGATGAAGATAGTAAAAGTGGAAATTTATTAGTAAGAAGTGGCATGATAAAAAAAGAAGCTAGTGGTGTTTATATGTTTATGCCAATGGGACTTAGAGTTAAAAGGAAAATAGAAAACATTATTAGAGATGAGATGAATAAAGCGGGAGCCAATGAGGTTTTGATGCCGGCACTAATTCCTAGTGAAATTTTTCATATGTCACATAGATATGATTCTTTTGGCTCTGATATGTTTAAATTAAATGACAGAAATGATAGAGAGTTTTGTTTAGGACCAACTCATGAAGAATTATTTGTTATAGCGGCTAAGGAAAAAATTAAATCTTATAGGGATATGCCTTTTAATATTTATCAAATTCAAGATAAGTTTAGAGATGAAGCGAGACCTCGTTTTGGTTTGATTAGAACAAGAGAATTTACAATGAAAGATGCTTATAGTTTTGATACTAATGATGAAACTGGAGAAATTAGTTATCAAAAGATGGTTACAGCTTATAAGAATTCGTTTGACAGAATGGGGATAGATTATAGAATTGTGCGTGCTGATACCGGTGTTATGGGTGGAGATTTATCTGAAGAGTTTCAAGCTGTTACGGATATTGGTGAAGATGTTTTAGTAATGTGTGATAGCTGTGATTTTGGCTCTAATATTGAAGTCGCACCTGTAAAGGCTGAAGAGTTTGATAGAGAAGATAAGAAAAAAAAGGAACTTATAGAAACACCTAGTGTTAAAAGTATCGAGGATGTAGTTAAGTTTTTAAATATTGATATTAAGAAAACGGTTAAAACTTTAGTTTATAATGTAGATGGGGAAATTATATTTGCTTTAGTTAAAGGTGATAGAGATTTAAATGATACTAAATTGCGTAAGTTACTTAATGCTCAAAGTGTAGAGATGGCAACTGAAGAAGAATTAAAAAAAGTTACAGATGCTTCATTTGGTTTTTTAGGTCCAATTGGAGTAGATGTTAAAATAGTTATTGATAATGAAGTTGCTAATATGAGTAATTTTGTATGTGGGGCTAATAAGACAGGTTATCATTATATAAATGTTAATTTAAATGATTTTGATGTTTATATGAAGGGTGATATTGTAAATATACGTGAAGGTGATACTTGTCCACATTGCGGTGGCAAGATTTACTTTAAAAAAGGTATTGAAATTGGTAATACGTTTAAACTAGGCACTAAATATTCTAAAGCTTTAAATTTAAATTATTTAGATGAAGAAAATCAGCTAAAATCTGTATATATGGGGTGTTATGGAATTGGGGTTGCAAGATGTATGGCAGCGCTTGCTGAACAAAAGGCCGATGAACATGGTTTAGTATGGCCTATCTCTGTCGCACCTTTTACAGTGTGCATTACAGTTATTAATATTAAAGATGAGATTCAAAATAAAATTGCTTTAGAATTGTATGATGAATTTAATAAACAAGGTATTGATGTATTATTGGATGACAGAGATGAGAGAGCTGGTGTTAAATTTAAAGATGCAGAGCTTATAGGTATTCCTTATAGAGTTACGGTTGGTAAGAAAGCTAGTGAAGGTATTTTAGAAATTAAATCTCGTGATGGTAAAATTGATTCAGAAATCTCTAAGGATAAAATAGTCGAAGAGATAAAAAATTATTTATAAAAGTTCAGATTTTTGAACTTTTTTTGTTTGAAAAAAGGAGATAAAGAATATGAATTTTTAGCCATATTTGATTTTGATAAGGAAGAGCTTAAAAAGGTGGTAACGGGTGATAAATATATGACAGAGTTTAAGAAAAAGGTAGAGAGTTTAAATAACAATAAGAGATATAAAGAATTTTTATCAGCTGAAGAAGATATGAGAAAGACAAATAATACATTTAAAGAGATAGGTGCCTTAGAAGAAAAAAGACAGATTGCTAAAAAATTACTAAAAAAGAATATGAATATTCAAGATATTTCTGATGTTACTGGACTATCTTTGGAGAAAATAGAAACATTAAAATAAAAAATGACATTATATTTGAGTCATTTTTTTTATACTTAAAATGGTGGTGATATGACAGTATATATTGATGGGCTTTTGTTTTTAAACTTTTATTTTGATTTCCTCCTTTTACTTACAGTGGTAATTTTACTAAAGAGAAATGTAAAGATGTTTAGAATTATTTTTGGAGCTTTTATTGGTAGTTTAACTATTTTGGTTTTGTTTTTTAAAATTGATTCTATGCAGCTATTTTTTATTAAAATTTATTTAAGTTTTATTATGTGTATAGTTTGCTTTGGGTATAAAAATTTAAAAAGCTTTTTGGTAAATGTTGGAGTTTTTTATATGGTAAGTATTTTACTTGGTGGTTTTTTATATTTTTTAAATATTACTTTTTCTTATAAACACGATGGTTTAATTTTTTTTAATGATGGTTTTAGTATTAATGCTTTATTTTTAATTATTATTTCGCCAATTATTTTATATTTCTATATTAAACAGATGAGAATGTTTAAACAAAAAATTGTTTTTAGTTTTAAGACAAACATTTATATAGGAAGAAAGGTTTTAAATTTAAATGGATATTTGGATTCTGGTAATACTTTAACTTATAAAAATAGGTTAGTAATTCTAACTAATATTGATAATAATTTTAGAAATAAAAAAATATATATTCCATATATTGTTATAGGAGGGAGTGGGGTGCTGGAATGTATAAAAGTAAGGCGGGTTGAAGTTATAGGTCTAGGGGTTTTTGAAGATGTTTATTTAGGTTTTAGTAAAGATTTTAAATTAGGTGGTGCTGATGTTTTATTAAATGGGTTAATGAAAGGAGATACAAGATGATTAAAAAGATAATTTATTTAATTAAGAGATTTTTTGAAAAGGATGGGGTATTTTTTATCGGAAGTGCGGACAAGCTTCCAGCCCCCCTTTCTAAAGATGATGAGATTAAGTATGTAACTCTTTCAATGAACGGTGATAAGAAAGCAAGGAGTAAACTTATTGAGCATAATCTAAGGTTAGTTGTTTTTCTTGCAAAAAAATATGAAAATACAGGTGTTGATTTGGAAGATTTGGTTAGTATTGGTAGTGTTGGTTTGATTAAGGGAGTAAATACTTATAAACTTAGCAAAAATATTAAACTTGCAACTTATGCTTCTAGGTGTATTGATAATGAGATATTGATGTTTTTGAGAAAAAATAAAAGAAGAAGAGGTGAAATTAGTTTTGAAGATAATTTGAGCTTTGATTCTGAGGGAAATGAACTTCATTTAGAAGATATTTTGGGAACAGATAGTGATATTGTGACTAGGGGGTTAGAAGAAGAGACAAATAAAAAATTGTTATATGAAGAAATTGAGAGGTTAAGTGATAGGGATAAAAAAATTATGGTTTTAAGATATGGACTTTATGGTAATGATGAAATGACTCAAAAAGATGTTGCTAAATTATTAGGTATTAGTCAATCTTATATATCGAGAATTGAAAAAAAAGTTATAAGAAAATTAAAACAACTTGATAAAAATTAAAAAATAAGGTGTTATAAATAATTAAAAAAAGGTTACTTTCATATTCTATTATGGAGGGATAAAATATGAAAGTATGTGTTTATGCGATATGTAAAAACGAGGAGAAGTTTGCTGAAAGATGGTATAATTCGATGAGTGAAGCGGATAAGGTATTTGTTTTAGATACTGGTTCTAGTGATGGTAGTGCGGAAACTTTAAAAAAGCTTGGAGCAATAGTAGAAGTTAAGGAGGTTAAGCCTTGGAGGTTTGATGTGGCTAGAAATTTATCTTTAGACATGGTTGATGTGGATGCTGATATATGTGTATGTACTGATTTGGATGAAGTGTTTGAAAAAGGTTGGCGTAAAAAATTAGAAAAAATTTGGACTGATGGAATTACTAGAGCTAGTTATACTTATAATTGGAGTTTGGATGAAGATGGAAAACCAATAGTTAGTTTTTATTCTGATAAGATACATGCAAGAGATGGTTATAGGTGGACTCATCCGGTACATGAAGTGTTAAGTTATGATAGAATAGAAAAGAGAGCATTTGATGAAAGTATTGTTTTAAATCATTATCCTGATAGAGAAAAATCTAGGGGGAGCTATTTACCACTTTTAGAACTATCGGTTAAGGAAGATCCTTCGGATGATAGAAATACACATTATTTAGGTAGAGAATATATGTATTATAAAAGATGGAATGAGGCAATTGATACTTTGGAAAAACATTTAAATTTAAAAAAGGCTACCTGGAAGGATGAAAGATGTGCTTCAATGAGGTTTATTGGGAGGTGTTATAAGAATTTAAATAGACCATTTGAAGCTGAGATGTGGTATCAAAAGGCTTTAATGGAAGCACCACATTTAAAAGAAGCTTACACAGAACTCGCTATTTTTTACTATGAAAGAAGTGAGTATTCCAAAGCTATTCCACTTTTAAAGAAAGCTTTAGATATTAAAAAAGGTTATAAAACTTATATAACTGAATGGTTTAGTACAGATTTTAGTATATATGATTTTCTATCACTTTGTTATTATAATTTAGGTGATTATGATAAAGCTTTAGAATGTGTAGATAAGGCACTTGAAATATCAAAAGATGAAAGAATTTTGAAAAATAGAGAAATTATTTTGGAAAAAATGTAAAGAAAACATTAATTTGCTTAATACTATTTAAAAGCTTTTCTTTTTCCTATATAATATTAATAGGGGGCTAGATGATATGGCAAAAAAAGTGATTAGGATATTTGATTGGGATTTTTGTTTATCGCTTATATTAATTACGTTAGGTGCAGTAATGTCATCTATTGCTTTAGAACTTATTTTAATACCTAATTTAATGATTGATGGTGGAATGAACGGAGTTTCAATTATTTTAAACACATTATTTGGAGGGTCACTTGGTTTTATAATTTTTATAGTGAATTTACCATTTTTAATTTTGGGTTATAGACAGCTTGGAAATAAGTTTGTATTTAAAGCTGGTTATGGTATGCTTTTATTTAGTATTTTATTAGAAGTATTTAATAATTATTCACCACTTATTGAAGATACTTTATTAGCTACGGTTTATGGTGGAATTATGCTTGGTGTTGGAAGTGGTTTGATTATTAAATGTGGTGGATGTTTGGATGGTACAGAAATTGTAGCTATTTTAATCAACCGAAAGAAAAGCATTTCTGTTGGTCAAGTTGTTTTAGGTTTTAATATTGTTATTTATGGTGCGGCTATTTTTGTGTTTGGAGCAGAGCGAGCTTTATATTCTTTATTAACTTATTTTATTACTTATAAAGTTATCGATATGGTTTCAGATGGTTTAAATAGTGCAAAAGCGGCATTTATTATTACTGATGATGGTACAGAAATTGCCCATGAAATACTTAAAAGACTTGGTAGAACAGTAACTGTGCTTGCTGGTGAGGGTATTATTTCACATGGTAATAAAAGAATTTTATATACAGTTATCACAAGGTTTGAAGTATCTATTTTAAAGGATATTTTAAACGAAGTGGATGATTCTTCTTTTGTAACGGTGTTTGATGTATCTGAAATTATTGGAAATCATATAAAAAGTAAACCTACTATAAATGAAAATATAGAAAATCGTCAAATAATATGATGATTTTTCTTTGGTATGGTATAATTAAGAAGTTATAATAGGATGTGATAATGTGAAAAAAATAAAATGGTTGGTTTTTGTTTTGACACTTTTAATGTTTGTTTTATTAGCTTATTTAGTAACAAATAATAAAACATTATTTTTTGATAATTTTGTTTATAGTATTGTAACAATTAATAAAGTAGATTTTTTGACAGGCTTTTATAAATTTATTACTTTTTTTGCGAGTGAAATTATGGTTGTTTTGATTTCTTTAGCTTTTCTTTTGATTTTTAAAAATAAAAGATATGGTCTTTTTGTGATTTTAAATGCGGTTAATATAGTTATATTAAATATTATACTCAAACTTATATTTATGAGAGATAGGCCTTATGATTTAATGATTATAACTGAAAGTGGCTACAGTTTTCCTTCTGGTCATGCGATGGCAGCTTTAGGTTTCTATGGATTTATTATATATTTGATATGGCATTTCAATTTAAGAAAAAGAGCTAAAATTATTTTTACAATTTTACTTTCTATTTTGATTATTTTAATAGGAATTAGTAGAATATATTTAGGAGTTCATTATGCGAGTGATGTACTAGCAGGCTATATGATTTCGGCTAGTTATTTGATTTTATATATTACTTTGATTAGTAGATATTTAAAAATAAGAGGTGATATTAATGATTAAGTTTATAAAGTCTTATTTAGATAAAAATTTATTTTATGTTTCAGTTATTATTACTGGTTTAACTAGTTTGTTATTTGGGCTTTTTTATACACTTTTTAAAAATAATGTCTTTGAAAATGCTTCTAATAATTTGTTTGATGGTACTGGTGTTTTGTCGTCTTATGTAACGACATCGACAAATAGACCAAGTGAAGTAAATTATTTTTTAATCGGTCTTGTTTTAAGTCTTATATTTTTCTTTGTGGTTACTTTAATTTTGTCTTTGTATTTAAAAAAAAGCTATATTAAACTTTTTAATTTATTATCGTTTTTAAATATTATTTTGGTGATTGGGTTAATTATTTCATGTCTTTTTATTGGAATTTTTGATGTACTTGCATATATTATTTTAATTATTATAGTTATTTTGTATTTATTTATGTTATATATGTGTTTTAATAAAATATTTGATTTAGATAAAAACAAAAAGATTATTTCTTTAGTTGGTTTTACTGTTATAGTGATAATTATACTTGTTTTACTTAAACTATTTGTTTAAAAAAATCTCTTTTCGCTCATTATAAAGGTGAAAGGAGATTTTTTATGGCACGTCACAAGGTAGAAATTGCGAACGTGAATACTGCGAATATTAAAGTTTTAACTTTGGAAGAACAATTGGAATTATTTAATAAATATCATGATGGGGATTTAAAGGCGAAGGATGATTTGATTCAAGGAAATTTAAAGTTGGTTTTATCCGTTTTAAAAAGTTTTTCTGGAAGGGTAGATAATTTAGATGATTTATTTCAAGTAGGGGTGATTGGATTAATTAAGGCGATCGATAATTTTGATTTAAATCATGAGGTGCGTTTTAGTACTTATGCGGTTCCAATGATACTAGGGGAAATAAAAAGATATTTAAGAGATAATAGCTGTTTAAGGGTATCTAGAAGTATTAAAGATTTAGCTTATAAGGCTTTGAGGGTAAAGGATGAACTTACTTTTAAAAACAATAAAGAACCAACAACTTTAGAAATTGCAGAAAAACTTCATATATCAGAATGGGAAGTAGTTCAAGCATTGAATTCACTTAAAGATACTGTAAGTATGTTTGAACCTATTTATAGTGATGGTGGGGATATTATTTATTTATCTGATCAGCTTTCTAGTGATAAGGGAATTTATGATATTGAAACAAAAATATCATTAAGAAAGGCATTAAATCAAATAAAAGAAAAGGAAAAATATATTATTTTACAAAGATATATGATGGGTAGAACACAAACGGAACTAGCTGAGGAAATTGGCATTAGTCAAGCTCAGATATCTCGTTTAGAAAAAAATGGTTTAGCTAAGATTAAAAAATTGATTAAATAAGCATACTTTGGTATGTTTTTTCTTTCTATTATGATAAAATTAAAGTGGTGAGAATATGAAGTGTCCAAAATGTAAATGTCAAATGATAGATGGGGTTTGTATAAAATGTGGTTATATGAAAACAGGGGTAAATATTAAAATAAATTATGATTATTCTAAAAGTGATTTAGAACTGTTTGAAAAAGATTATGATAATATGATTCATAATAGAAAACTTTTAAAACCATATTTACTTGGTACTTTGTATATCGGATATAAAGGGCATTTAATAATTGGAGTACTATTGTCGTTTATAGAGTTAACTGCTTTTTATTATATATATAGATTTTTTGAAACTTTCGCATTTAGTTATAAAATGATTTTTGGACTTATAATGACATTAATCATTTGGATTTTTATAAGGTTATTGTTAGCAGGTTTTTTAAATTCTTTTATACTTTATTTAGATAATGTTGCAATAGAAAAAATTAAAAAGAATAATCCTAAAAATTATAAGTTTATTTTGGCTAATCATGATAGCGATAGGTCATTTTTTCTTTTTTTGAATATAGTAATATGTATATTTCTTTTTGTAATTTTTATGGTAGTTATGAGTTATTTTTAGAGGAGGGTTTTTATGAGAAAACCAATTATTGGTATTTTGGCTCCAAGGAGATTTAATGAGGAAGATCCATTTGAATGTCAAAGTAGATTTGTTGATAATTATCCTAAAAGGGTTATGGAAGCAGGAGGAATTCCAATTGGTTTACTTTTTCCAAATGAGAAATTTATTGAAGATGAAATTAAAATGTGTGATGGAATAATTATCCAAGGTGGTCCACATTTAGGTAGTTCACATATATGCGTACTTCATTATGCTTATTTACACAAAATTCCTGTTTTGGGTGTTTGTTTAGGAATGCAGACGATGGTAGGATATGAATGGTTTTGTCAAAAATATTCAGGCGAGTTAAACTATGATATTATAAATAAAGAGTTTGATTACGATAGTGAGAGTTATTATTTATTTGATAAGAAGGGACATGATGAGTTAGATCCCTTTGTTTTAAAAAACATTGAAAAATCTAAGCACAAGGTTTTTATAAATGAAAAATCGAGGTTATATGATATTTTTCATACTAGGGTTTTAGATATGCCATCACTTCATAAATCGATTGCTAAAAAAGAGGTATTTGATAATAGTTTTATTTTTAAAGTTACAGGTTTAAGTGAGGATGATGAAATTGAAGTTATTGAAAGTAAGAGTGATTGGTGGTGTGTTGGTGTGCAGTTTCATCCAGAATTAGAAAGCAAAAATTTAAATTTATTCGAAGAATTAATCCGAAAAAGTTTGAAATAATAAATTTGACATAATAGATAAATGTTTTTATAATAGCTAGAGAAAAAAGGTGTTATATTATGGAAAAACAGGAATATTTAGGAATTATTATTGAAGAAGAATATAAATTGATTAACGAACTTATTCAAAATGGAAAATTAAAAGAATACCATTATTTAATAGAAATGTTTGATGAAGAAAAAGATATGCTTGCATCTTATATGGATAAAACACCTAATGAAGTATATTATGCAATTATAACCGATTATTTAAAAAAAGTTAAAGGAATTAGTATGTTAGTGCCAGGTTTATCGACTGCTATTAAAGATGCGAAAAGTGGAGTGTCTATTTATACTTATGATGGAGTAACTAAAAAAGATGGTCAAGCAGTGGATGAAAATACTCGTTTTGATTTAGCTAGTTCAACTAAATTATTTACTAGTATAGAAGCATTAAAGTTGGCTGAGGAAGGCAAGTTTGATTTAGATAAATTAGTGTCAGAATATAAAAATGGTAAATATGTTAATTTAGATATTCCAGTAGAAAAAATGTCTAAGTTTTATTATGATTTAAGAACTGATGGTAGATTAGATGAAAAAAATCTTTCATTAGAAGAGTTACAAAGAAGACTTTCTTTAACTAGTATTGCGAAAGAAAAAACTTTTGTTTATAGTGATATTCCATTTATTATTTTAAAAGATATAATGCCTGATGCGGATGAATATTTTAAAAAATATTTTAATGAAGAGATGAATTTATTACAAACTAGTTATGATAGGAGTTTTGGAGTATTAACTGGTATGAGAGATAATGAAACAGTTAATGACCCTAAAGCTAGAGTAATGGAAAGATATAATTTAAATCCAGGACATGCGGGTATATTTAGTACTTCTAAAGATTTGGTTAAATTATTTGAAAAATTAAATGATGGATTTTTATCTAATGAATCAATTAAGGAGATGATTACTCCAGTTTTAGATACACCGATTTTATTAAACTCAGATGGTACAATTATGTATAAGAAAAATAGAGATGGTTATACATCTGGTATTCAAAATGTCAGTAGAGGTATGGCTGTATACTATAAACATCCAGAAGGAATTAGAGTAAATGAAATGGTTGATGTAATGGGTGATGAATCATTTTCAATTACAGGTTTTACAGGTACATGGGCAACATTTGATTTAAAAAATGGTTTAACAGCTAATATTTTAGCAAATCCATTTTCTTTAGAAAATGAAAGAGAAATTGTTATTGATAATGAAAAATTTTGTATTATTGACTGCTTTAAACATTTTGAAGATGGAACTAAATTTAGAATTTCAGGAAAAACCTCTAAGGTGTTAGATGGTGAAGGTAATGTGATAGGAAGCGCACCATTTACGAGAATAACTAATACTTTAAAAGAAGCACAAATTTATACTTTACTTAAGCTTAGACTTGCAAAAAATTCATTGATGCGGAGGGCAGAAATTGAACATAGTGGAGTTTTGAATGATGCGGTTGTAAGAGAATTTGAATCTTCTAAAACGGTGAAGGGAAAATAGGAAATGTTTGTCATTTTCTATTTTTTATATAATATAATTAAAGGGAGGGAGTAGTATGATGCTTTCTGATTTACAAAATAAAGATATTATAAATGTGTTTGATGGTAAAAAAATTGGTTCGATAATTGATGTCAGTTTAGATAAAGAAGGTAAAATTATCGAGATGAGTGTTCAAAGGAGAAGATTTATTTTTTTTAGTGGTGGGCTTTCTAAAATTAAATGGTCTCAGATTGACAAGATTGGGAAAGATGTTATACTAGTTAATGTGAATACCTAGGAGGTTATTATGAAGATATTACTGCATACAGGTAAGTTTAAAGAAGTTGAAAAAAGTGGTGTTGGTAAGGCTATTGTTCATCAAATGAAGGCTTTAGATTTGGTTCATGTTCCTTATACAACTAATGTTAATGATGATTTTGATATAGTTCATATTAATACTATTTTTCCGGAATCATTAATGCTAGCGAAGAAGTGTAAGCAAATGGGTAAAAAAGTCATTTTTCATGCTCACTCTACAGAAGAGGATTTCAGAAATTCATTTAAACTTTCAAATGGAGTATCTCCATTATTTCGTCAATGGCTTAAACTTTGTTATGGATCGGCTGATTTGTTAATAACACCAACTGAATATTCAAAAAGAGTGTTAGAAAAATATGATTTAGGTAAGGAAATTATTCCAATTTCAAATGGTATCGATTTAGAACTTTTTAAAGCTGATAAAGATAGCCGAAAGAGATTTAGAGAAAAGTATGGATTTAGTGAAGATGATAAAGTTATTATGGCGGTTGGACTTTATATTGAAAGAAAAGGTATTTTAGAGTTTTTGGAATTAGCTAGAAGAATGCCAGAATATAAATTCATATGGTTTGGTTATACAAAACCATCACTTATTCCGGTTAAAATAAGCGATGCTATTAAGAATAAAACCGATAATGTTTATTTTCCAGGATATGTTAAAAGTGAGGAACTTAAAGATGCTTATGCGGGGTGTGATTTATATATATTTCCAACTAAAGAAGAAACTGAGGGTATTGTATTATTAGAGGCACTAGCTATGAAAACTAAAACACTAATTAGTGATATTCCAATTTATGATGATTGGCTTAAAGATGGAGTTAATGTTTATAAGGCTAAGAATGTGGATGATTTTGAATATAAAATTAAATTAATATTAAAAGGTAAGTTACCTGATTTGACTGAAGAAGGATATAAGGTGGCTAAAGAAAGAGATATCAAGAAAATTGGATATAAACTTAAGAAAGTTTATGAATATGTTTTAGAAAAAGATTTGATAAATAAGTAAGATAATAAGCAAGATTTAAGCAAGATAACTAGAATTTATCTTGCTTTTTTGTTTTTGATCATGTTAAGAGGTAAAAATGTAATTACAAATTAGACCTTGCTTAAATGTGAGGTCTTTTGTTATACTTTAAGTGGTGATGATATGTTAAAAAAAATAATTGACAAGCGAAATTATATAATATTTTTTATTATAATAGTTTTAATTATTTGGGTAGTATGGAGTTTGTTTTTCCATAAGAGAGAACCATATGTTGAAACTTTTAATTATTATGGTGAAGAAATAACTTTTAAGGTTTATGATAAAGTGAATCATAATAAGTTAACTAATGACATAAATAATATATATAAGAAGTATGAGAATGTTAATGAATTAAAAGGTAAAGTTAATGAAGATGAAAAATCTTTGATAGAATATGGTAAAATACTTTATTATAAAACTGGTGGATATGTAGATGTTACTAGTGGTGAGTTAATTGATAAAATTAAAGATGATAAAGAATATAGTTTTGAAAGTGATATTGAAAAGGTAGAAATTAAAGATGATAAATTAGTTAATGATATCAATTTTAATTTTGATAGTATTATTGGTAGTTATGCGACTAATGAGGTTTTATATTATTTTAAACAAAATAAAATTACAAAGTATATTGTTTCAGAAAATGGAGATGTGGCTGTAGGTGAACATTATTCCAATGATGAATATAGCATTAGTATAAGTAAACCTAATAGTGATGAAGTTTTGGAAATTGTTTCTTTAGAAAATAAGGCTATGGCTTCTAGATATACAACTAGTGAATTTAAAAGTTACATGGTAAATCCTAAGACTAGTAAAAAGGAAAGTAAATATGATGGTGTGGTTGTAATTGCAAATGATAATTTAACTGCTAATATGTTAGTTAACAGTTTATACTTAATGGATATAGAAGAAGGAAAAGAATTAGTTAATGACTATCATGGGGAAGCTTTATGGGTTATTGATGGTGATATTGTAACTACGGAAGGTTTTAATAATTATATTAAAAAATAATTGATAATTTTTATTTTATAAGATATAATTAAATCAGATAGAGGAGTGCTTTATCTTAGGAAGGAGTTGGGTTTATGTTCTGTCCAGAATGTGGTAAGAAAAATGAGGCGGGAGCTCAGTTTTGTGAACATTGTGGTGCGAAAATTGCCGAGGAGAGTAAAGTGGTATTGCCTAAACAACCTAGAAAACCGATGAAAAAGAAAACTAAGATAATTATTATTGTGGCGGTTATTTTGGTTTTAGTGTTAAGTGTTGGAGGAATTGTTTTATCTGAGAGTTTTAAACCTTCAAAGGTTGCTACTGAATATTTTGAGGCATTAATGAACAACGATACTAATAAGTTATATGATTATATCGATGTTCCAGAAAATGAATTTACAACTAAGAAAATATTTACGGAGGTTACTGATTCTGAAGAGGAAGACATGGTTAATTACCAGGTTGTTAGTGAGGAAAAATCAACAGATGGTTTGTCTGCACAGGTTAAAATTAGTTATACTTTAGAAGGTCATCAGACACCACTTACAACAACGATTTATTTAGTTAAAGATAAGAAAAATAAGATGCTTATTTTTGACAACTGGAAGATTAGTGATGGAAGTTCATTAGTAGAAAAAGATTATGAAATTACAGTATTTAAAAATGCAACCGTGAAGTTAGAAGGTGTAGAAGTCGACAAGAAATACAAAGAAGATAGTGACAGTACTAGATATGATACATATGTAATTCCCGCACTATTTAAAGGTGAATACGATGTAGAGGTTACTTTGAAAAATGGGCTTACTACTACAAGTAAAGTAGATGTCGATAATTACGGTACAAATATTAATACTTTTGAACTATCTGATAAAGATGAAAAAGCTTTAGAAGATGCGATTAAGAATAATGTTAATAAGCTATATAAATCTGCTATTGATCAAAAAGCATTTACTGATATTAAGGGTGAATTTGAATATAAGAATTCTGATTTGAGTGATTTGGAAGATGCTTACGGTTCTTTTGCTAGATCTATTAAAAATAACGAACTTACTTCATATGAAGTTACTGATTTGGAAGTCGATAGATTATCAGTTACTGAAGATGGATATGTATATGTAACTGTTGATATCGATTATAAATATTCTGCTAAAGAATATTTCTCAGAAGGAACTGTTTCAGACACTGATAATGATACAGCTTATTTAACATTTGATTATAGTGATGGTTTTAAACTTGTTGATATGACAGGTTTAGCTACATATTTTTCAAGATTTTAAGGAGGCGATTATATGGCAAAATTTTGTATTCATTGTGGTAAAAAATTAGAGGAAGGAGAGGTTTGCAGTTGTCAAGCAAATGTACAAGTGCAGTCTGATAGTATTGGCTCTAATTTAGCCGAGGTAATAAAAGGAATGTTTGTTAAACCTATTGATACTATTAAAGCATATACTGATGAGAAAAGTTTTAGTTTGGCTTTAATTTTACTTGGAATATTTAGTGTTGCGACTTCTTTATTTGTACTTTCACTTATTAAAAATCTTACAGAGGTTGCAACTAGTTCTATGGGTGGACTTACATTATATGCAATATCTAGTGGGGTTGTTCAAATACCATATTTAAAAATATTCTTTATTTGTTTAATTGCAGCAGTTATATTTATCTTTATGTATACTGGACTTTTATACTTAGTAAATTCAGTTATGTTTAAGGGTGAGAAGAGTTTTAAAAAAGTATTTGCTATGTATGGAGTTAATTCTGTAATTACAACTGTTTCATTACTTGTTGCTTCAATATTTATGTTTTTAAGTCCTATTTTAGGAGTAATTATTTTCTTGCTTGGTTCTGTTTTGAATACTCTTTATGTTTATAAAGGTATTGAAACTCTTGGAGTTAAAGATGAAAATAAACATGGATATATTTATTTAATTACAACAGTGTTTTATGGTGTTGTGCTTGCAATTATTTCACTTATATTTTCATAGGATAGATTTTATTCTATCCTTTTTTTTGTATTTTTTTTTGAAAAAAACACACGATATTAATAGTGATTTTAATGGTTTAAAAAATATGTAAAAAAATGTTGTTAAAACCTTTGAAAAAGATATGGGTTTGTGGTAAACTGTATATAGTATGTAAGCCTAGTTGGAAAGTGTAAACAAAATGTTTTTGTTTTTTATTTCGCTTACTGAATTAAAAAGTTTATTTGGAGTGGATTGTATGAATATTTTATTTGAAATTGCCGATAGAGATTTGATGATTATTGGAATTATTTTAGTTGCTATTTTGATTGTCGCAACTGTTATATTTAAAGCAGCCTTTAGAGGGAATAAAGTAAAACCAATTAGTGAAGATGATCGTTTTGATAATGAAGATAACGAAGAAATTCAAACGAAAGAAGTAATAAAATCAAATATGGAACTTACTGATGAACAAAAGGCAGCTAAGGCTGAGTTAGAAAGAGTTTACGAACAGATGAGTGCGGATTTAGAAAAGCAAGAAGAGAAACCAGATAATATTGATGAATTTGAAAGAGAACAGGAAGAAAATGCAATTATAAGTTACCAAGAATTGATGGCTAAGGCTGAAAAGCTAAAAGAAGAAGCTAATAAATATGAAGCTAATGTAGAAAATAGTGCTGACATGAAAGTTTTAGAAGCTATGAATACTTATCAAGAACATACCTCAAAAGATGTTTCTAAAAAAACTGAAAAATCTACATATAATGGATTTAAAAATTCAGAAATTATTTCTCCGATATATGGGGTTCAAAGAGAAAAACCAATGGTAAAAAGCTCCACAAAACCACAAAGTAATGGTATAATAAGTAGAGCTTATGAAGAAATTAATCCTGAGAGTGAAAAGGAACAAAATGTCGATTTCCTAAATTCACTTAAAGAGTTTAGAAAAAATTTATAAGCCTTAGGGCTTATTTTTCTTTGGAGGTTATTTTATGAAGTATAAAATTATCACTTTAGGATGTAAAGTGAACGAATATGAAAGCGAAGTTATGGAAAATTTATTAGAAAATCATGGTTATATTAAATCAGATAATCCAAATGTTTGTATAGTTAATACTTGTACAGTAACTAATACAGCTGATAGTAAATCCAGAAAGATGATTAGAAGTCTTAGAAGAAAATATCCAAATGCTATTTTAGTTGTGGCTGGATGTATGATTCAAAATAAAAGGGATAAATTAGATATTAATGCGGATATTATAATTGGCAATAAACATAAAACAGAAATTGTAAATTATATAGAAGATTTTAGAGATGAAAAAATATATGTGGTTGAAGATATGGATGATGCTGATTTTGAAGATATGAGTTTAAATAATTTTGATTTAACAAGGGCTTATATAAAAATTGAAGATGGATGCGATAATTATTGTTCTTATTGTATTATTCCATATGTTAGGGGACATGTTAGAAGTAAAAAACATGAAAAGGTGCTTGAGGAAGCAAAGTCATTAATTAGAAATGGTCATAAAGAAATTGTTTTGACGGGTATTCATACAGGTCATTATCATGATGGTAATTATAGTTTTGCGGATTTACTTAAAGATTTAGTTAAGCTAGATGGGCTTAAGAGGCTTAGAATTTCATCAATTGAAATTACAGAAATAAATGATGAAGTTTTAGATGTAATTAAAAATAATGATGTTTTGGTAAATCATATGCATATTCCTTTACAGTCTGGTTCTGATGAGATTCTCAAACAAATGAATAGAAAATATGATAAAAAATATTTTATAAATAAAATTCAAAAGTTAAAAAAAATTAAACCTGATATGAATGTAACAACAGATGTGATTGTAGGTTTTCCTGGTGAGACTAATGAACAATTTGAGGAGTGTATAGAAACTATTAAGAAAATAGGGTTTACTAAATTACATGTTTTTCCTTATTCAGATAGAGAGGGTACTAAGGCTAGTTATATGCCTAATAAAATAGATGGTATTATTAAAAAAAATAGGGTGAAGAAATTACTTGAATTATCAAAAGGTTTGGAAATGGAATATATGAGTAAACATATTGGTAAGGAGATTGTTTTTATACCAGAAGTATATGAGAATGGTTATTTGATTGGACATACTTCTAATTATTTATTAATTAAAGCTAAAGGTGATAAATTATTTTTAACTAAAGAAGTAACAGTCAAAATTAGTAAAGTAGAATATCCTTATTTAATAAGTGACATAAAAGATTTTGTATTAAATAGATAATTTTGGTATAATGTAGATAGAGGGTGATAAAAATGAATGAATATCCAAATAGTATTAGAAATAATATGGTTAATACAGAATATAAAATTAATATTACATCTTTACCAGATGAAAAATTAAATTATGAAGTTCAAAGAGAAGATTCTCATAGGATAGCAAATATTGTTTTGCCAGTTGCTTTAATACTTAGTTTAGGTGCTGGTATGATGGCAATTACAGCGGCTCAAACTCAAAGTATGACACAAAATACGGCAGTAGTTGCAACCGAGGCATTACCTGATGGAGCAACTTTAAATGTGACAGAGAATCCAGCATATTCGTATATAGAAACTGCTGATGGTCAGAAGGTTGCTAGTTATAATGGAATTAATGCTCAAGACCTAGCTCAAAGTTATCAAGAAAATGTTCCAACGATGGGAAGATAATAGAACAAACGTTGGTATAAGACCTGGTAAAGGTCTTTTATTTTTGCTATAATGTTAGTGGGTGGTAAAATGGATAGTTACATCAAAGGAAATTTTCGCCGTAGTATTTTTAAGTCTGATAAAGGGTATGTTATTGGACTTTTTAAGGTGCGTGAAACTAACGATGAAATTTTGGAAGAATATATAAATCAAACAATTACTTTTACTGGTTATTTTCATGAATTAAACGAAGATGATACTTATATTTTATATGGTGAGGCAGTCAATCATCCAAGGTATGGTTTTCAATTTCAATCTAATAGATATGAGCGAATTAAACCGACAGGTAAAGAAGCAGTAATTGAATTTTTATCGAGTGATTTATTTCCAGGTGTTGGTGAAAAGCTAGCTAAAAGTATCGCAGAAACTTTAGGTGATAATGCATTAGATAAAATTTTGGATGATGAAAGTTGTCTTTATTTAGTGCCTAAGCTTACAGAAAATAAAATCAAAAAAATAGTTAATACTTTAAAAAAATACGAAGAAAGTCATCAAACTATTTCTAAATTAATTGATTTAGGTTTTACAATGAGGGAAGCATTAAGTATTTATAATGAATATAAGTCCAATACTATGAAAATTATTGATAGTAATATTTATCAATTTTCTTATAATTTATCTGATATACCTTTTTTGAAAATTGATAAAGCAGCTAATATGTTAGAAATAGATGCTGCAGATGATAGAAGAGTGAAGGCAGTAACTTTATATATTATGAAAAAACTTATATATCAAAATGGTGATAGTTATTTAAGTAAAGATGTAATTATTCAAAATGTGAATAAATTTTTGAAAATTAGTTATGATAATTATGATGAGGTTTTTAAAGAATTAGAAGAGGCAGATTATATTGTAATAGATGGTGAAGATTATTATTTAGAAGAAATTTGGAAAGCTGAGGTTAATATTGTAGACAGACTTTATGATATGGCTTCTAGACCTATAGTTAAAAAAAAGAATTTGGATAGTTTGTTAGAAGAGCTTGAAAAGGTTAATAGTATGAATTATAATGATGAACAAAAAAAAGCTATAAAAAAAGCGATTGATGATAATATTTTAATTATAACTGGCGGTCCAGGAACCGGTAAGACTACGATAATTAAAGCTATTACAGAGCTTTATCAACATATTAATAAACTAGATTATGATGAATTTACTGAACGGTTGGCTTTACTCGCACCGACAGGAAGAGCTAGTAAAAGAATGAGTGAATCGACATTTTTACCTGCATCGACAATTCACCGATTTTTAAAATGGAATAAAGAAACTGGTGAATTTATGATAAACGAAGAAAATAAATCTAAGGTTGATCTTGTAATTGTTGATGAAGTTAGTATGATAGATATTAATTTATTTGATAGTTTACTTAAGGGTTTAAAAAGAGGAGTTAAGATGATTTTGGTTGGTGATTATGATCAATTACCAAGTGTTGGACCGGGTAATTTGCTTAAAGATTTAATATGTAGTGATGTAATAGATGTTGTTCATTTAAAACATTTATATAGACAAGATGAACATTCTTATATTACGACACTTGCTTATGAAATAAAAGATGGAGAGTTAAGTAATAAATTTTTAAATTCTTATAATGATTATACATTTTTAAAGTGTTCAGCTAATCATATTAAAAGTAATTTAGTTAGGCTTTGTGAAAAGGTGATAGAAAAAGGTTATGATTATAAGCGGTTACAGATATTAGCTCCAATGTATAAAGGGGAAAATGGTATTGATACTTTAAATAAGGAATTACAGGATATATTTAATCCTAAGACAGCTGGGAAAAGAGAAATAAAGTCTGGAAATGTTATTTTTAGAGAAAATGACAAAATATTACAGCTTGTTAATATGCCGGATGAAAATGTATTTAATGGTGATATTGGAGTTATAAAATATATTAAATATGGAAATACTAGTAAAAGTAAAAAAGATGAGATTTATGTTGATTTTGATGGTAATTTAGTTAAGTATACCCCAAAAGATTTTGTAAAAATAAAACATGGATTTATTATTAGTATTCATAAAAGTCAGGGCAGTGAATTTGAAATGGTCATTATGCCTATGGCTAATTCGTATAAACGAATGCTTTATAAAAAACTTGTCTATACTGGTGTAACAAGAGCTAAAAGAAAATTGATTATTATTGGTGAACCTGATGCGTTTGCTATGAGTGTTCAAAATAATCATGAATATATTAGAAATTCAAAATTAATTGAAAAAATTAAGTATAAATTCGAAAATATTAGTTAGAATATAAATGTATGTGAAAAAACATACAACATCATGTTACTGACAAGTAGGTGATAAAATGGATATGATGAAAAATGTAGCTTTAATGGCAATGGGTGGTGCGATTACACTTGCTTATCAAAAATATAATAAGTCAGTGATGAGAACTGTTAAGAACGTTGCTAAAACGGCTACTAGTAAAGCTGAAGAGCTAACGGATCAGTTAGATAATATGATGTAAAAAATAGTCCCTAATTTGGGGACTATTTTAGTTTCTTTTGATATATATTTAAATCTTTGGCTGTTTGGACACTTTCTTCATATATTGTATTAAATTCTTGTAATTCACTTTGGTATATTTTTAAAAAGTTTTGAAGGGTTTGTTTATCTATACTTGTTAATAAGATGGATTTACTTTGTTTATTCCATTCTATGGCATTTTCTTTTTGCGCTAAAGCTTTATCAAATATATTGTGCCAATTAGAATTGGATAAATAATGTGGATTAATAACATATTGTAATGATAATGAGTAATGTTTTCTTTGTTTACTATATTCAGTAAATTCAAAAGATTCAATTTTAGGTGTTATAACTTGCTTTCCATTGGTTAGATAAGTCCAAATTGGTGTTAATCTGATATTAACTAATTCGTTAGTTCCTCTAAATGCTTCTTTAAAATCACTTGTTTTAATAGGGATTGCTGGTAATTTGCCAATTTTAAAAGGAATCCATTTATATTCACCGTTAATTCGTTTTAGCCTTCTAAATTCGTTTAGATTTATTAAAGCAATACTATCTTTTTTACTAGCAATTAATTTTATAGCATTATAAAATTCTGAACTATTCATATGAAATATTCCTCCTCATATTTAAGTAAAATGTATTATACATTTTATTTATGTTACTGTCAAATACATATTTTTTGTTGATTTGTAAATATTAATATTGGTGATGATATGAAAAATATTTTAATTACGGGAGCTAGAAGTGGAATGATTTATCCAGTTATTCAAAAATTAAAAGAAAAAAATCATATATATGTGTCAGTGCATACAGAAAGTGAACTTAAATCGATTAAACGATTATATAAAGATGATAAAAATATAGAATGTTTAAAGCTTGATATAACTAAAGATTTAAATAAGATAGATAAAATTGATATTGATGTACTTGTGTGTAATGGAGCTATTGCGGAAAGTGGATCTTTGTTTGAAATCCCAATTGATAAAGTTAAAGATAATTTTGAGGTTAATGTTTTTTCTAATTTAAAATTAATACAAAAAGTTTCTCATAAAATGATTAAAAAAGGTAAGGGGAGAATTGTTATAATTTCTTCTTTAATTAGTAAAATGCCAATACCTTTTTTAGGAAGTTATTCAGGAACTAAAGCCGCTTTATCAGTCTTTGCAAGATGTTTGCATTATGAAAGTATGTTACTTTCTTCTAAAATAGACATTGTTTTAGTGGAACCGGGTCTTTATAGAACGGGGTTTAATAAATTAGCTTTTGATAAAAAATATGATTTTATGGATTATAATTCTTTTTTTTCTAATCAAATTGAATTTATTAGAAAAAGTGAAAATGTTTATTTGTGGCTTTTTGAAAAAAGAAAATTAAATTCTATTGCCAGAAAAATATATGAAGCAATAACGGTTTCAAAACCACATTTTCGTTATAGTGCGCCTATGTCACATAATTTATTTTCAAAAATAATTAATTTATTTTCTTAATCTTTGATATAATATCTGTAAGAGGTGGTTTTATGACAGATATTGAAATAGCTAGAAGTATTAAAATGTTAGAAATTAGTGAGATTGCTAAAAAAATAGGTATTGGTGATAAATATTTAGAAAATTATGGTAAATATAAGGCTAAAATAGATTTGGGAATTTTAAATGAATTGAATAAAAAAGAAGGAAAACTTATTTTAGTGACTTCAATTAATCCAACTCCTTTTGGTGAAGGTAAAACAACTATGAGTATTGGAATTCATGATGCTTTGAGAAAATTAGGATTTAACAGTTTAGCAGTTTTAAGAGAACCTTCTTTAGGACCTGTTTTTGGAATTAAAGGTGGGGCTGCTGGTGGAGGATATTCACAGGTTGTTCCGATGGAAGATATTAATTTGCATTTTACTGGTGATATGCATGCAATTGGAGCGGCTAATAATTTACTTTGTGCAGCTATAGATAATCATATATTTCAAGGTAATAAGTTAAATATTGATAAGAATAAAATTATTTTTAATAGATGTGTAGATATGAATGATAGAGCTTTAAGAACAGTTACGGTAGGACTTGATTTAGGTAAAGATGTTATTCATGAAAATCATTATTCTATCACTGTGGCAACAGAGGTTATGGCTATTTTGTGTTTAGCAGAGAACTTGAAAGATTTAAAAGACAGGTTGGGTAATATTTTGTTTGCTTATGATGTTGATGGAAAACCACTTTTTGTTCGTGATTTACACGTGGAAGAGGCTATGACAATTTTACTTAAAGATGCTATTAAACCTAATTTGGTTCAAACTTTAGAAAATAATCCAGTTATTATTCATGGGGGACCTTTTGCTAATATTGCACATGGGTGTAATAGTTTGATTGCTACTAAACTTGGTTTAAAATTATCTGATTATGTTGTTACTGAGGCTGGTTTTGGCGCTGATTTAGGAGCCGAAAAATTTTTAGATATTAAATGTAGAAAAGGAAATTTAAAACCTAGTGTTATTGTAATTAATGCAACTATTAGAAGTTTAAAATATAATGGTGGAATGAGTAAAGATGAACTTAATATTAAGAATATGGAATATTTAAAAAAAGGTATTTGTAATTTAGAAGTTCATATAGAAAATATGAAAAAATATTTGGATAATATTGTTGTTTGTTTGAATAAGTTTGATTTTGATGATGAGGATGAAATTAGTTTTGTTGAAAATTATTGTGAGAAATTAGGATGTGAGTTTGCGGTTTGTATATCATATAAAAATGGTGGGGAAGGCGCAACTGATTTAGCTAGAAAAATAGTTAAATTATGTGAAAATGATATAGAGTTTAATTTGCTTTATGATGAAAATGATAGTATTAAAAATAAGATTGAAAAAGTTTCTAAAGATATTTATCATGCTGGAAGTGTGAAGTATTTAGATGAGGCTTTAGAAAATATTCAAAAAATAGAAAGTATGGGATTAGATAAGTTACCTATCTGTGTAGCAAAAACTCAATATTCTATAAGTGATGATGCTAAAAAATTAGGTTATCCTAAAGATTATGAAATTATTGTTAGAGATGTTTTGGTAAATAGTGGTGCTGGATTTATTGTTGTTTATATGGGTAAGATTATGACAATGCCTGGACTTTCTAAAAATCCTGCATATGAGAATATGCATATAGATGATGATGGAACCATTTATGGTTTGTTTTAAGCTATTATATGGTTGTTTTGGGTGATTGTAATATGTATGAAGAAGCTAAAAAACATTTTAATTACTTTATTAAGAATAATTTTGATTTAAATAATGATAAAATTATTCATAAAATTGAACATACTTATCATGTTGTTGATAATGTAAAATATATATGTGATGATATGCATTTGAATAAAGAGGATAAAGATATAGCAATGATAATTGCTCTTTTACATGACATAGGTAGATTTCAGCAAGTTTGTGAAATAAATTCTTTTCGAGAAGATATAAATGATTATGATCATGCAACTTTAGGAGTAAAATGTTTATTTGAAACAAATGAAATAAGGAATTTTATTAAAACAAATAGATATGACAATATAATAAAAAAAGCAATTTTACATCATAGTGAGTATATTTTAGATGAAACAGGAATGACAGAAAAAGAAAAGTTACATGCTAAAATAATTAGAGATGCTGATAAAATTGATAGTTTTAGAACAAAAGCTACAGAAGATATTTATATAATGGCTAATATTACTGAAAAGGATATTGAAGATTCTAAAATTTCAGATAAAGTATATAATGATTTTATGAATGAAAAAACAATATTTAGTAAAGATAGAAAAACTGGAGTTGATATATGGATTTCATATATCGCATTTATTTTTGGGTTAGAATTTAATAGTAGTTTAAAATTAGTGAAGAAAAATAATTATGTTAATAAATTATTTGATAGGTATGTTTATAAAAATGATTTTAATAAAATTAAATTGTTAAAACAAAAAGCTAATAGTTATTTAGAAAGCAGGGTAAAATAAAAACTAGATACATTTATCTAGTTAAATACATATTGGTAGCGAGAGGGGGATTCGAACCCTCGACCCTACGGGTATGAAAAAAAAGCTCTAATTAGT
>CALVRI010000006.1 GCA_944358525.1 uncultured Bacilli bacterium | reverse complement strand
TCACATGAAACATAAACTACTCTATCTGGATTAATATTTAAAATATCACTAATACCTTTACTAGTTAAACCACTTCTAGGTGGATCAACCACAATATTATCAGCTTTCAAATCATAAACAAGTTTACTAACATCACCACATATAAATCTAACATTAGAAATATTATTTAATTTTTTATTTAAAAAGGCACATCTAACCGCTTCTTCATTTATCTCAATGCCAGTAACCTCATCAAAATATTTACTTAAAAATAAACTAATTGTTCCAGTTCCGCAGTATAAATCTAAAACACTTTTTCCACCATCTAAATACTCCAAAACCTTATTATAAAGTTTTAAAGCAACATCCATATTAACTTGGAAAAATGAATCTTTAGAAACATAAAATTTAAATTCACCTAAAGTGGCTATTATATTTTCCTTACCATAAACTAATCTATCATTAATATAAATTGAACTTACTAAAGGTTTTAATTCTTCTATATTCATATCACCTTTAATTATAAGCATTACTTCACCAAAATCTTTAATAACAATCTCTCTAACATTACTTAAATCATTTCTTTTTAAAATATCAATAATCTCATTACTTTTTTTACTTGCTATTTCACATCTATTAATTTCTATTAAATCATTTGTTCCATTTTTAAAATAACCTATCTTACCATCTTTAACCTTCAAAGTTATTTTATTCCTATAAGCATAAATGTTTCGGCTAGAGACTATTTCTTTAACTACGCCCTCTATCTCTCCATACCTTTTCAAAGTATCTATAACCTTATCTTTTTTAAATTCTAAAGTTTTTAAATAATCTAAACTTTTAAGTGCACATCCGCAGTTTTCATATGGACATTTAGGCTCTATTCTATAATTAGATTTTTTAACTAACTGAATAACTTCACCAACCATATACTTTTTTTTATCTAAAATAATCTTAACTAAAGCTTCCTCATTTGGTAACAAATCAGGTACAAAAATAATCTTTCCCAAAACATGACCAAGTCCTCTACCAAAATGATCTAATCTTTCACACTTAACTAAAACCTCTTCCATATTTATCCTCACTTTAATGCAATATAACATTTTTCTTTTAAAAACATCTTTATTTTACTTTCATCCTTGCCTTCATAATATGAAATTAATAACTTTTTATATTCATCAGTTAAATCAGCTGGAATCGCAATTATTCCTAAACCATGTGAAATCAAATAGTGATTTGCAAACAAAACTGCTGTTCTTTTATTACCATCAATAAATATTTGCCTTTTCATCACATATAAAAGTAGTTCGGTAGCCTTATCCACTTCACTTAAATCACTATTTACTAACTCATCCATCTCACTTATTATCTCACTTTCTATAGGAATACTAGGAGACCATGTTGTTCCACCTATTCTAACTGGTGTACTTCTTACCACACCCGCATTATAATAAAATCCTTCTATAACTAATTTATTAATCTGTGAAAGTAAAGAAAAATTATCTGGAGATAAAACTACATTTTCATTTAAAATAAACTCCCAGGCATGTTTTAGATTAATTATTTTCATAATATCATCTGAAGTCATATTATTTACTTTACCACCTTCAATAATATTTTCAGTATCCACAAAAGTTGTCGCAACTCCTTCTAATATTGCTTGATCATAAATTGTCATCGCCATATTTCTTTTTGCAAAATCAATATTTAATTTAACTTTATCGCTTAATCCTGGAAAACTATATCCTAATTCCTTTAACTTTTTCTCTAAAGTTTTAATTTCTTTCTTTATCTTTTTTACTTCTGCATTATTATTCAAAATCAAATTATATAATTCATCCGTATATTCACCCGCATACTTCGTAGTTAGCACACCACCATCTCTATAATGTACATAAATATACTTCTTTCCGCCTTTTTCTCTTATCTCAGCAGAGCCATAAATCATCAAATTCAATTTTTCTTCTAATTTTTGTTTACTTATTAAAACATTTATAAGTTCAAAATCATTTTTCATATTACCAAATCCTTTTATTATATTATAACATTTCAAACAAAAGTGTGAAACATTTTTATTAAAAAAAATCAAAAAAGTTTCACACTACAAACAAAATAAACTGTATTTCCAAGAATTATAACATAAACTAGAATATTTTTGTCCATAATATAAAAGAAAGCAGGGATATTATGGAAAAAATAGAAAAAAACGCAAAAAAAGTAATTGAAAAAACAAAAAAACTATACGGAAATAGTCCCGATGTCAACACTAGACTTATAAACCTCAAAGGAACAAATATTGGTATTATTTTTCTAGAAAGTTCGTCACAAGCCAGCACAATCAGTGACTTTATTATCAAAGGAACATTATATACTAAAACTAATAAAAATCTTTTCCAAAATATTTTTGATGCCCTAAAAAATAGTTTATTCAATAGTCAGTTATTTACCATAAACGATTACACTCAGTTTCCCTACTTCTTATCAAGCGGTTTTACAATTATTGTTGTCGATGGATTTAGTGAAGCTATTATCATGGAAACAAGAGCTCAGCTAGATAGAGGTGTCACCGAATCCACAAGTGAACCAATACTAAGAGGTTCCAAAGATAGTTTCACCGAAAGTCATTCTAAAAACTTAGGATTAATAAGAAAAAGAATTAAAGATTCAAACCTTTGGTTTAATGAAATGAAATTAGGTAGAAGAACCCAGACAAGAGTTAGTATTGCTTACATAAATGGTATCGCTGATCCAAAAAAGTTAAAGGAAATAAAAAAAAGATTAAAAAAAATAGATGTTGATGGTGTTTTAGATAGTGGTAATATTAGAGACTATTTAATAGAAAATAAATCCGTTTTTCCTCAAATTCAAAGTAGTGAAAGACCAGATGTTGTCTCGCAAGCTTTACTATCAGGAAAAATAGTCATATTTGTTGAAAATTGTCCTTTTACTTTAATCTTACCAAATGTTTTTATTGATTACCTTCATACATCCGAAGATGAAAATCAAAAATCATCAAACATCACCTTCACTAGAGTCCTAAGAACAATAGCCTTAATCATAACAATATTTACACCAGCCATATATATAGCAATAACCACCTATGACCAAAATACTATACCAGATAAACTATTAATATCTTTAGCCATTCAAAGAGAAGGAGTCCCCTTCCCAACAACCTTTGAAATAATTTTACTCACAACAATTTTTGAAATTTTAAGAGAAAGTGATTTAAGAAGTCCAAGCAGTATGTCAGCCGCAATGAGTATTGTTGGTGCTTTAGTTTTAGGGCAGGCCGCTGTAGATGCAGGAATTGTATCACCAATAACCGTTATAGTTGTTGCCTTTACATCTATATGTAGTTTAATCTTTACTGATATTGACTTCATGAATGGTATTAGATCATGGCGTTTTATTTTCATATTAGCCGCCAGTATTCTAGGCATAATTGGTATCCTATCATTTGCTATTATTTGGCTTGTAAAACTATCATCATTAGAAAACTTAGAAACCAGTTATTTAGCCCCTTTTGCTCCTTTTTCCAAAAAAGATCAATCAAATGCCATATATAAAGCACCAGAAGAAAAACTTATCACCAGACCTAATTATGTAAGTAAATTAAACCCTCATAGACAAAGGAGGACAAAATGAAAAAATTAATACTTATTATAACAACACTTATTATCTCTGTAACCTTAACTGGATGCGGTGGCTATGAAGAGTTAAATAACCTATCAATAGTAACAGCTGTTGCCTTTGATAAAGCAGATGATGAATACGAATTAAGTTTTTTAATTGCCAACTCTCCTAAAGCCCAAACTTCTGCCAAAGAAGGAGAAGCTAAAACAACCGTTTATACAGGTAAAGGAAAAACTATTGCCGAAGCCTCAAAAGACATTGAACAAATTGTTCCCAAACAAGTATATTTAGGTCATATAAATGTCGTTGTCATATCCGAAGATATTGCTAAAGATGGATTTTTAAAAATAGCTGATTGGCTACTTAGAAATCCCCAAACTAGAAAAAAGTTTTACTTACTCCAAGCTAAAGATGAAAAAGCAAAAAACATCTTAAAAATAGTCTCCCCCTTAGAATCATTCCCTTCACAAAGTATAGCAACCTTAATTGAATCCAACTCTGAAACAAAATCCATTGCCACATCTATAACCTATAGTAATTTCATAAGTCAAATATTAGAAAAAGGTTATGATCCAGTCCTACCTTCTATAACTATAAATGGTAGTGTCAAAGAAGGAAGTAATGAAAAAAATCTAGAAACAACTGAACCAGAATCATATCTAATGTTAGGTCCTCTTGCTATTTATAAAGGTGATAAATTAAAAGGATTTTCCACTGAAGAAGAAAGCTGGGCCATCAATGTCTTAAAAGGAGATTCCAAAGAAATAAATTATAATGTTAAATATCAAAATGAAAATATTAGTATTGAAACAAGTTCATTAAAATCAAACATAAAAATAATTGATGAAAAAAATATTGAAATAACAATTAGTGGAGTTGGTGATATTTATAACATTAATAATAAAATAGATATCCAAGATTATAAAGAAATAAACAAAATAGAAAAAGTTTGGAGTTCATCATTAAAAAAAGATTTAACTAAAGTTATAAAAAAAGTACAAAATAAATGGCAAGCTGATATCTTTGGTTTTGGTAACCTAATATATAAAAATAACCCAAACACATGGAAAAAACTAGAAAAAAATTGGAATTCTAAATACTTTCCAAACTTAAATATCAAAGTAAAAACAAACTTAAAAATAAATGCGACAGGCTCTTTACTTAACACAATAAAGGAGGATAAATAATGAAAAAAATAACTTCATTAGAATATAATACACTTTTATGGTTTTTAACAAGAGCCACTTTTATTGAAATAACTGCTGAAATTTTGATAAGTACCGCTCATCAAGACTCCTGGATAAGTATTTTAATTGCCATTATTATAGGTATTATTCCCTTCTCACTATATTCTTATTTAAAAAATAAATACCCGGATAAAAATATTATTCAAATTAACAAAGAAAAATTGGGTAAATTTGGGACTTTCTTAAATCTTATCTTAATTGCCGCAACATTTATTTTTGCTATATGTAGTTATTGGATAATAGTCCACTTTATTGACTCTCAGTATTTATATCGAACTTCAACTACCATAATTATTATCATCCTAATACTTCCAGTCATCTACACTATAACTAAAAACTTTCATGTTTTCAGCAAAGTAAGTCTTATTATGTTTTATATATCATTAATATTTATCATAATTATACTATCAGGACTTATTGGAAATGTTAATGTTGATAATATCAAGCCAATTTTAAATAATAATCCAAATAACATTTTATACGGATCATTTTGTTTTATTGGTTTTAATATAATACCTCTATTTCTTCTTAATATAATTCCTAAAAATAACATTAAAAATTACTCTCCTAAAAAAAGTTTTATATTTTATCTAATAAGTGGTCTTTCCCTTTTAAATGTTATGTTTCTAACCATCAGCATATTTGGTATACATTTATCTGAATTATACAACTACCCTAGTTTTCATCTTCTAAAAAGAGTAAGTGTTTTAGATATTATTGATAGAGTTGAAAGTATATTATCACTAGAATGGTTTCTCGCCTTATTTGTTCAAATAATGATGTCTTTATTTTTTATCAAAGAAGCTTTAAAAGAAATATTTCAAATCAAAGAAAAAACAAACAACATTATTATGATTATTGTTTGTTTAATTATCACTATTTTAACAAGCATTATTTTTACAACAAAAGGTACAGAAATAGCTTATTTCAAACATCAATTAATATACATTCTTTATATAGCTTTTTTCATAATACCTTTAATAACTTTCTTCAAAAGTTTAAAAAAGACCTAACTTTTGAACAACTAAAATACCTATAACCGCAATAATCCCTAAAATAAGAATTGTTACAAAAATAGTTTTAAATACTGAACCTTTTTTATCTTCATCATCATCATATGAAACAAAATCCTTTTTTTTCAATTTTAAATTAGATGTAAAGAACGAATTATCCATAGTTTGTTCTTTTTTATCATCTTTTACAAACTTCTTGTTTTCTTCAATTAAATCCTTTATATTACTTAAATTACCAACCTGTGTATCTTCATTATGTCCTTTCAAATCACTAAACATATCGGCTGCTAAATCTGCATCATCAAGTTTATTAAGCATACTAGTGTTTGAAATTGTTTGAATCATATCATCCAACTCATCACCATCATAGTAATCTTTTCTATTCACATTTCTCTTCAAATCAATATTTTTTAAAACATCATAACTAGTTTTACTAAGTACTCGCTCTTTATCATCTGGTTCCTTCTTTTCTCTAGCCTTAGTTAATACATCCATAATATCATAAGTTCGCTCTTCATCTTCTTTATACCTTTTTTGAACCTTAGGTAACTCTTGAACTGGTTTATCCTCATTAGTAAGTCTTCTATATCTTCTCTCCGCTTGATACTTTTCTCTTGTCTCCAGCATCTCTTTAACTTTAGTAATATCTATCTCGTTAGTATTATCAATAGATGCAATTCCTTCAATATTACTATACTTACCATATGAATAAATACTATTATAAAGTCTTGTATTACGTTTAGTTCTAGAATTACCTTGAGCCTCTTTTTTGTAATACTTCTCCATTCTCGATGCCACCCGTACCACCTCTTATTATTAATAATATCATATTTTGTCATATTTTAAAAGTAACACTTGCTTTTTTTAATAGTTTTATTTATAATTTTTATGGAGGTATGAAAAATGGCAAAAGTAACCGTAAACAAGGACAAATGTATCGGCTGTGGTGCCTGTACAGCTACATGTCCAGAAGTCTTTGAATTTGATGATGATGGACTAGCAAAAGCAGTAAAAGATGAAATTAATGATGATGTAAAAATGGCAGCAGAAGGTTGTCCAACCGAAGCTATTGAAATAGAAGAAAACTAATTTTAAGTTTTCTTTTTCATATACTTTTAAATGGAGGGAAACATGAAACTATCAATAATTAATTTTAACATTCAAAACAAAGTCGTAAATAAAAATTATAATGGTGGAGAAAATGCGAAAGCTTTTGCAGATTTTATAAATAAACAAAATCCTGACATCATATGTCTTCAAGAACTTACTGATACTTACGAAAATAGATTAAAAACTTTTATGCCAAATTACCACTTTACCGGTGAAAATAGATTTAATAATAAAAGTATATGGTATTCTCATTTTGGTGAGAAAAATGCTATTATAACAAACTTAAAAATTATCAAAACTAAAACTTATTCTCTATCAAAAAATATAAATAAAATAGGAAAAAGAAGTTTACTTTCTATCTTTCCAAGAATAGCTACAGTAACAACACTAACTAAAGAAAAAAGGAAGTTTACAGTTATAAACACTCACCTTGACCACCTAACCAATACTGGCCGAAAAACACAGTTAATTCATTTAAAACAAATCATTGAATTAAATAATAATTACCCTATTATCTTAACTGGTGATTTTAATCTAAACAAAGATAATAAATTATTTCAAGAATTTGTAAAGTATATACAGAAGCATAACTGTAAACTAATCCCAATAAACGAAAACACTTTTAAACCTCCTGTAAACCCATTTAAATTATCATATAACTGTAAAACTCCAGATCATATATTCATTCCTAAAGAATTTATTATTGAAAATGTTGATGTTATCGATAACGATTTTAGCGACCACAAACTAATCAAAATAAAAAAGTAGCTATTTTTTAGCTACCGCATATAAAGTCTTAACTTCCTTAATATTTAAATGACGATATTCCCCAGATTTAAGTCCTTCTAAAGTAAACCCCGCAAACTTCTCTCTTTTAAGTTTAGAAACTTTGTAACCAATTGCTTCAAACATTTTTTTAACCTGATGATTTCTACCTTCATAAATTGTAAGTTCTATTAAAGAACTTTTTTTCTTTTTATCTATTTTTTTTATTTTAACTCTAGCCTTACCAGTTTTTTTACCATCTATTACAACTCCATTACTTAAACTTTTAACTAAACTAGGATTAACAATATCATCAATTTTAACTAAATATACTTTCTCTACCTCATGTGAAGGATGAATAAGTAAATTAGTAAGTTCCCCATCATTAGTTAAAAGTAATAATCCACTTGTATCATAATCAAGTCTACCAACCGGATAAAGTCTATTTTCACTTTCTACAATATCGACAACTGTTTTTCGTCCTTTATCATCATGTACACTTGACACTACTCCCCTAGGTTTATAAAGTAAAACATATTCTTTAGGTTCCAATTTTAAAGTAACTCCGTTAATAATTATCGTATCCGCATAACTAGCTTTACTACCTAATGTATTAATAGTCTCACCATTTACTTTTACTTTACCATTTAAAATTAACTCCTCAGCTTTTCTCCTAGAGCAGTATCCACTATTTGCTATAATTTTTTGTAATCTCTCCATCAAAATCACCTATAAAAATTATACATAATAAAAATTAAAAAAACAAGGGAACAATAATTAAAGCAGTTATAACCATAAATAAATCAGTTAATAATCCAACCCATAAAGCATATTTAATTTTCTTAATCCCAATAGTCCCAAAATATAAAGTTATTACATATATAGTTGTATCACTAGAACCTTGAATAACTGAAGCTAAAATACTAATAAAACTATCAGGACCATACACTTTATACATATCATTAAGTAAAGCAAGTCCAAAACTTCCAGAAAGCGGTCTCATAATTGCCACCGGTAAAACTTCAGCGGGAATATGGATTAATACAAGTAAAGGTTTTAAAAAATCAAAAAAATAATCTACAACTCCACTTTTTAAAAATATATTTACCCCAAATATCATTGCTAAAAGTGAAAAAAACATCGAACTAACCATTGGTACTCCTTCTTTAGCTCCATCTATAAAACTATCGTAAACATTTATTTTTTTATAAACACCATATATAATAACCACCAAAACTAAAATAGGAATAAACAAACTTGATGCCATCTTCACTTATGACCACCACCTTTTTTACTCCAGATTCTATCAATAACAAGTCCAAATATAAGTGAAATAAAACTGATGGTTAAACAGGGAATCATTATAAAAGAAGGATCTTTACTATCATAAAGCATTCTAAGGGAAATAATAGTAGTTGGAATGATACAAAGCCCACATGTATTAATCACCAAAAAAGTAATCATACTACGGCTTGCCTGTTCTTTGTTCTTATTCAAGCTTTGAAGTGACTTCATCGCTTTAAGACCAAAAGGTGTAGCCGCATTACCAAGACCAAACATATTCGCAATTATATTAGAAGAAATATAACTAAATGATTCGTGACCTTTAGGAATATCCGGAAAAATTTTGTGCAAAAGAGGATAAATAAATTTAGATACTTTAGAAAGTAACCCAGACTCTTTCGCAATATTCATAATACCAAGCCAAAGAGAAACTAATGGAAAAATCTGCATCACCAGCTCTAAGGTTGCCTTACCAGAAGAAAGTATTTGAGCATTTAAAACATCTCCTTTACCAGTAAAAATTAAACACAAAGAGCCTATTACAATGAGTCCCACCCAAAGTTTATTAATCATGTTTAAACCAGCTTAAAATTTTATTCCAAAAGCTCTCCTTTTCTTTACCCTTTTTTACATAAATATCCTCTTCGTGTACAACCTTATCACCCAAATAAACCTTAACTATCCCAACTTTATCTCCCGTTTTATACTTTCTTTTTTTATTTATTTCAAACTTTAACTTTAAAATACTTTCTTCATTTTTTCTAAGTAAATATTTAAAATTATTTTTTAAATAAAGTGTATCTTTATCATAATAACTTTCATCCAATATACTAATTTCACCTTTATTTAAAAGTGTATATGATGTATATTCACTAAAAGCTTCTTCATACAAATTCTTGTGATCATCCCAGTCATCACCATCGTTAATTGTTACTACTGTCAAATTCATCCCATCTTTACTCGCACTTGTCACTAAAGTCCTTTTAGCAATTTTTGTAAACCCTGTTTTTCCACCAGTAATATATTTATAACTAGAAAGTAATTTATTTTTATTATGCCATTTATAAACATTTTTATCAGTCTTAACCGTATGATCTTTAGTTCCAGTAATCTTTCTAAACTCTTTATTTTTCATCGCATAACTCATAAGTAAAGCCATATCATAAGCTGAAGAAAAATTACCCTTTTCCTCATCAAGACCACTTGGATTATTAAAAGTCGTATTTTTCATTCCAAGTTCCTTAGCTTTATCATTCATCATCTTAACAAACTTATCCGTATCCCCTGAAACTGCTACTGAAATAGCTAAAGCCGCATCATTACCACTTCTAAGCATAAGTCCATAAAGTAAATCTTCTAATTTAATTTTTTCACCTATTTGTACATAAATTCCTGAACCATATGCTTTTAAAACTTCATCACCAATTGTTACTTCTTTTTCTATATCACTATTTTCAATAGCTACTATTGCTGTCATTATTTTAGAAATTGAAGCCACACTTTGAACATAATGAACATCTTTACCATATATAACCCTACCACTATCCATATCCATTAAAATAGCCGCTTTCGCACTAGTAGAATAGGCAAAAACCTTAAAAGGTAAAAATAAAAGAAGTATTAAAATTAATTTCTTCATCTATATCACCTAAAAAATTATATACAAAAAAATGGACAAATATGTCCATCACAATAATTAAGTTTACAAATTAATTATTATCTGTATTATTATCATTAGTTGTATTGTTATCAGTGTTATCATCTGTACTATTATCATTTGTTGTATTATTATCAGTCATACTATCAGTTGCATCATCAACTATATCACCAATAACACCGTTGTTATCATCATTATTGTTATCATCAGTAGTGTTATCATTAGTATTATCAGGTACACTTGTATTTACATCAGTAACTCCATATAAACCACTAAGTTTACGTAAATCATCATCACTTAAATCATCTATTTTCCATTCATCATTTTCTTTAGTCAAATGGAAAGTGATTGTATAAGTTTCTGTATCAGTTACTTCTTTTAACTTACCCAACCTATAAGATGCAAAAGTATTGTTATCATCAAACTCATCAGGATTATTTAAGCGATAATCATTAGCTTCATTTACTACATCTGCATAGTTTCTAACTATAACTTCAGCATCGACAGTAGCTGTATCGCCATCAATAGTTTCATCTTTTATCTCATACTGCATATCACGATAATGTGTTTTCATGAAATCACTATAATCATTTCTCTCATCAGCTGTTAAAGTTGTATCATTTGTAAGTACTTCATCTAAATCACTAACAACATCATCATCGTTAGTTTGGTATTTATTCAAATACTCTTCAACTTTTTTAGTCGGTGTATTACCCATGTTAGCGCTGCAACTACAACCAGTAAGTAAAACTATTGCCACTAGAAAATATAATACTTTTTTCATAACTTCCCTCCTCAATAATTATTGTGGGAAATTATACAAAAATTATACTATTTTTTTAATTTAAAATTATCTTTATAAATAGGTTCTAAACAAAGACTCATTTCTAAAAGCTCATTATCAGTATAAGTTAAATGTGCGTCAGAATTTCTAAAACCCTTAATATAAATTCCACCAGACATTTCTAACTTTGAATTAAAATAATTTATATTACCTGTTTTTGTTTTATAAAATAAATCACCATATATTTTTGCATTTTCCTCAGTTAATTCCATATAACCACATCTAATTAAATTTTTTATAACATTTTGATTATTTTCACTTTCCTTTAAAGCAAAATAACCTAAATCAGGTGTTTTCACTACTACACCATTAATAACTTTAAAATTATTTTCACTACATCTATCAACATCAAAAAATTGATTGTATGTTGGATCTATAATATAGCTTTTAAGTTCACCATCTACATTAAAATCTGCTATCAAAAAGCTATGACCTAAAATGTCACTAGTAATTGATCTTCTCGTTTCCACTGGTTTATAAGATATATTTAATTTTTCAAAATATCTCGCAATAATAGACTGAGCTGTATCACACATAAAATTAAATTTGTAATCATTTATATCCTTACCTTTCTTAGAAGAAAGTAAAACTCTAGTTTGATAAACTATATAATTTAAATAATAATCTATCTCACTTTGTGATAAACTCTCAAAGTTAAAACATTTACCCTCTATATCTTTTATTATATCCAAATCTACATTATCCATTAAATTATTTTTTACATCAAAAACTTGATTCATAATATTCACCTAACTTCTCTATTAAATTGTTTTTTTACTAATTAAATAATCACTACTAATATTATACTACATCATTCAAATAAATATAAAGACAATAATATTATATTAAAACCGTTGATTTCTCAACGGTTATTTTCAATTTGGTGCTATTGGGAAAGTTATCTACAACTTTACAATAATTTAATATAAAAATCAATCTAATCCTATTTTAACACATAATATGTACTCTTGCCAGTACCATTTTGAATTAAAATATTATTATTGATCATTTTATTTAAAATATCATTTGCTCTAGTTTTTGATACATCTAATAAAGATTCTACGATTCTCCTATTTATTTTGCTATTTTTCTTCAAGTATTCAATGATTTGTTCTTCCTGAGTTAAATTGGCAGGTAGTATTTTTACAATATTTTCATTTATATAATTAACATTATATAAAGTTACTTTAAATGAATTTTGGGTATTTGTTATTAATGGCTCTTTATCATATCCTTCATAAGATTCCATAATTCTTTCAATACCAGTACCGAAACTTTCAACATATTTTAATCTATAAAATATATTAGCTAAATTAGGATTTCTAGATTCAGATACACCATTGTACAAATCCTCAATACTAATACCTTTGACTAATCCTCCTAAAGAAGTAATTTCAAAACGATCATCAAATAAAGATACTAATATGCTACCCGTAAAATTATAATCTCTATGTATAACTGCGTTTAATAACGATTCTCTAAGTGCATATTCTGGATAATCTTTTGTATCAATTCTTTCAAGACCAACAATTCTACCTTTTGTTTTATTATATAAATCAAGATATTCAAATGTATCATTTACTTGTTTTAAAACAGAACCAGTAAACTCTTTTCTATCTCTAAATTCTAATTTACTATTTCCATTAAAAATTGCACATTTTATTGAATAAGGACATTCATCTGATAAAAGTAATCCTAAATTGGTGTATTCATTGTTTAAATTAACAATATTTAGTGTTTTAAATTTATTCTCATCAATTTCAATATTATGATTTTTAAAAATATTTTTTAAATATTCAAAGTGTAAATCTTGCATACTTGAAACATTGTTCTCAAAAGAATTACTATTACTTTCTATTAACAATTTTTTTATAACTTCTTCATTTGCTTGTACTGATACATTACCATGCCTTAAATAAACACCTGATGATTTTAATCCTCTATCAGATAGATAATATGGTTTATTTGGTGCTTCACTAACTTTAACTATGATTATATCCTTATCTTCAACTCTTTCAATATATATTTTTGTGTAAAGAGTTAAATCAGATTTAATTCCCTCACGAATCATTCCGCTTAATGCTTCTAAATCTTTTTCAGCATGTTTTAAACCAATAATTTTTCCATTATCATTTATACCAATATAAATGGTTCCATTATTTGTATTTGCAAAAGCAACTATTTCTTTTTTTATATCCTTTGTAAGTTCAACTTTTAATTCTGTTTCTTGATCTTCTTTATACATTTTCATCACCCAATATTATTATATACAAAACAAAGAATATTATCAATATATTCGACCGCTTTTCGACCGCTTTTCGACCATGTAATTTAAAATTTAAAAAAAACGAACTATCGCTAGTTCGAGTAATTATCAATTTGGTGGAGCCGAGGAGATTTGAACTCCTGTCCAGAAACATTTCCAAATAAACATCTACAAGTTTAGTTAGTTAGAAAATTTCCCAGTAAAGATTAGTAACTAACAACTACGTTTACTAGTAAGCCCATAAAATTCATCATTACCTCTAGGCTAAATAATGATATATCTCTCTAAATGCGAACCCTTAAAATCCTTCGAGAGCTAAAGAATTAAAAGAGTGTACCTTTAAAGCCTTAGGCAAATGCTGGTACGTAATTATTTCTGTTTCCAGTTATATTTAAGTTTGGACTTAACGTGTCCCTCCGACTTGCCATTTATTCTTCCATATCCCTGTCGAAACCAAAAAACGGCCCCAATTTATAAAGCTCTTATATTATAACATATAAAAGCTTTTTTTCAAAATTTATTTTTTAAGTCTAGCTCTAATATTTCTCTCGATATCTCTTTTCTTAATATCTTCTCTTTTATCATAATTTTTCTTACCTTTAGCAAGACCTATTAATACTTTAGCTCTTCCCTTAACTAAATAAACTTTCAAAGGAATAATTGTATAACTCTCTAATTTAATCTTATCTCTAAATTTAAATATCTCTTTTTTATGTAAAAGTAACTTTCTTTCTCTAGTTTCATCATGATTAAATATATTTCCATTATCATAACTACTTATATGCATATTTATAATATACATCTCATTATTTTTAACTCTTACATAACTATCTTTTATATTAGCTTTACCTAACCTTAAAGACTTAATCTCAGTTCCTGTTAAAACAATTCCCGCTTCTACAGTCTCAAAAATCTGATAATTATACTTCGCATTCCTGTTTAGTATTTCCATTTTTATCACCTTTTTTGTAAAGTCTAAAATTAATTAAACCCTTATCCTTTATTACACTATCTACAACAATCTCAATAGCCTCGCCAAGCATATATCTCTTCTTACTTCTTTTACCAACTAAACTAAATGTCGATTCATCATAGAAATAATAATCATCTTCTAATTGATCTATTTTTATCATACCTTCAACCAAATTAGGTAGTTCCACATAAATACCATAATTAGTAACAGTACTTATAATACCTTTATAAACTTCACCAATATGACCTTCCATATATTCAGCCATCTTCATATCATCTACATCTCTCTCACACTGTGTTGCTGCCATTTCTCTTTCAGATGAATGTTTAGCAATCTCCGGTAAAGTACTATTATAATAATCTATAACCTGATTATCAATATTATGATTAAATAAATACGTTCTAAGTAATCTATGAACTGTCAAATCAGGAAATCTTCTAATTGGTGAAGTAAAATGTGTATAAAATTTACTTGCCAAACCAAAATGTCCAATATTCACATTATCATAAACCGCTTTCTGCATACTTCTAAGAAGCATTGAAGATAAAATACTATACTCTTTTTTATCTTTAAGTTGACCTAAAATATTTTGAATAGTTTTAGGTGTAATATTTTTAATATTCGCATTAACTTTATAACCTAAAATATTTACAAAGTGCAAGAAATTTCTAATCTTCTCTTCATCAGGTAAACCATGAACACGGTATATAAATGGTAAATCCATATAAGAAATTGTACTAGCTACTGTTTCATTAGCCATAATCATAAAATCCTCAATTAAATTTTCACCAGTATCTTGTATTCTTTTTTGAATATCTATAGCTCTACCCTCTTCATCAGTAATAATTTTAGGCTCAGGTACATCAAAATCAATATATCCCTTTTCTAACTTACGTTTTCTAATAATCTTAGAAAGTTCTTCCATTAATCTTAAATCATCCGCAAATTCTTCATATCCTTTAGGAATAACATTTTCATTCAAAATTTTATTAACATTTTTATAAGTCATCTGTTTACGAGATTTAATATAACTTTCAAAAATATCACTGTCTACAAGCTTACCCTTATCATCTATTTCCATAACACAAGAAAGTGTTAATCTTATAACATTAGGATTTAATGAACAAATTCCATTAGAAAGCTGATGTGGAAGCATCGGAATAACCGTATTAGCCAAATAACTACTAGTACCTCTCGCATAAGCCTCATCACCTAAAGCGGTACCTTCTTTAACATAATGACTGACATCTGCAATATGTACACCTAATAAATAATTTCCATTATCTAATTTTTTAATACTAATTGCATCATCGATATCTTTCGTATCATCACCATCAATAGTAAATATCACTTCACCTGTTAAATCACGTCTACCTTTGAGTTCATCTGAACTAACTTCATTAGGAATATTTTTTAATTCCTCTATAACTCTATCAGAAAATACATCATTAATTTGATATCTTGCGGCAATCGATAAAATATCAACACCTGGATCATCCTTATGACCTAAAACACGAATTATTTTACCTTGATAATAATTACTCTTCTCTATTTTATTTTCAACCTTAACGACAACCTTATGACCAGGAACCACACCTTTCGCATCATCTTCTGAAATTTCCACAATAATATTTAATTTATCATCATCTAACTTAAGTAAATTTTTCCCATCTTTTTTATAAAATTCACCAACAAGCATATTAGTTAAATTACGTTTGTTAACTCTAACAACAGCTGCTTCATGTCTTGACTCATCAAGTACTTTAATAACAACCTCATCACCATCAATTGCTCCATTTACATTATCTGATGAGACATAATAATCCTTATCTTCTCCATCAATAATAACAAAACCAAAGCCTTTTCTATTAGCCGCAAATGTTCCAATCTTTTGTGATTTATCATCAAACTTCGCATATTTACCTTTATTAGTAAATCTTATTTTTAATTCTTTAATTAATTTACTTAAAACCTCAGGCAATTGTGGAATCTCTTCATCAGTTAATCTTTCTAAAATCTCATCATATGTTAAAGCTTTATTATGATTATTAATTATATCCAAAACTTTTTCTTCCATGGTATCAACCCCTTTATATCCATTATAAAGCAAAAAAACTAAAAAATATAGTCTTTCTTAATTCTTTTCTCTTACATAATAACCTAAACTAAATAAACTAGCACCAATAAATGCGACAATCATATCTAACATCGTATCATTAACACCCGTTGCCGCAACCCTTTGCGCATCTCCACCAAATAAAATATTACATACAAATTCAAATGTCTCCCAAAGACCTGCACACATCCAGCTAAAAGCAATTATAAATAATATTTTAAACCAAATATTTTTAACACCTTTAGGTATAAATAACATTCCAACATAAGCAGTTAATACTCCAGAAAAGGTATGCACAACTTTATCAAAACCTTCCCATTTGTTATAAAATTCAGCTGTAACTCCCATATAATGAGCTAGAAAAATGAATATAAGCCAAACAAATATTACCCCATCATTTAATTTAACTTTAAATAATTTATTTACTATATAAGGTAAAGTAGCTGTTAAAATAATACTAGAATCTTTTAAAATAATAACTATTCCCTTGTCTAGTTCGCCAATAATTGTAAAAAAAGAACAAACTAAAGTAATAATAAGTAAACCAATATTAATTTTCTTCATGACCAATTTCCTCCACCTCTACTTGATTAATTGCATTAAATCTTTTTGTAATTTTATCTGTGGTTGTATGTATATCTTTAACATCTTTACTAACAGTTTCAATACTTCTATAAAGTTTGTCCCATCTATCCTTATAACGTTTAAACTCTACATCTAAAAGTCTAAGTTCTTGATGAATAACTTTTGTATATTTATCTCTTTCAATATTTTTAATAATAATTTCGATTGTTGTAAGTGTACTTATTAAAGTAGTTGGACCACATATCCATACCCTTTTATTATAAGCATAATCAATAATATCTTGATGATAAGCATTAACCTCCGCAAAAATAGCTTCAGCTGGTAAAAATAGTATTGCTTGATCAGTGGTTTCACCTGGAATAATATACTTAGAAGCAATTGCATCAATATGTTTTTTCATATCACTTTTAAACTTACGTTCAGCAAGTGTTGGATTAGGTGTTTTCTTATCAACCATAGCTTGATAATCTTCAAGTGGAAATTTAGAATCAATAGCAATTAAACCTAAAGGTTCAGGAGCAAAAATCACACTATCAGCAATTGTTCCATTGCTTAATGTATACTGCATTCTATATATATTATCCTTATTTTCGCCAAAAACATTCACTAAAATATGTTTTAAATTAACTTCACCAAAAATACCTCTAGTTTTTTTGTCAGTTAAAATACTTTGCAAAGACACAATATCTGTAGATAAAGAATCAATCTTCTTTTGTGCTTCATCTATTTTAGATAATCTTTCTAAAACCGAAGTAAAAGTCTTATTAGTCTTTTCAAAATTTTGATCTAATCTTTCATTTACCTTATCATTAATTAAATTTAATCTATGATCAATTCTTTCATTTAAATTATTAAAATCATCAGTTAAATTTTTATTAATATCAGTTTTAAAATCGCCTAATTCTTTAACCATCTCAGTTTCTAATTTTCCAAGTCTTTCCGTAATATTAGATTCATTAACATTTTTAGTTAGTGCAATTATACTGACAATCAATATAACAACAAGTAATCCAATTATTATATATTCCATATCATCGCCTCTATTCTTAATACATTATATCTTATAACAAACTATCATTCAAGAAAAAAAGAAGATAAATCTTCTTATAATTCCAAAATCCAAGCTTCATAACCACCTATAATATTATAAACATTATATCCTTTTACTTTAAGAACCTGAGCTAAAGTTCTAGAAGAAGTTCCTTTTTGACAGTAAATATAATATGTTAAACTAGGATTTAAATATTTCTCTGGATTATTCAAAAGCATACTAGCATTTATATTTACAGCTCCAGGAATATGATTATCATTAAACTTTTGAGGCATTCTAATATCTATAACATTAGGATTATATACTTTCAAAAAATCACTAACCGAAATTTCCACCTTATCACCTCTAACATATTATATGTATTAATAATTTAATAAATATTTAAACAAACTAAAAAATCCTTTAAATTAAAGGATTTTAATCGTCATCATCAGCAAAAAAATCATCAAAAAATTGATCATCTGTAACATAATCTTTAGGTGGTACTGGTTCACCATTAATCTTTGTCTCAGATGTGGCTTTAATAGTTGGTTGAACTGAAGCCTTGTGTTCCTCTTTAACACTTTGATTAACTTTATTAGTTATTCTAGCCGCAAAATCAGCACTATTAATAGTATTAACCTTAGGTTTATTTTTTACTTTAGGTTGAACATTAGGTGCAGATGCAACAGAAGGTTTCACTGCTGGTGGAACTTCATTAGTATTAACACTATTAATATTATTACTTACATTAACTGGATCAATCGTAGGATTGTTAGCCATACTAGCAGGAACTTTCGCAGGTTCAATTCTTCCAACAGAATTCCTATTACCCATAAATTCAGTTCGTTTATGCTGTTCCTCTTTTTCGAGCTTTTCCACAGCTTTATCTATGTTTTTGAGCATTTCTGCCATAGTCATAGGTGCTTTAGTAGATTTAGAATTACTAACTCCAGGTACATTAATATTTCCATTAACACCTTGTACTCCACCATTTTTATTGAAATTAGGCATTACTTGACTAATAAGTTTATTCATGCTTTCTTCTCTTTTTTCTTCTCTTTTTTTATTAACAAAAGTTTTTAAATCAAATATATGTACTGGTTGTTTTTCTCTTGTTGGATAAGTTGCTTTATCACACTTATCAATATCACCCCAGTCAATCTGATAATTTAGTTTTAATTTAGTTCTAAAAGGATCCATACGAAGTCTAAGTAAAATTATTTCACCCATTTTTAATTTTTGCAAATCACTAACCGTAATAAGTGGTCTTGTTTCTTCTATTGCTTTACCATCCTTATCCTTCTTATCAGTTTTAACTTTAACCTCTCCACACATTTCACTAATTTCTTTTAATGCAGAAAGTTCTGTACTAATCAAATAGACAATATTTGTACAGTTACCCCTAATTGTATCTCCTTTTTCCTTGCCATAAACCTCTGCTAATTGTGCATAGTTTTGAATAACAAAGAAAAATCTCATTTTTCTACTTCTAGCTGCTGATACCATTGTATCAACATCTTTTAATGGTGGCATATTTGCAAACTCATCAAGTAAGAAATTAGTTCTATATGGGAGTTTTCCACCACATTTTTGTGCATAATCAACTAAAGTCTCATAACATTGTTTAAGGAATATAGTAACAAGTGAATGATATGTTTTCTTTTCATCTTGAATAACTATAAATACAGCAGTTTTCTTTCTACCAATATCTTCAAATTCAAAATCACTGTGAGAAAGCATTTCTGATAAATTCTCACGAGCCGCAAATAATCTAATTTTTTGTTTAAATACAGATAAAATACTACCTCTAGTTTCATTAGGTGCAGCAATAGTAGAAGAAGCACTAACATAAGCTGGTGAAGCTGGATCTTTAGTTTTAAAATATTCATTAGCATAAAGTGCATTAGGTCCACATTTTTCTTCACCAACAGTCGTAAATAAATTAACACTATTTAAATTAATTTCATCTTCTTTAGCATCTTCAAATAAGCCTAAACAAATACCAGAAAAATAGTCGGCTGATGTCTTCTCCCAAAACGGATCATTGTTTTGAGCATTTTCATCATATAAAATATTCATAGCAAGGTCATCTGTAAGCTCATTAGCTTTATCAGGATTTCCTTCTTTATAATATTTATAAGGTAAATGTAATGGATTCCAACCACTTCCTTGTTGTGGATTACGAAAATTTAAAAGTACAACATTATACCCTCTTTTTCTAAGCATCTCAGCAGTTGTTTCATAAATTTCTCCTTTTGGATCAGTAATAATCATTGACTCATCATGCTTAGCAAGTGAATGTACAAGTGGAAAAATTGCAACTTGAGTTTTTCCAGCACCAGTAGAACCAATAATCAAAGTATGCCCTTCACCATTATCCACCCACATTTTTTTTCCATCATTAATTAATGGAAGTCCACCAGCATCAGCTTGTGGAGCTTGTACTTTAACCATTGTAAGTTCTTTTTTCATCTCATCAACTGATGTCCATCTAGAATATCCTTTAGAAGATTTTTTACCTTCAGTAGAAAAACCAAAACCTTTTTCTCTATCAAAAAATCTATCAGAAACACTAAATATACTAGCCACTAAAGCAATAATATAACATGTAAAAGTAAGACCTATCATATTTGATGAAAAAGCTGGAAATGGATTAAGCCCATGAAATGGATGATCTAAATCACCTTTAGCAAATTGAATAATATTCAAAAGAGCAATAGCAACAAAATAAAGTAAAACTACCGCATAACCCCCAAATATAATCCAATCTTTTTTTTCTGCTCTAAACTTCAATTTCATATACAAACCCTCCATTAATTAGTCAACAATATTATAACACAAAAAAAGCAATATTTGTTAACATTACTTTTTTATATTATTATAATCTGTTATTTTTTCTATTTTTTATAAATATAAACAGTGCAATTATACAAGCAACAATAATTATCACTAATATAATTATTAAAATTATCGGATTAAATATAAAACTTGATACTCCATCCCCGCCAGACCCTTTAGGTTGTTCAAATTCAAAATAAACTGATTTATCAACATAATTATTTCTATCTATAGTCCAAGTGTAAGTATTACCATTTACTTCATCCGCATTATGTTTAACCACCTTGTTATTAGTCTTAATATTAATTATAACTCTATTTAAATTGGTATATTGATCAAAAGATTTCAAACGTTCACCAGTTGACAATACAACATTGCCATCAATAGTTGCTTTAACAAATCTATTATAATTAGAAACAACCATATTTGACCTTTCGAAACTGTCAGAATCAAAAGTACCATCAAATCTTATACCAACACTATTATTATCTGAAATATCCTCAACATTATAATATTCAATACCATCCACCTTTTCAGTAGATTCAGAATAAGAAACAAAATCTGCATTTAAAGCAAACGGATAACTCAATCCATATTCTAACAATGATTTAGCTGGATAATCACCAGAATAAAAGTATGCTGAATTATTTTCTACGATAGATACATTTTCTTTATACTCATTACCATCAATTTCTAAATTATAAGTTGCATCACACCCAGTCAATAAAAATACACCTAAACACAATAATATTATTTTTTTTAACATAATTATCACCTTACATTACTTGAATTATTATAATATTCTGTCATATCTATTACATCATATGATGCTCTAGCAGAATTATAATCAAGCTTATTAATCTTTAAGCCATTAGTCCAACTAGATGCATGAGCCACATAATAACCGCCATCATAATTACCAATTATCAAAATAATATGACCACCACTAATCAAGAAATCTCCACCTTGGCCAACACCAGGACCAGGAGTTTTTAAATAACCATTGCTATTTGCCCAACTCCGTTGATCACCAGTATAAGCATGAGTTGGAACTTTAAAACCTCCATTATACAAAGCCCACCAAGCAAAACTACTACAGTCAAAATATAAGTTATCTCTAATAATACCCTCAACTTCCCAAGGATGTCTTTGAGCTTGATCATATCTCGCTCTTTTGCCAGTTGCCCTTATATAATCACCAATCAAAGACACACCAGCTGCAACTACACTTTCTCTAGTACCATAACCAGCATTGTTTACACTATCTTTAATATGTTGACTAAGGCCTTCAATAGATCCATATTCAGTTGATGATAAATCCGCATTAGCCCAATTATTAGTAACTGGAGCTGCATCTGATAATTGAACATACTCTTCCAATTGTTCAGTTGTATATATACCATTACCGCCACCACGGCAATCAGACTTAACATCAGAAACCCCTTTATTACTATAGTAATTAATAATAATATTTTTATAATTCATTCCACCAGCTGCCATTGATGCCCAAGCATTTTGATCAGTTGAAACAAACCCTGTATTAACTACTGTACCAGAAGAATCTACAGCAACCTCACCTTTAGTAGCTTTAACTCTCTCCAATACCGGACTATCCTCAGACATTGGTGGCCTAGTATAATTTCCACTATCATCAGCACCAGCATACACAGTATCTCCACCACTAGTGGTTCCTTGCATACTACCAGTAATTGAATGACAACCTAATACAGGGTGACAAAATACCTGATCAGAAGTACAAGTCCTAATACGCAAAACCCATTGTCCATCTTCCAAGGTAATTCCAATATTAGCACCAGGCATATGTCTAGTCAAAGCATAACTACGTGTTGCCACAGCTTGTGCTTTCATTGTTTCTTCATCTGCTCCACCAAATTCAGCATAAACTACACCAGGAACATAAATATTTTCAAAATCAATTAAACCTTCAGTCGCAATATCATCATATGGACCACCAGTCACATTACCAGATTCACATTGAATAGTTTGTACTTTTAAATTAGAAATTTCTTCATCTATATAAGGAACCTTATAGTAGCAAACAGAACCAGCAGCATTATTAGCAGTCGTTTCAGGAAACAATTGTCTGTAAAACTTAGCAAAATCTATAATATTTTGCGCAATTTCTTCCTTTTTTCTTTGCTTTTGCTCCTCATCGGAAATAGAGGCTATATTATCATAAGTACCACCAATAAATCCTTCAGCACAAATAGATGCTGTATTAAAAAATCGATTTGTATTATCAACGACATTTCCGCCACCAGTAATAAGCGGAATCAATGGTATTGCACTAACAAAACCATCAACAATATCATTCAAAGCACTAGTGATACAAGAAGCTCCATCTATAAACCAATTATCAGAACCAAATCCAGGATTTACTAAAGCTTTTTTATAACTGTCCTCATTATATTTTCCATCAACATTTGAATTTACCATAATAAGAGCCGCAGCATCTAATAAATCAATTTGTTCTTGAGTAACACCTTTGTATTGATGATCACCTGTTACACTTAGAGAATCAAAAAAGTTAGAAACATGATCAGCAAAATCAGCCTCGTCAAATTCTTCATCATATAAAGAATCAATAATATCAGTATATTCTCCTTGGAATAACACAGTAGAAGCTAAAACAGCATCATCAATCTTGCTGCCACCTTCTTCTTTAATAATTCTAATTTTAGTATAAAACTGATCTTCTTTCATCTGTTCCAATTCTTCAGTAGTACATAAAATACAACCACCACGTAATAAATTTCCTACTCTTTCGACATTTTCTTGTACAAAACCTAAGAAATAACTAACTACAGCTAAAATAACAGCAATAATAGCCACAAAAAAGGCAATACTAACACCTATTCCATATGTCATGATTTTAGCCTTAACGGTTAAAATTTTGCTAACAGGATCCGTTTGTTTTTTCTTGCCTTTATTCCCAAAAAATTTACCTGTTAATTTTTTCAATGGATTCATGCCAGTATCACCACCTAACTAACTTATAGTCCTCCTCCAGAACCAAATGAATCTAATTCTTGTTGAGTAACTACAACATTTATTCTCATTCTCTTACTTCCACATACAAACAAAGCTTCACCTTGATTATATCCCTTTATACTTTCTTTTTCATTATCATTTAAGTCTATCAGTTTTGATAAATCTTCAACAGCCTGTTTTCTAAGTCCCATCACTAAATAATAAGACGCATTATCAAATATAGCTTTACCCTGTGTAATAACCATAGGATCACTAAAATCTGTAGGTTGCTGTGTAATTATAATTGTACCTGTATTGTATTTACGAGCACGTCTTTGAACTTGAGCTAAGAAATCAGCCCCTAAAGTATTATTTCCAGATAAAAGAACGTGAGCTTCATCCACAGTAAGAATTGTATTAATATTAGGATCAAGAGTTAAACTCCAAGCATATTTTAAAACATTAAAGAATAAAGCATTTCTAATATTTGTATCCGTATTCATTAATTCTCTAATATTAAATACTATAAAATTACTCTTTGGAGAAATTGTTGTATTGCCATCAAAATAAAATCTTAACTCACCAATCAATGGACGAAGTTTCAATTCTAATTGCTCAAGTATTTCTCTTTCTTTACTTTGTTCAGGCATTGCCGTAATTTTTCCTCTAACTGTCGCATATACATCTTTAAAAGTAGGATAATCTTTAGAAGTGAAATGAGTAAAATCTGTATTAAAATCAATACCAAAACGTTTATACGTTTCTTGTACCATTTCACTAAATACATTTATAACATCTTCAGTAATAGAAGGATCATAATATTTCATAAATGCTTTTACTGTTTGCAAAGATCTAGTAAGTACAGCATACCCCAAACCTTGTTTCATCTCATCTTCATCAGCATCCATAATAATCTCAAGTGGATTAATCATACCAAATTCTCCACCTTTACCTAAATCGATGAAATCTCCACCATAAAGTCTTGTCATCTCTTCAAGTTCACCCTCAGGATCAATAACAACTATTTTATAATCATTTCTAATATGACTTCTTAAAAGTAATTTAGCAGCTGTAGATTTACCACTACCAGAAGTACCTAAAATAATCATGTTCGCATTATTTCTATTGTGTTCTTTTTGAACTTGATATAAAAACTGGTTAAATAAAACAACACCACCAGAAAAATCAACACCAAGTAAAGTAGACAATCCTGGATCTTTTATACTATCAAATACGTATGGATACATTGCCGCAAGTGTTGGTGAAGGAATTGGAGTACCAATTCTATCTTCAATATCTTGTTTTGGAAAAATGGGAAGCATACTTTTAAGTACTTTTTCTTGTTCAAATCTTAAAGGTATTGCTCTCATATCCATAGCTTCCAAATAACTTCTGAGTTGTAATTTTTTAGAAGTTAATTCTTCATCAGAATCAGCCGTAATCATTAGATGTAACTGAAAATCATAAATTTTAGATTGACTTGCTGCTAATTGTTTGATAAATTCTTCCAAAGACTCATAATCCTGACGAATTTTTTCTTGTATTGTCACATCGTGTTCTTCTTGATAACGAGCTTTTTGATCAGCAATTTCTTTATTAATCATCTTCTGAATAACACCAAATGGAAGTGGGATATGTTTAATTACCATCTTAACTCCTGCCATACTTGTCAAATCAGATAAAAAACCAGGATTAATAATTTTAGGATAACTAATAACAGTTAATATAGTACAATATTTATCACTAGTAATAAAACTACTAGGTTTAAATTCTAACCCTTTAGGGGCAATCTGCGTTCTTATATCCATTAACTCATCACCGTCCCAAATGTTGTGGTAGTTCCACCATTTAAGAAATTATCTAAAATAATTCTTAAATCATCATTCGATGTTTGTGTAGCATTAAGTCCAGCACTAGCAAAAGCTTGAATTAAATTTCTAATCTTTTTCTGAATTTTATCCATATCATTCTCTTTAAATAATAAATAAAATTCAGTATCAACAACATTATTAGTAGTAAACATATTCGCTTTATTAATATCATCCATAATAAGTTTTCTTTTTACTGGACTAGTTTGTGAATTATAAAGTAATTGTAATCTAGATAAATAAGCAGTAATATCAACAGGTCTATCAGCTGCAATAATCCAAAACTCATAATCAATTAAATTGTAAACATTTCTCAAATTATTAATAATCATATTTTGCATATCTGGTTCCAAAATAAAGATATTTCTAGGAAAAATCTTTATCCCTGTAATCTTATCATTATTATCAGTAATAATAATACCATTTGTAATTGATTTTATAGGTACAAAATCATTTGTATATTTGCTTCGATTCTCCGTACTCATCTTTCACACACCAGCCCTTCCATATAAATCTTTGTCTTTTGGTATAAAAGGTATATACCTCTTGAATAACAACTCTAATATTGTGGTAATTAGGTACCGGAAGTACCAAAAAACCACATATAACAGCCGGAGCCAAATCAATACATGCCGTTAGTAAAGAACTTGGTCTCACAATCATTAAAAGCAGTATTGTAACTCCTATTCCAACTCCAAATAATATCAAATCAAATGTTGTAAAAATACCAAAAATCAACATTGATTTTTTTGTATTTGCAGGAATTAAGAAATTCATTTAATCACCTCACTATTTACCATCTTTCCCTTTAATATCCATAATATCTTGATTTTCTTTAATTGCCTTACGATAAGTTTCTGCATTTTGATCTGCAATAAGGGCATCTTTTTCTGAAGAAGAATAAGAATTATATAAATCTTCATCAATTAAAGTAGAATAATTACCATCCCAAACATCTCGTTGATATTCTTCATAAGTTCTAATTTTGTTAGGATCTTTATCCCACAATAATTGTCCCGTTATTTTATCAACCATTTGTTTTCCATTTTTATCCAATAAAGGATTAAACATTGCTTTATTCATATCTGCCTCGTTATGTTTTGAATTAACAAGTGCTTGTCTTTGAGCATCACGTATCGATTGTTCTTTAGACATTTCATTTTCTCTTGCTCTTGTCCACTCTTTAACTTGTTCATCCATTTGTCCAATTCCGCCGGCCTTATTTTTTACATTAGCAAATTTCCATACAGCATCCGTAGCTCTTTTGAAAGGTGTATAACCTCTTTCCTGCCTTTTATCACGGTTTACTCTAGCTTCAGCAGCTTGTACTCTTCCTGTCGTTATACCACTAAGTAAATTTTTATTTTTTCCAGCACTATAAGCCCCTCTAAAGGCTGCACCTGCACCACCAGCTACAGTTGATGCGGCAGCGCTTCCAACTCCGCCACCTATCATCTTGGCATATGATAATGCTTTATTACTTTTTGTCATATGTTTAGCATTCTTAATATTCCGAAAATCATCAGCTATTTGCTTTCTGTTATCAAAAGCATTTTTACCCGCAGCAATTGCATTAGCAGCAGCTCCACCAATAGCAGCTCCACCAAATGCTAAAGCCCCTGCCGCAAGTGGACTTTCATTTATTTTCTTAAGTGGATTAATACTAAGACTTCCTGCGCCACTCATTCCAGGAATTAAGTTTTCAAGCAATTTAGGTACTTCTTTAGCAAACATAAACACTCCTAGAATAACCATAACTTGAACAAAGACTGCCATAAGTCCTTCCGGAGGATTATCATTCAAATATAATTGTTCCGTAGAATCAGCTAATACACTATTTGCCACAACATCAACCACAAAGAAAGCAAAATATATTATAGCTAATCTAATAAACAATGATAAATATGTTTTAAAACATTCACTACCCCATCTTCCAAGCATACCATCTTTACCAGATTGTTTTGGATCCATATACGAAATAATAGGAATAGGTGCAATTATTTCTAAAAATCCAAGTTTAATAATTCTTACAGCAACATCTATACAAAATGAAAGTAACATTACAACAACAAATCCACCTGCCACTGTAGATATTACTGGCATATATTTAAATAAATACTTATTATCTTCCGTTTTAATGTTTACAACTTCACCAAAAGCATCAAACCTTCTCTCAGTACTCTCAACGCCACCAGCAGCAAAGAAATCACCTAACTTATTTGCACCGCCAACACTCTCAAAACGTTCAGCTAAATAATTCAAACATCCCACGTTTTGAGCCATAGATTTAGTTCCAAGAACAGGACCCGAAGAACATTTATCAGTTACACTACTATCTACCGAGAAAAATGAACCATACACCAGAAATTGCAAATCCTCTGCCATCTCTTCATTAAGATTCATATCCTTTAACTCTTCACTAGTACTTTCCCCACTTGTAGTAGTATTACCTAAAATGAGTTGTCCAAGAAAATTACTTTCTAGAATAATACCTTGTGCTTTAAAAGCAAATTGAAATATATATGGAACTGCAACAATTAAACACAAAGAAATCAAAGTATTTGTAACCATTTTTCCAAAACCCTTACTCTTGTCAGAAAAATCATCAGGATTTACCATATATTGTAATATTGAAAAACTTATCTTAAACAACATAAAGATTCCAAGTAACGCATACACACGACTTGAAAAATTCATAATTACATTAGTAGGATCAGGATTATCCGCTAATGTAGACATTTGAAACAAATCTAAATTTGCCAAATATAATAACAATTGATATAAAATGGTTATAAGACCATAGACAATTCTATCTAGAAAGGTAAAAAACATATTTAATATATCTGTAAACCAATTACCCTCCATTATTACACCTCCATCTATTCAGTAACATTACATAAAGGATTATCACTTCTAATACCCAAACTTGGAGCCACATTATTTACAAGTTGTATAATAAATGTCACAAGTGTAGGTAATATCAACAATATAATTAAACATATAATTCTCTTCCATAAACCTTTAAAAAAGTTTCTTAAAGCCTCATCTTCGCTAGCAGTTATTACTTTCACTAGACTTATAGCAGTCATAACTACTAAAATAATTATCCCCGCAACACTAATAAAGAAAAATATATTATGCAATAAAGCTTGTATTTGACCATTTATTAAATCACAAGGATCTAAACTATTAGGATCATATTTTGTTGTCCCTAAAGCATTTCCCCAATTAAGTATTGAACAAATAATTGAATCCTTATTTTCCTCAACTTCACAATCAATATACGAATAATCTGAATCACCACTATAAAAATCTTTTTCCTCTTCAATTTGATCAATTGAAGTGTCAGAAGCTCTCTTAGTAGTAATTTCTTGTAGCCTAGCATTAATTTCTGAAGTAGTAGTATTTTTATTTATACATTCTTGAGAAGAATATTTTTTATCACTAGTTCCATTTGGAGAAATAAATCTACCACCATTATTCGTAAAACTAAAACTATATTTATCATCATCCAAAGCATCTGATAACGAAACATAATAAGAAGGGCAAGAAAAAGAGCCACTCTTCTTAAATTTATCTTTTAAATAATCAGCATTGTGAAATACTTCATCATAATTTCCAAAATTAACATTCACATAACTAGTTGCATTATTTCTTGCGATCTTTGCCCACGAAACAAACGAATCACAATTAGCAGACGAAACCCCAGAAGAAGAACATGTATATGCAACAGATAAAACGACGTTTCCACTATTTTGTGGACAAGATAAAGCCAAATACCCTTTATCAGAAGCTTGACCGCGGCGCACACAAAATTCATAATTACATATAATACCATACTCGCATGAATTACCATCACTGCTAGTATTTCCTCCACCATCTACATTATTAGTTGCCTCTACTCTACTTAGATTGACAAACAAAACACTAACAAAAATTAAAAAAGATATAACATATTTTTTCATAGCATGCCCTACCTTCTCTACCTTATATACATTATATCATAAATTAACAAGATAACAAATAAATATTTTATCATTCAGTAACATTACACAAAGGATTATCACTTCTAATACCTAAACCTGGTGCAACATTATTTACAAGCTGTACAATAAATGTCACAAGTGTAGGTAATATCAACAATATAATTAAACATATAATTCTCTTCCATAAACCTTTAAAAAAGTTTCTTAAAGCTTCATCTTCACTAGCAGTTATTACTTTCACTAGACTTATAGCAGTCATAGCTACTAAAATAATTATCCCCGCAACACTAATAAAGAAAAATATATTATGTAATAAATCTTGTATATCATCACTTATTAAATCACAAGGATCAACTGAGTCTTGATTATAGCGAGTACTATCGCCACTATTTCCCCACTTATTTATTGCATCTAATATAGCAGCATCTTCGCCAAGATCTTCAGGATTCTCAGAATCACCACGAATATCTTCATCAGCTGTACTACCAGCCATTTCTAACGGTGAAGCTTCTGCACCCTGATCTATAGTATCTGTAAGTTTTGACCAATCTACATTTGTATTTTTAGATATACAAGCATTATCTTTTAAGGTAGCACCATTATAATCATTTATATCTTTACCCGCATCTGATTTATTATAATATAAAGTTACATTAGGATTAGCAGTACCTCCACCGCTTCCATGATAAAAAATAACTGGACATTTAAATTGACCGTTATAATTAAATTTATCTTTGTAAGTATCGGTCGCATAAAATATATCATCATAATTATTAAAAGATACCTTATCTACTCCACCTTGAGAATTATATTTTAAAATGGAAGAATATGCGGCACTCTCAAAAGTAGTACATTCAGATAGTTTTTTAGAATTGTCTTTACACTGATAATATATGCCTAAATACGCATTTGCATAAGAATGACCACCAGCTGTCACACTAAGATAAGGCAAAGAATAAGTACACACAATACCATAATCACATGCAATAGCTTTTGGAGCAGCTTTAACATTACTATTAATTATAACAGTAAAAACAAAAAAACAAAAAAATAAGTATTTTAAACATCTTTTCATATTATCCCTAACTTTCAAACTATAATCATTATATCATAAATTATCTAACCAACAAATATTTTACATATAAAACTTTACATTTGCAGAAAAAAAGAATTATCTAACGATAACTCTATTCACTTGTTTCATTATTTGTATCAACACCATTAATAAATTTCTTGCTACAGCTCCAAATATCGCTAACAGTAGTACCATCTGGATTAGTACTATCTTCAACACCTGAAATTAAATTAACAGCAAGTTGAACAATAAATATAATCAAAAATACAACTAAAGCAGAAATAAGACGTGATACGAATGCTTTTTGATATTTTTTTATATCTTCTTCTTTTTTAGCAACTACAGATTTAGCAAAATCAAGCATACCCCAAATAATAAGTAATATTGGAACTACAATTTTAATACCTGTAATAATTGTTGACACTACATTAAACAAAACATTTGGTACTAAAATACCTTCACATAATGTTGAGTCAGCAGCATCTAACACATAAAATAAATTCATATCCGATTCCCACTTTCTATTTATTTACCGCTAATCAACTCATAAGCACAATTCCAAGCTGTTTGAGCTTCATTTCCGTCTCCAGACTCAGAAACACTTACAGCTAAATTAATAGCAAGTTGAACGATGGTAACAATTAAGAATACGACAACCGCAGCAATTAATCTTTTTATAAAAGTCTTTTGCCCAGCTTTAATTTTGTCTTCATCTTGTCCAATAATAGCCTTAGCAAAATCAATCATACCCCAAATAATAAGTAATATTGGTACAACCACTTGAATAGCTATTATAATTAAATGAACAACATTTCCTATTCCATCTGGAATACCTTGCCCATTTTCAAAAATACCAGTACAATAATCCAAAACGTTAACTAAATTCATAATTTAACCTCCTCTAAACTTATACTATAAATATACCTTTAATTACCATTTTTGTCAATAGAATACATAACTACTTTAGAACAAAATGTCAAAATTTACTGATTAGATAGATCGTTTCAAATATAATACATACTTTTTCTAAGCCTTTAAACATTATATTAATTGCGGCATTATAATCTCGTTTACTCTTTGTATAACACACTAGGAATTTCCATTTTCTCAACTTCAAATCTTTACCTTTTACAAAGCAAATTCCTAGTATATAAAAAAGAGATTATTTAAATAACCCCATAAATCCTTTTTTATTACTTTCACCACCAGAAACATCTTGTTTATAAAATCCTAATTTAACCAAAAATTTATCTAAATCAGCATTATTAGAACTTTGATCATTAAGTGGTGGAATTTTATAAAACACACTTAAACCAGTTTCATACTCAAAATCAGAAACATCTTGATCACTAAGCATACATTGATTTAATACAATTTTCTTATTTTTACTACGTTCTAAGACGTTCGGATCACGTGCCAATAACTTGTTAAGTTGAATCTTAGAAGGTTCTAACAAATAAATTGTTTCACTAGCAAACCCCTCAGCTACAGAACTACTATTCGCATCAATTAAAATAACATCCGAATTACTATACTTAGATATAGTATTACCAAGCCCATTACTAGACACACTATACATCTTGTCTTCATCAAAATACATAAAATCGTGTTTATCCACCTCAATAGCCACAACATCATAATTACGGGCTAATTGTTTTTTTGCAATATATGTTAAAGTTGTTGAGCCTGCTCCAGGTGTAATATCTTTAAAACAAATAATTGTATTCTTTTTAAACTCTTGATAAGGACTAGAAGATGGTACTGCATTATTATAAGATGCTCCATGAGTTGTATCTAATTGATGATATTGAGCAACATCACGATAACTATTTGGATGTTCATAAAGCCATTTTACACCTTCAACATTCATAGTAAAATTATATATTCTCATCGAAATTAAATCAGATAAATATTCAGGATCTGAAGTTTCAGGTGAACCATCTAACAGTAAAATAACTTTATCTACATCAAGCGACAAAGACAACTTTTGTAAAGTTTTAATATTTTTATAATCTTTTAAAGCTGTAACATCTAAAATCATTTTATTAAAGAAGAAATTCTCAAATGTCCCAATAATCTCATCAACAGTATATTCTCCTTCTAGTTTTTTTATAACTTCAATATCTAAACCAGCTAATGCATCACGATATTTGTTAGCAACTATTACATTCACTTATCCTTCGCCTCCTTAACTATCTATCTCATTAAATATCATAGTCTCACCACTTACAGGTAATTTAAGCAACCCACTTAAAATTGGTACATCAAAATACATATAAGCTGTAACACGATAATATTTACCACATTTTGCTTTATCAGAACCAGCAGTACATGTATCAAACTCATAAACACAATACTGATAATCACCATCAGTATTTACAAGTTTTCCCGTTTCACCACCATTACCAGTTACTGTAGGACAATTTTCGGTATTTCTAGTATTTCCTGTATTAATTCTATAACCAATACTTGAAATCCACTCTTCTACTCTATCCTCAGTAGAATCATTAATACCAGTTGTATATCCTTGATCCTTTTCAATTTCTTCAATTATCTTATTTTTAACTTTAAAAGCTTTTGAATAAGAAAGGGAACCTATAAAGAAAGCAAGCAAAATTATAACAAATATAATTACCAAGTTATAAATGCCCGCATTAGCAATTGCCTCTTTCATATTATCGCCCCCTGTTCTTGACTATCACTGAAATTATATATCCTCTCGCCTTTAGTATAAACAGGTAATTTAAATGCACCAACAATTGGTAAATCTACATAAATATAACTAGTTAACGCATAATTATAGTAAATTGGTTCATCATCACCATTAAGTCTATCTTTCTCATTACTACCTCTATCATCCGAAAAATAATAAACACAATATAAATGTTTAGCACTATTAGAGCGAATTAAAGTTCCGCCATCTTTCTCCTCAGGACAAGCATCTTGACCAGTAGGACTATAAGTATAACCAATACTCACCAAATAATCCTCTATTTCTGCCTCAGAAAATTGATTATATCCCTCAAATTTATCCAAAGAATAAAGTATTCTTTCGTTAACTTTAAATGCTTTATAGTAACTTATAGTAGCCGAAAGTAAACCAAAAACTATAATTACAAATAAAATAATTATATTGTATAAAAATACACTACCAATACTTTCACGCATTTAAATCACCACCTTAATATCCAATAAAAACTTGCTCTAAAGCAAGCATATTTAAATCTTATTGATTTGCTGTAGCCTCATTAACACAATCACGATAACCAGATGCATCATATGCACTACTACCAGCTTGACAACTTCCATTTCTCCAAATTCCACCAGCATCTGAGCAACAAGCTTTTTCAGCAGAACTACTCATTAAGCTTGTAACAAGTGGAGTAACAACAGCAACAACAACACCAATCAAAATAATAGCTACAACAGTTAAGTTAGCCTCACCAGCTGCTTCCTTCATAACTAATCACCTACCCTCCTATTTTTAATTATAACATAGTTTAAAATATTTTACTACACTTAATAATTCATCATCATCATCATTGACAAAAGTAGAAAACCTAAAATTCCTCCTCCTGTACAAAATAACATCATCATTGTCTTGTTTTCCATCTTTTCTAGACGTTCTTTATATTTTTGTTCACGAGCTTTATTTTGTAAAGAAGAAATTGTACGTGAAAACATAAGTAATTGTTCTTGTTTATTTTCTTGACTACCAAGTCCTAAACGATACAAAAGTCTCATCATTCTCATTGAATCACGAACTGGATATTCACTAGCGAAATCCATATAAGGTTGTACAGAAGAATCACCCGCATCAATTTTAGCTACCAATTTTTGCAAACCAGGTTTAAAGATCTCTGGTGCTGTTTCAATTGATCTTGCAAGTGCTACCGGGACTGTATAATGTTGAATTAAAATTTCTAGTCCCTTTAAATAGTATGGAAGCATTAAATTAATTTTATGCAAATTTTGCTTATAATAACTACTTAACTGCATATAAGGCAACTTAAATAAAGCAAAGCCAATCAATAAAGAAAGTAAAACATAAGCAAATGAAAGCTGATCCATAAATATAAACAAACAAAATATAATTCCAATAATTCCATTACGAACCCTTAATCCATACATTTTGTTTACATCAACATCTCCACCATATCTTACCTTAAGTAAAAATTCATAATCAGATTCCATCATAGTTCTAAAATATGGCGCAGTTTCTTTAATAAATTTATTAGAGCTGAAATGGTTGTTGTATTCAAGCAAAAATATCACAATAACTGCAATAATTATAAACGTTAAACCTATACCCATTTATTCCGCCCCCACATCTTCATTATAATATTTTTCACCAGAAAGTAGAAAGAATGTATTTAGCCAAATAATACCATGTAACAACACTTGAACCCACCAATCTCCAAGCATTTGATTATAAGTTTCCATACCAAGCATAAATTGAACAAGCATGACCATTAAATAAAGTATAATACCAAATTGCAAAAACTTCTTGTGAAATGTGGCTCTATCAATTCTATCACGATAAACACCTTCAACAAGCATATCTATATCCTGGCTCATATTTTCTAAAGATTCTCCAGAATCTCTAGCACCTTCATTTGTAATTTGTAAAAACAATTGATGCATATTTCTTACTATATAAAAGTCATATTTTGAATTCATATAATTAAGTGATTGATCAATAGTACCATTTTCATAAGCCATGTCAATCATCATTTTAACATCAGACTTAACGGGATCTTCAAGCACATTTGAAGCATATACTCCTTCTAATGCTTTAACAAAAGATTGTGTAGTTGCAAATTCCATTATTGTATTTGTTGTATAAACTTGAATTTGTTCAAATATAAATTCACTATAAAGTCTTTTACACCTTAAATAAGTTAAATAAGGAATAACTAATACAGCCAAGGCAGCATAAATAAGTGAAACTACAATATTATAGAAATATAAATATGTAACTACAGCCGCACTCACCGCAAATACTACAACTTGAATAGCATACTGTTTTGGAGTATATTCTTGACCAAGCTCCTTAACCTTTTCTCTAACTACTTTAAATGAATAAGGAGCATATTTATCATAAATTACACCAATTTTCTTATTTATAAACTTATAAACATTGTTACTATTACTATTATTTCGATATAAAATAACAAATATTGCAATTGCCAAAACAATTAAAAATATTATAAATGTCATAGCTTCCCCTCCTTTATTCAAATAAATTTTCTGTTTTATTTTCTGCAGTAGATGAAGGTATCGTACCATCAGAACTAACTGTCTGATTAGTGTTTACATCAACTTGAGAATTACTAACTACATCATTAATTGAAGTAACTCCATTATTAACATTAACTTGAGGTGAAACATTATTATCCTGTAAATTTTCTGTTTGAACTACTTGTCCATTGGTAAAATCATTCATTAAATTAGTGGAATTATTTGACTTCAAATTTTTTTCAACTTGAACTTCAGCATTACCCTTCATTGAATTGCTATCAACATAAGACTCTCCAGCCATATTTTGAAGCTCTTTTGGTAAAAATACCCCTTGTACTTCAAGATAATCGATTAAATAAGGACTCGGATTATTTCTAATGACTTTTCCATCCGCTCCTTTACGATAAATAACATTATGACGAGCCTCATTTGTATCATTAGTTACATAAAATTCAGTAACCTCTGCTATTTCACGTCTAAATTTTTTGGTAGCCTTATCTTGATATCCTCTAACATATATACCAATTTGAATATATCTACAAATTGAACTCATAAACTGATCCAAATCCTGATTAGTCTCAAGCAAACTATACATACGATTAGGAATAGAAGCAGCTTTATCGGCATGAATAGTAGATAAAATATAATGTCCAGATGAAATAGAGTTACGTACAGCAAGTACTGCCTCAGCACTACGTACCTCTGAAAGCAAAATCCATTTTGGATTTTGTCTCATACATGCTTCCAATATATCTGTATAAGAAGCAATATTATTTGTTTTTAAAGCAACTATATCTCTATGCGGAAAAATCTTATCCAAATGAAGTTCCAAAGTATCTTCAATTGTAATAACTTTTTCATTATCAGCTATTTTAGATGCTAAATACTTAACTAACTCAGTCTTACCAGAACCAGTCTCACCACACACAATCATATTACAATGACCTAATACACATTGTTCTAGAAAATCAATAATATCTAATTCAACATATTTATCCGCAACTATTTTTTCTTTTTGCAAACGTATTTTAGCAGGTGTTTTACGAACAACACAAGCAATACCGTTTTGTGCAACAGATTCATGAATAAAAGCTAAACGTAACTCTGCACTCTCGGCATCCAAGAAAGGATGTGCCATGTTAAAAGTCTTACCCATAACATTAGAACATTGAAATGCTAGCTTTTCCATAAATGCATTATTAATAGCAGGATTTTCGATTCTAAATATTCCTTTAGATAAAGTCTTTAAATGTATCTGTCCACCATTATCATAAGAAATATCAGTAATATCATCATCTTCCAAATAAGGTTTCAAATGACCGAAATCTATTTGGTCAAACATATTATTCATTATTATTGCCCCGTTGTAGTTGAATTAGTCATTGGTATATCAGTCGTAATTGAATGAGCAGTCCCATCTTCTTCCTGAACTGTTGCAGTCAAAGTACCATTTGCAGTATAAATAATATCTTGAGTATTTTTAGTTACTCTTCGACTATCTCCACCATCTTTTACATATGTACAAGTATATGTACCATCACAACCATCAGGGAAAGTTATTGTAACAGTATTAGGATTTCCTCCAGTTTCCTCAATTGTTGGTATTAATGGATCTTCTTCAGTTGTTGGTTCTGGTTCAGGAATATTAACAGAATGTGCATCGATATAATCTACCAATTGTTGAGTAGAAACTTGAGTTGCACCTTCAGTATCAACTTGTCCACCATGTGGTACTGGATAAAGTTCAACACCCAAGCCATCCATATATGAAGCTTTCTTTAAAATAGTATATAAATTGCTCTTTAATCCAAATATTAACATAGCAGGAGTTCTCTCTTCACTAGTATTTTCAAATACAGCTCTACCAGAAGAATCCTTAACAGCCAACACTTCAACATTTTCAATTAACTTTCCTAGCATTATTCTTTCATCAGTTCCGTCTCCAACTTTCATATAAATGTCAATATAATTACCAGGAAAAATAGAATTACCATAAGTACTTTCCATATCTACAGGAAAATTATAAACAACCTCACCAGATTTAACTTTTGTAAAAGCCGCATCAGGTAATTCTTCTTCAGAAATTACTGTATCAGTATAAAACATACTTCCCTCAGGAATTACTGAATTTACATTTGAATATTTACCAACTATTTGTGTTCTTGACCTAATAACATTATCACTAAGTGAAATATTGGGCATATCTACCAACTGCACCATATCATCAGTGATTTCTGTTCTTGGTTGTATTGTTTGTGTAGCAACAGGAACTTGTACTGGTTGTACTGCATTGTTGATTTGTGTACTATAACCAACATATAACAAGATTAGAATCACAACAACTCCAATAACTGTTACCACATTTTTGTTTTTAAAAAACTTTTTGGCTGACGCCACTACATTATTCATAATCTCATCCTCTCTTTTCTTTTATTTTAATAAGGTACTTCCAAAATAGCATCGATTCTATTTTGTAAATCAAATGTTATTTGAGTGCTACCTCCAACACCTACCACTCCGCTTTGTACACTTAAGCTTACTTTTGGTGGTTTCTCATTAATATCGTAAAACTTAATTGTATATTGTCTAGACATACTAGCACTTTCAGCATATCTTCTAATAAAGTTTTCGACGAACTTTTCTCTATCTATTCTAATTTCACCAGAAGTCCTATAAGAAGCATAATCAAATGCATCCCACATAGATGCCTCGGTTACTTCTTTTAATAATTGTGAATTGTGCTCATCAGTATTAGTCAAGTTTTGAAATAAAACAATAAAGAATATTGACATAACACCAAGGCCTAACACAAATATGCCCCAAAATGATTCCTTCATGCTTTATCCCCTCCTAACTAAACATCCTCATCACAAGTATAAAATGTAGATTTACTTGCTCTAGAGCATTTACCTGTAGTAGTAACTTGATCTCTTAAAAAATCACTAATACATGCCCTTCCATTATCCAAACAATCTAAATCCCAATCATCATATTTATGACTATCATTATAATCTCTAACTTTGCCAATCGTACTAGAATCTAATGTAACTTCATATAACACATGATCCTCACGGTAAACCTCTCCACCATGCTCAGTTCCACCCTTTTCTCTAGTAATATAATTTTTAACCGTTTGATTATTATATTTACAATCAATTTTCTGTGTTCTTATATTGTAACTACACCAGTTAGCTCCAGTATTTCTCTGTTCGGCGTTTTGACCAGGGAATGGATTTACTAAATCAATAGTTCTATAAATAACATCTATACCACCTGATCCTGGACAAGTTCCATCCGGCATTGGAGCACATTCTCCAGAAGGACAACATCCATATGGGCAATCACCATCAGTTTCACATGTAGGTGGTAAATTAGAAGGACAAATTCTATCATATTCCTCTTTAGTTATTTCATTACCATCAAAATCGTAATATTTGCCGTTTTCTATTCGGCATGTATCACCATTTTCAGAATTAGGACAAATTCTATCATATTCCTCTTTAGTTATTTCATTACCATCAAAATCATAATATTTACCATTTTCTATTCGGCACGTCTCATTATTAGATTCACATTTTCCTAAGGTTGGATTATATGTTGTTCCAACCGGGCAACAAGTCTGATTATATGGATTCCAATCAAGACCTAATCTATTCGCATCATCCTCACTACTACAATCATCAGTTTCCTTAGGAGTTAACACTATACATGAATAACCCGATCTAGTAGATGTAGTTATCTTACTATTTACAATACAATTAGCATTCTTATCAATGTCACCAATCGAATTATTTTGTCTGTTATTTACACAAGTTTTAAAATTTTGATTATCATCACCAAACATTTTTGCACACGCACTACTTCTTATATCTTCTCCTTCACGCAACTTATTTTCATCATACCTTTTATAAATATTTGAAGAGTCTTCACCAGTCTTTAAATAAGAATTATCGGCTTTATATGCTTCATCCAATTTTGAATATTGATCATTTGTAGGTAATTCAAATAAAAATTGTATATCAGCTGCAATACCATTATCACCAGTGTTATTGAAAGAAACCGGTAAATTAGGAATTCCAACATTTATATAATGTCCTAAATTAGCCGATGGTTTAACTTTCATAGAAAGCCCATCTTGCTTTCTTATATACTGATAATAATTGCTAGGTAAAGTATAATATCTAGTAACCTCCATATTCAAAGTACCATTATCTATAGAATAAGTATAATTATTTGGTTCTTCATACACACTCAATTCTTCCATATTATCCATATTATAACGACTATCTTCATATCGTTCATTATATTTAAAACTTACTGTCCCAGTTTTACCTTTAAAATCATATTCAGATTTTCTTCTAAAGCTATCTAAAACAGTAGTTGAATTAGAAGAATTTTCTTCAGAATTAACTCTACATTGTCTTTTTTTTACAACCTTTACAGGTTTCATATTTGGAATAGCTGCAGAAGAAACAATTTTATCCAAAGCTTCAGCTGAAGGGTTTAAAGTAAAGTATCTGCCAGGCTCAACATAAATTGTATTATTTGTGTTTGGAAAATAAACAGTATATTCTTCTCTACAATAAACTCCATTTCCTTTGTGATAATATTCTTTGACATTTTCATTATCAGAACTTCTACTAGCCAATATAGCATCCCAATCTGTTATATCTTGAATAATGTATGCCTTATTATCGGTATTATCTGACTCACAATTCACACAAGCAGCATCAACAGAATAATCATAACTAAATTGATCATTGGAAAACCACAAAATATTATAACCCAATCCATTATTCCAATCAGCAAAATATTTAGCTTTATTTCTAATTTGTGGTCCCGTTTCATTAGGTTTAAAAGCATGAACTTCACCACTACTAATCCCAATATCAGGTCTCGTCGTCCACAAATCCTCCCCTATTCCTTGAACTCTATAAGGAGCGATTTCAACAGGCAAAGAATTTCCCGTAAGTCTTCTTAAAAGTTTAGAATCTCCGGTAACATCTTTTCTTGTTGCCGCAAACTTATAAAAACTTGAGCATTCTTGTCCTTCGGCACCACTAGCAAAAACCTGAATTTGTTGAATTAAAATTCTATACCCAAAAGAGTCATAAGTTCCAGGATTATCATCTTGTTCAAGAGTCATCTCATCTGGATCTATATTAAAGCCTAAAGAACTTCTTATATACAGTTTAATTATTTCTTCGTCTATTATTTTATTATCGTTAAATATATCATCTATTTTTTCACCATTACTTAATCTTCTAGCCAATTCAACGAGTGGACCACTTTCAACATAAACCGCATTACCACCAGTTGCATTAACCGCAGAAGTATATTCCTTAACTCTTTCTTTCAAAAACGATCTTCCTGTACCGCACCAACTTCCCGCATTATCGCTACTATTATCTTGTGCAACAACAGTTTTAAGTATATATCTATTACCATTTTTTGGCTTATAAACTAAGTCAAATCTGTAAGCAGCAACTCTAACTTGTGACTGAGTTCCACTTTGCCAGTACATAGAATTAGACCCGCCCGATGAACCACCAGTACCACCAGCTCCACCACCAGAACCAGTACCACCAGCATCATCTGCAAATATTACTGCCGGCATAATAATTAAACATGCTAAAATAAGTAAAATTTCATTTATTTTTTTCTTCATAAAGACCTCCTATTATTTATGCCTTTTTTTCACTTGTAAATATATAATCACCACAATAATTAAAGACCCAAGAAACACAAACATAAATACATTCTTAGATAGAGTATCTAAAATAATTTTTAAAACATTTAAATCATCATCAGCAATAGTAAAAGAATCATTTACTTCTTTTTTATATTCCTCAAGTTCTTGCGTAAACTGTTCTTGTGTAATTGAAAAACTTCCCCATACTTGACAATATCTAAAACCAGGATAACTTTTACACTCATCGGAATAAGAATAAGCATTTAATATAGGCAAATCAATTGTTTTAGTTAATAATTTATTGTCAGAACAAGATTTATCAGTAGCATAAATATCAAAAGAAACTGTACCACTTGCATAACTAAATGTTCTTTCTGCACCACCATTAATTATCTGTCCATACATATCAACCGCATATAAATCATTTGTCAAATTAGTCATTATAACTTGAAAACCAGTTCCTTTATTATAAACATAGCTTAACTGAACATTACTAGCTAATCTAGAAAGTTCAGCTTGCCTTTGATAATCACATTCAGCATGTGTGATCAAAGGAGTAACGCACATGCATATTAAAACAAAAATCACATATTTAATTTGTTTAACCACTTTTTGCGTCTCCCCCTTCCTATTATAACACATCGTTTTATTATTTTAAAACATATTTATAAGTATAATTTCGAATTTTAAATGTAAAATTAATCTCACTAGCATTCTTAACCTCACTAGGAACTTCAATATAATAATTATTATTATCTTTAGCCACTTTAGGTTTTACTGATTGAGTATTAATTTTAGTAGATGACCAATTATCATTTACTTTATAATTAATAGTTCCAAAAGTATTTAGAAAACTCACAAACGTAGATATTTCTGAACTATTAATATTTTGATCAATAGAAAAATCTGCATTTATTTTCATTAATGTTTTAAAGTAATTGCCAGTTGCTGTTGGTGTAACATATTCAGTAGAATCAATACACTTATCCGTTCCATAACAATATTTGTAACTTAATTGAAATTTATCACCAACTTCAAAACTGTTTATTTTTAATGAAGAAGTGCCAAGTATACTATCATTAAAACTCTCTTCTTCACCAAGTTTTTTAGAACCACCATCTACATTTTCACTTAAATTGGTAGGATTCAAAGTAACTAAAATATTTTTGGCTCCAATCTCGCCTTTTACATAACTAACATTATCATTAAATTTCAAAATCATTTTTTTATTTATATCTTCTTTAGGAATTAAAAATGTCAAAATATAACTTTTAAACTCATCAGTCAATTCTTGACTAGTATATGGTGAACCTAAATCATATAACTCTTTTGCATAATTAACATCTTGTCCATATGATTTATCATCAATTCTAACAGTTGCTAACCCTGTATTTAAAGTTTGATTTATACCACCTTGACTCTTAATATCCACTTTAACAACCAAAATCATATCATCTGTAAGTGAATTACCTAAAGGATCTTCTTGTGTCAAATAAGTGTCTTTTACATTCATAACAACTCCACTAGCACTAAAAGAAGATCCTTGACTATACGATGCTGTATAGACACCAATATTAAAATATATTACAAAAGCAATTATAACTAGTGCAATCGCACCAATTGTATTAATTAAAAACTTATTTTCAACATACACATACTTAAACTGTCTAAGTTTATACCTAACTTGTCTATTAATTTTATTTTTATCAAATTCCAAAGCAACTTCAATTTCTTCGCTATCTTTTTCATCAATATCTAATTTTTGTAAATCTGAGCCAAAATCAAGCTGCTTAATGTCAAAACCTGTCGATCTAACAATATACAAAATCAAACCAATAGCTTGTACAACAATTGCGATTAAGAAGAAATCACGTAATGCACTAGAAAAACGAATATCTAAAATAGAAGCACTTATATCTCTTAATACTGGATAAGTCACACCAAATAAAATAATTACAAAAACATAAACAATCAAACTATAAATATAAAGAAATTTTGGCTTTTTCTTATAAATCATTACAGACAACAATATAATAATTACTACAATTACCCCCAATACCATCAAAAAACTATACATATTTAAAAGCGAACGGGGATTTAAATCATTTAAAGCCGAACTATAATCCGTTACATAAGTTCTAAAAAAATTATAAAGTGTAAAAGAACGGTACAACAAAAATGCCACTAAAACCGCAATAATAGCATGTAGCAATTTAAAATATTTTATAAAAAACGCATAAGGTTTTCTTAAAATCATCCTAAGCCGCCCCTTCCCTATAATATAATTATAACCTATTTTCCAATAAAAAAAAAGAAAAATATTATTTTTTCAAATATTTTATAATTATTTCATATTTCTTCTTTAATTTATCATAACTAAAAGCACAATTTGCTCCACTAGTCGAAGGTAAATAAATAGCTTTAATTAAAACATTATCATAACAATACCTATCATATAATTCTAAAGCTTTTTTACCAGTCACAAAAATATATCTAACATCGGTGTCTTTAATCAGTCCCTTAATATCATTTACTTTAGGTTTTTTTATTGAACTATCACTCGATCCATCTATATCACAACTATCAAGCACATCCCATAAAGCAATTTTGTACTTATTTAAAAATTCTTTTTTTTCATTTATTGTTTCAGGATAATTATCGCCAAATAAATCAGTTATTATTTTCCAAAACCTATTTTGTGGATGCATATAATAAAATCCACACTCTCTAGATTTTACAGATGGAATAGAACCTAAAATAAGAATTCTACTATCTTTATTAATATATGGTCCAAACTCATGACTAACCTTCATTTATTATCCCTCCTACCATTTAATAATATGTTTAAAATTTACAAAGATTTTTTCAAAGTCTATACAATAACATTATTTTCCTTTTAATTATAAAAATTATTTCACTAAATCCAATTTATTATTTTTCTCAAATCTTTTAAGTTGTCTATTTAATCTATTCATAATAGTCGAACTTTTATATACATCTATCAACTTACTAGTGTGTTTTGAATAAAAATATTCATTATTTATCATATCAATAACCTTTCTCGCTTGCTCTACTGATAAATTTTCTTTACATAATAGATACATAAAAGCCAAATCCGCACTACGCAAATTATCCCTTTCTCTCTTATCTGAAATAGTGTCTAAATAACTTTCAAACCTTACAATACTTTCGCACACTTTAAAAGATAAATTTAAATCAAAAGGTTTATTAATATTAATTTTTTCTAATTCTTGATTAAAAGCATTTTTCCAACCACCTAAATTTGTAGTAATTACAGCAAAATATAGTTTTATAAAATCAGACAAAACTATTACCTTATTTCCATAAATACTATTAATAATATAATCATTTTCCCTATCACCTGAAGAATAAATCTGCAAAAAATATTCTCCATCATCAAAAATTTTTTTCTGTATATCACGAATAAAATAATTGACAGACAATCTATCCACTGGTCTTACAGGCTTTTGTTCATTAGTAAATATAGAAATATTGCTTTTCACAATTAAATCACTTTGATTTTTTACATGTATACAAAGCATAATTTTATCTAAATTTATATTAGTTTTAATTAACGACATAATAGTCTGTTGACCATTATTAATAATAGGATTCTTTATTTCTAATTGATAAGACAAATCTCTTACTTTTCCAGTAATATCAATTCCGACATTATAATTAATAAAATTATTAGGATCTTTAATTATAGTTTTATAAATATTTTTATTAATAGGCATTGCGCCACGAATATTATCACAAAAGAATCTAGAAAAATCAACTGATGATATATCACTGTTTTTAGGTATTTCAAGTGCATTAAGCATATCTTTTATTAACTCTTCAGCACTCAAAAAGAAAGTATAATTTTTATCCTTATAAGAAGCAATATTATATGCCGAATTTAAAACAGGTTTTTCAATATATAAAGTTAAATTGTTATCTCTATTAGGTAATAGTTTGTTTTTAAAAAACATATTATAAATATCAAGTGGTGTTATATTTGAATCTTTCTTAGAATTCCAAGAAATAGTTTTTAAATTCATTTTCCTATTTTGAAGTAAAATCTTTCTTTTTAAAATATAATTGTACAAATCTGCACCATTCTCTGGCACCACATCATCACTAACACATAACGTATAATTTTTATTCATAATATCATATGCTACATCAGAAATTTCATTTAACTTTATTTGATATATATCCACCTCATCGCTATCATTCAAATAAACTATTGCATCAATACCACCATCATAATCCCCATGCACAATATATTTATTAATAATAATTTCATAATTCAAATTATAAATAACAGCAATAGCAAACACTTCAAATGCTGTCCCATATCCCTCCTCACATTTATCAACTTTCTTCATACTTCTTAACAACTCACGAATTTTTTTTAACTCTAAAATTATTATTTTGGCCTTACAAATTCCAATTTGTTCTTTTAATTTTATTTCATATAATATATCAACATTATTCTCCAAAACATATTTTCCATCTACATTAAGTGCTTTATAAAAATGTTCCCAATTATCATTAGTAACTAAATAAGAATTTTTAATATATCGAATATATTTAAAACAATTTTTTTCATGATTATCTACGTTTTTCCATAATCCAGAACGTAATTTTTTAGTTTCAAATAAATTCTCACCAATATATGATTTTGTTTGTATACAATTTTCTTGCAAACGGCCTCTAATTTGACTTTGCAGTGTTATATTGTTTTCCTTTTTTAAAATATAAGCAACTTCTAAATATATTTTTTTCAATTCAGCATATTCAGTGTTTTCTCTTTCAATTATATTATTAATAGCTTGTCTAATTACCGTTTTTAAAGTGTCGACTCTATACATAAAATCACCTCTAAAAACAATATATCACAAAAAGCAAAAATGTTCTATATATTTTTTAAAGATCTTTAAAAAATGATGATCTATATGTTTTTATATTAAATTTCGTTCAAAAATATGATATAATTTATACATGCACATGTGGCGAAATTGGTAGACGCGGCAGACTCAAAATCTGCAGAAGAGTGATCTTCGTATGGGTTCAAGTCCCTTCATGTGCACCA
>CALVRI010000005.1 GCA_944358525.1 uncultured Bacilli bacterium | reverse complement strand
TGAACTCACTTCGTTCGCCCTTGATTTTTTAAACCCGGTTTTTTTATGATGTCTACCAAACAGGGTTCACATCAAAAATTGGTGTCAGGATTTTTGTGATTCAATGGGAGATAAAAGATTTTATCCTAATAAAAATATGAAATCTATGTTAGTTAATTATATGGAGTTTGCTAGATTATTTAAAATGAATAAAGAGCGAGTTAAACTTAAAATTAGAGATGATTTATATACTTCTTTTGTACCTGATGTTTCATCTTTATATCGCGGCTTTTTCGAAGCAATGAGAGTTAGAGAAGAAGGAAACCCTAATTTAAAAGTTGAACTTAATAAATATGGATATCCGGAAGTTTATTATAATCAAAATGGTAGGTTTATGCGAATTGATATTTCAACTGATGATGGTTTAAAAAAACTATTTGAAATTTCCCCTTCTTCATTAGAAGGATTACAAAAAGTTTCAGAAAAATCAAAAACTTTAAAAAAGAAAAGGCCGACGAAAAAAAATAAAAAAAGAAAATAAACGTTTTTATCCGTTTATTTTTTTATATATTTCTTCTACTGGAAGTAAATTACCTTCATTTTTATATTGTGGTTTAAGGTGAAGATGAAAGTGTTTAACTTCTTGTTTTAAACCATTATTTTGAACTAAAGTTAATCCATCAGTGTTTAATTTGTCAGATAATAATTGGTTTATTTTTCTAGAAATATCCATAATATGCATTAGAGTATCATTATCAATGTCAAATAAATCTTGATAATGTTTTTTTGGAACGATTAATGTGTGTCCATTGACATCAGGGTTAACATCTAAAAAAACTTTAACAATTTCATCTTCATAAAGTGTGTATGAAGGTATTTTTTCATTAACTATTTTACAAAATATACAATCCATTATATCACCCATATCCATTTTATCATATATAGAAAAAAAGAGTAACCTCTTTTTAAATATGAATATCTGCGAATATTCTAATATATTATTGGTTAATTTTAGAGTTTTTATACAAAAATTATTGAAAAAATGTTAAAATATAATGAGGTGATTAAATATGAATATTTTAAATATAGACAATTTAACTGTTGAAGTGGCTGGTAAAACTATTTTGAAGGATTTTAGTTTAGAAATAAAATCTGGAGAGATTCATGCGATTATGGGTCCAAATGGTACAGGTAAATCTACTTTAACTAAGGTTATCATGGGTGATCCAAATTATAAAATTATTAAGGGTAAGATTAGTTATAATGGTAAGGTTATTAATAAAATGCCAGTAAATGAAAGAGCTAAATTAGGTATTTTTTTAGGAATGCAGATGCCACTTACTATTGAAGGGGTAACAAATGCAGATTTTTTAAGAAGCGCACTTAGGGCTAAGGAAGGTGATAATTTTAAATTACTACCTTTTATTAGAAAAGTTGATAAATTAACCGAAAAATTGCATATGGATTCAGAAATGATTCATAGAGGTATTAATGATGGTTTTTCTGGTGGTGAGAGGAAGAAGAATGAAATTTTACAGATGTGTATTTTAAAACCAAATGTTGTTCTTTTAGATGAAATTGATTCTGGTTTAGATGTCGATAGTTTAAAATTGGTTGGAGAAAGTGTGATGGATTATTATAATGAATGTAAACCGGCTATTTTGCTTGTGACACATTATCAAAGATTACTAGATTATATAAAACCAGATTTTATTCATATTATGAAAGATGGTAAGATTGTTTTAAGTGGTGATAAAAAACTTGCTTTGAAAATTGAAGAGGAAGGCTATGATAAGTTGGTAGGTAAGAATCATGAATAAGATTATAGTTTATGGTGAAGATATTAAAATAGAAAATAAGAACGGTATTGAGGTTAGTATTGGTGAAGCAAGTAAATTTTTGAATGTTCAAAGTGTTAAGATTAAGATTTTAGAAGATACAGATATAGTTATTGATGCAAGTGAAGTGGAAATTAAATTAGATTTTTATATTAATGTTTTGGAAGGTGTTAAAGCAAATATTTATGAATATAAACATGATGGCGAGTATAAGTTTCAATATAAGTATTATTTAGAGGATAATAGTTATTTAAATATTGAAAAAATTAATGATGGTAAGAAAATAAAAGAAATGACAGTTATTAATTTAAATGGCGAAAATGCGAAGGTTCAATTTAATTTAAAGACAATTAGCAAATATGAGGAAAAGTATAATTTTTTAGTTTATCATAATGCGAAGAATACGGTTAGTAACATAGTAAATAATGGGGTTAATATTTTAGATGGTACTTTGGAATTTAATGTTTCAGGATTTGTTTCTAATGGAATAACTGGCTGTGATGTTAATCAAAAGGCAAGAATTATCAACTTGACTGGAAATAATTGCGTGATAAAGCCCAATTTATTTATTGATGAAAATGATGTAATAGCGAATCATAGTGCTCTTATTGGAACTTTTTCAACTGATGAAATATTTTATTTAATGAGTAGAGGTATTTCTAAAAAGGAGTCTGAAAATTTACTTACTAAAGGTTTTCTTTTGAAGGGTATTACATATTATAAAGATACGTTAAAAGAGATTATTAATAGGTATTGGAGGTGATAGTATGCACCGTGAGGATTTTAATATTTTAAGTTCAGGAATTATATATTTTGATAATGGCGCAACAACTTTAAAACCTAAAATGTTAGGTGAGGCTATTTCTGATTATTATAATAATTATAGTTCGAATGCGCATAGAGGTGATTATACTTTAAGTATAAAAGCTAGTCAAAAATATGAAGAGACAAGATATTTAGTTAAAGATTTGATTAAGGCTAGAAAGGTATCAGAAATAGCTTTTACTAGTGGATCGACTGATTCAATTAATAAAATAGTTTTTGGTTATTTTGCTAATAAATTAAAAGATGGTGATGAAGTATTACTTACTAAGAGTGAGCATGCTTCTAATTTGTTACCTTGGTTTGAATTAGCAGATAAACTAAATTTAAAGATTAAATATATTGAACTTAATGACAATCATGAGGTTTTGATGACTAATGTTGAAAAAGCAATCTCATCTAAAACTAAGGTGATTTCAATTGCTCATGTTAGTAATGTGGTTGGCGATGTAAGGCCTATAAAAGAGATTGTTAAATTAGCTCACAGTAAAGGTATTTTAGTTTTAATTGATGGAGCACAAAGTGTTCCACATTTGAAGGTTGATGTTCAAGATTTGGATATTGATTTTTTAGCTTTTTCAGCTCATAAAATGTGTGGTCCGACAGGTGTTGGTGTTTTGTATGGTAAAGAAGAGTTATTAAATGATATAGAGCCAATTATTTTTGGTGGTGGAATGAATGCGGATTTTAGTACTGATGGTAGACGAATTTATAAGATGATGCCGGATAGGTTAGAAGCAGGAACTCCTAATATTGCTGGAGTTATAGGTTTTGGATATGTTATTAAATATTTAATGGATATTGGTTTTGATAATATTCATAAATATGAGATAGAACTTAAAAATTATTTGGTTAAAAGATTGAAAGAAATACCGGAGATAACTATTTATAATGCTAATAGTGAAAGTGGTATTGTGACAATTAATTATGATGGAATTTTTCCACAAGATTTATCAATTTATTTAGATAAGTTTAATATATGTACAAGAGCTGGAAATCATTGTGCGAAGATATTAAAAGATGAAATTCATATTAAAAACACTTGTAGAATTAGTTTATATTTTTATAATTCTAAAGAAGAAATTGATAAATTAATTGAAGTTTTAAAAAATCCTAATATTAAAAAGGAAATTATATAGTTTCCTTTTTAATTTGACATTTATTTAAATAATGGTATTATATACATCTATGAAAGAAGGAATGATTGTGTTTGGAATTATGTCTAATGGTGAAATAGATAATGAATTATTTAATGAAATGTATTTAGAAAATAAAGAGATAATTGAGAATATGATTTTTTATATGGATAAAAATCCTAAGTTATTAGAAGTTAAACTAGATGAACTTGGTTATGATAAAGTTCAAGAGGTGCTTGCATTTTTAAATAATTGTAAACCTAATTATACAACAATTAGTTTAATGGCATCTTTAGAAGGATATTGTGAGAAAAAAGAAGATGAGATATTTTTAGATTTATATGTGGCTATTCAAGAAGGTAAATTAGATGAATGGTTAGAAAAGTGCGATATAACAAAAATAAATATGCTTTATAAAAGTTTTAAAGATGATAAAGTTATATCTTTGCTTTTTCCTGATATTAGAGAATATGTTTTTAATAAAGAAAAAAATTTTTGTAGATAATATTTTGTGATTTACATAAAATTAATGTATAATGAAAATGGTGACTGCAATGAGAAAAAGTGTTTTAGTATGTAATCCCAATAGTGGTAAAAATAATAAAGAAGTTTTAGCTAATAAATTTAGAACTATTTTAAATGAATATGGTTTTGAGGTAAATGTTATTTTTACTAAGTATGCTGGTCATGCGAAGAAGATAATTGCTGATTTGCCTGATGATATTGATTTGGTTATATCACTTGGTGGTGATGGTACATTTAACGAAATTGTGACGGGTAATTTAAAACGAAATAAGAAATTATTACTTACTCACATTCCATTAGGTACAACTAATGATTTAGGGGCTACTTTTGGTATGGGTAAAAATCCAGTTAATAATTTAAAGATGGTTTTGGAGGGGACAGTAAAAGAATTAGATATTTGTACAATTAATGATGTTCCTTTTGTTTATGTGGCTGGGCTTGGTAAGTTTACTGATGTTGCTTATGATACACCAAGAAATTTAAAAAAGAATTTTGGATATTTGGCTTATATGATTAATGCAATAAAATCTTTTAATCAAAAAACACACTTGTTTGAGATGAGTTATACAGCTAATGGGGAGACTTATACCGGTCTTTATTCATTTGCTCTTATTTGTAATGCGAGTAGAATGGGCGGACTAGAAATTTTACAAGATGTAAAGATGAATGATGGTAAGTTTGAAGTTTTGCTTTCTAATATAACAACTAAAAAAGATATTATTAGAAGTTTATATTTACTTAAAACAAGTGATATTACTAAAGTTCCAGGATTTTATTTTTTTAGAACTGATAATTTAAAAATTAAATTAAAAGAGACTCCTAAGAAAAGTTTTTGTATCGATGGTGAGATGCTTAAAACTAAAACTAAAGAGTATGAAATTAAGATTGTTAAAGGTATAAAGATGCTACTACCTAATAAAGAATTAGATAAGATATTTATTTAAGTTATAATGGCAAATTGCTTTTTATAGCTTTTTTTGTTATAATTAATAAGGCTTTTAAACACTTTAGAAAGGAGATAAAATGAGTAAAATAAAAATATTTGCTCTCGGCGGATTAAATGAAGATGGAAAGAATATGTATGTCGTAGATGTCGATAACGATATATTTATATTTGATGCGGGATTGAAATATGCCGATGACAAAATGCTTGGAGTAGATTATATTATTCCAAATTATGATTTACTTAAGAAAAATAGAAAAAACATTAAAGGTATATTTATTACACACGGACATTATGATAATATGGGAGCTTTATCTGAAATATTAAAAGAAGTTCCTGATTTACCAATTTATGGAACATCATTTACAATGGAAATTATTAAGGATGATCTTTTAGCGGATAATTTAAATGTTAAAAATTTAAGGGTTATTAAACCTCATAGAAAAATTAATTTTGGTAAAAATAGTATTTTTCCAATTTCTTTAACACATATGGTTCCAGAAAATGTTGGTTATGTTTTATATACACCAGATGGTGCGATATTCTATACGGGTAATTTTGTATTTGATTCAACGATGTTAGGAGCTTATAAGACTGATATTGGTAAACTTGCTTATGTAGGTAAACAAGGTGTTTTATGTTTACTTTCTGAATCTTTATATGCGGATAGGCAAGGATTTACATCACCTAATCATCGTACAGCTGAAGCTATTAGAGAAGTTTTAAATAGAACTGATGGTAGAATTTTATACAATATTTATCAAGCGCAACTTTATAGAATACAAGAATTATTTAATGAAATAAAAAATACTGACCGTAATGTGGTTATTATGGGTAAGAGTTTAGAAAGTGTTATTTTAAAAGCTATTGACAAGAATTATGTCAATTTTGATAAGAAAAGAATTTTACCGATTAACCATGTTAAGGATGATAAGATTGTCGTAATTATATCTGATGAAAGAGAAAAACCTTTTTCTAATTTGAAAAGGATTGTTAGAGGATATGATAAGTTTATAACAGTTACTAAAGATGATACAATTATATTTGCTTCACCAATTGAAGATGGTATGGAAAGAACTGCTACTAAGTTGCTTGATGGACTTGCTAAAATAGGGGCTAATGTAGTTGAGTTTTCTAAACGAAAATATTTATCACATCATGCTTCTTCTGAGGATTTGATGCTTATGATAGATTTGATGAGTCCGAAATATTATATGCCGGTTATTGGTGAGTATCGTAATCAGGTAGCTAATCGTAATGTGGCTAAAGAAGTTGGTATGGATGATGATCATATTTTACTTCGTTTAAATGGTGAGGTTGCTTATTTTGAAAATGGTGAGCTTATAGATAATGGAATGAAAGTACCTGTTGATGATATTTTAATCGATGGACTTGCTGCTGGTGATGTTGGTGAACTTGTTCTTAAAGATCGTGAACTTTTAAGTGACAGTGGTATTGTTATTATTACAGCAACTATTGATAAAGAGACTAAAGAAATTTTGGCTGGACCAGAGGTTTTAACTAGAGGATTTATCTTTGTTCGTGATAATATTAATTTAATTAAAGATGCTGAAAAGATAGCTACTGATGTTATTTTAGAACATACTAAATCTAATTATGTAGATTTTTCTAAAGTAAAACTCGGAATTAGAGATAAGGTGGGTAAATATTTCTACGAGCAAACCGAATGTAAACCAATGATTTTAATTGTTATTGGGGAGGTATAACTTTAATGTTTTAAGCTGGCTTAGACTAGCTTTTTCTTTTGATTTGTGTTATTATCTTGTGAGGAAGTGATGAGTATGTTGATGCCACATTTAGATGAAGCTAAAAAAAGAACTAAAAAAGAAGTTAAGATTAAGAAATATGAAATACCAGAAAATTTAAAAACTTTGGGAACCTGCAAAACTTATTATGTTAAAACATATGGATGTCAGATGAATGTTCATGATTCAGAGAATATTAAAGCTATTTTGGAAGAGATGGGATTTAATGAAGCTTTAGATATGGAAAGTGCTGATTTGATATTACTTAATACTTGTGCGATTAGGGAAAATGCTCATAATAAGGTGTTTGGTATGATTGGTAGACTCAAACATATGAAAGAAGAAAGACCAAATATTATTACTGGGGTTTGTGGATGTATGGCGCAAGAGGAAGTAGTGGTTAATGAAATTTTAGATAAGTATAGTTTTTTAGATATTGTGTTTGGGACGCATAATATTCATGAATTACCAGAAATTTTAAATAAGGCAATGCATAAAAATAAAATAGAAGTAGATGTATATAGCTATGAGGGTGATATCATTGAGGATATGCCGGCTAAAAGAGATAGTAAATATAAAGCTTTTGTTAATATTATGTATGGCTGTGATAAGTTTTGTACATATTGTATAGTGCCTTATACTAGAGGTAAACAAAGAAGTAGAAGATTTGGGGATATTATAAGAGAAGTTAAATCTTTGAAAGATAATGGTTATAAAGAAGTTACATTACTCGGTCAAAATGTTAATGCTTATGGTAAAGATTTAAATTTAGAATATGATATGAGTGATTTATTAGAAGAGGCAGCTAAAACAGGTATTGATAGGGTTCGTTTTGTAACATCACATCCTTGGGATTTTACGGATAAAATGATCGAGGTTATCAGCAAGTATTCAAATATCATGCCTTATATTCACTTACCATTACAATCTGGCTCTGATAAAATACTTAAATTAATGGGTAGAAGATATACTAAAGAGAGTTATTTAGAATTATTTAATAAGATTAAAAAAACTGTACCTAATGCATCTATAACAACAGATATTATTGTTGGGTTTCCAGGCGAAACTGAAGAAGATTTTGAAGATACTTTGGATGTTGTTAATACTTGTAAGTACGATTCAGCATTTACATTTATCTTTTCACCTAGAGAAGGGACACCTGCGGCTAAAATGAAAGATGATACACCACTTAAAGTTAAAGAAGAGAGATTACATAGATTAAATGAACTTGTGAATAAATATGCGAGGGAAGCGAATGAAAAATATTTAGGAAAAGTTGTTCCTGTATTACTAGAAAATGTAAGTGAAAAAGATGGTAGTATGCTTGCTGGATATACAGATACGATGAAACTTGTCAATGTGAAAGCTCCTAAAGAAATGTTAGGTAAAATTGTAAATGTTAAAATTACGGATGTTAAAACATGGAGTATGGATGCGGAGATAGCTTAAGGCTATCTTTTCTACTTGTAAAAATTTTGTTATTTTGGTATCATTGATGTAAAGAGTAGGAGATAAGTATATGAAAGATACTGAAAATAATGCTAATAAAATAAAAGAATTTGTTAAAAAGGTGGAAGATAGAACTAATGATGCATTAGATGATTCATTGATGGATGAGGATGCTAAGTCAGAAAATTTTAATGTCAATTATACTGATATTGTTAAAAATTCTGCAAAAGCTAAAATGTCTAAGTTACCTTGGCTTATTTCAATATTTTTAATTTTAATTATTGCAATAGTGCTTTGTTTGACTTTCTTTAGTAGTAATCCTAAAACTTTATTTACTCAGACTGTTGATGGACTGTTCGCTTATTTAGAAGATAATGTGAATGACAATGTTTATGATATTATGGATGGCAATATTACTTTAGATTACACAATTAAAAGTAATGACGAAAATTCTGAATTATATGATGAATTAAGTAAGGTTAGTTTTAATGTAGATTATGTTAAAGATAATGCTGGAAATAGAACTTATGCTGATTTAAAAACAACTTATGATGGTAATGATTTTGTCAATGCTAATATTTATGGTGATGGAAATGATACATATATTTATTCACCAATTGCAGCTGAAAATTATATTAAATTAAATGGTAATAGTTTAAGATATTTTACTAATGGTAATGATGTTAATATTATTTTAAAAGGGTTAAATCAAGCTATTGATAAGGTTATTGCCGATGAAAAAATATATGGTTCTAAAGAAAATTTAGATATTGATGGTAAGGTTGTTAAGAGTTATAAAACAAAACTTATTATAGATAAAACAAATAGAGATAGAACTGTTGAAACTTTTGTTAATACCTTAAAAGCTAATGACGAGCTAGTTAGTGTACTGGCTAAAATGAGAAATGTTAAAAATAGTGATATAAGAAATTCTATGGATAATTATTTATCTAAAATAAAAAATGAACTAGAAAGACATGAAAAGTTAGAAATATCACTTTATGTAGATAATAAGACAAATGATTTTATTAGAGCTGAAGCTTTAAGTAAACTTGGAAATATTAGTTTTACTAGGAAAGAAGATAATAAATTTACTTATGTTATTTCTAAAACAGAAGATAAAATTTTGACTACTGGTGAATTTTCATTTATGGTGAATGATAATAAAACAAAATATACATATAACTTATATTATAAACAAACTCAAGATGATAAAATTTTGTCTGAAGGCAATTTTGATTTAAAATATACAAGTAAAATGGCTAGTGTTTTTGAAGATGTTGATGTTAGCAATGCAACTGACTATAGTCAAATAAGTGAATTAGAAAAGCTCGCAATTTATACGAAAATTTTATCTACACCTAATATAGATAAATTTTTACCAATTTTAGAAAAAGTAGTTTAGGCTACTTTTTTTGTGTACTTTTTTAGGTGAAATGCATATCTTAAAGTGAGGGGTGATAAAGTGGCATCATATAAAGAAATAGTAACCAAGGCAATTATTGGTAAGGGTAAGAAGCATTTTAAGAATAGTTATACTTTAGAGGCTGAGAATAAACCCACGACTGTACTTGGGTGTTGGGTAATTAATCATAAATTTAAAGGTTATAAATCTGGCGATAAAGTTGGGGTAGATGGATCTTTTGATATAAATATTTGGTATTCTTATGAAAATGATAGTAAAACAGCAGTTATTAATAAAAAAATTGAGTACAATGATTTATTTAATGTTAGATTAAGAGAAAATGCTGATTTATCTGGTGATACGGATATTATTGTTAGGTCTTTAAAACAACCGACGTGCTCTGGAGTTAATATTCAAGATGATAATATGATTTCATTTAATATTGAAAAAGAACTTGGTGTGGAGATAGTTGGTGAAACTAAAGTTAAGATAGCTGTTGAGGATGATGAAGAGCCTTGGGATGAAATAGTCGATGATGTTGATGATGATACTTTAAAGGAGATTGATGAAAAGGTATCAGAAGATTATTTAAGTGCGGAATAATCGCACTTTTTTGGTATAATATTTTTAGGGTGATTGATTATGACAAAGGTTTATTTAATTAGACATGCTTTTACTCCGGCAAATAATGCGAGTTATAATGGGCAAGAAGGTTTATGGCAAATTGCAAAAGATAAGGATATGCCTATTGAAAAAGAATATGGAGTAAAGCAAGCTTTAGAGTTGGGTGAATTTTTAGATAAGTTAAAAGGTAAAATTTTAATTATTTCTAGTCCTTATTTGAGGGTTCAACAAACATTAAAATATGCTTTATCTAAAATGCATAGTAGTTATGATATACATATAAATGATGAATTAAAAGAATTTAATTCTGGGGTTCATTATGCTCATACGGTGGATGAGGTTTTAAGAATGTATCCTGAGAGTAAAAAATATTTTGAGGATGCTAAAAAAGATTTAGATAATGCTATATATACAGGTGGTGAAAGTAAAAATCAGGTTAAAGCAAGAGTTAAAAAACTTGCTTTAGAAATACAAAAGTTAACTTTATCTAATAAATATGATTATATTTTAATATTTGGTCATGGAACAGTTAATCATTATTTATATTTTTGGCTTACTGGAGAATATATTGGTCATGATATGATGAACTGTGAAGTGTTTTCAGTAAGTGATAAAAAAAGTTTATTTGTACCTATAGCTTTTGTACCTAAAGGATTTATTATTGATATAGATAGTTATAAAAATAAGGTTAAAGTGTTAGAAAAATAGAATATAATTGTTAACGTAAAAAGGTTGACACTTAGTTTGTTTTATGGTAGAATTATTTTCAGAAACGGAGGGATATTATGGCAGTTAAATTAAGACTTTTAAGAATGGGAGCTAAAAGAAAACCATTTTATCGTATTGTAGCTGCTGATTCAAGAGTAAAAAGAGATGGTAAGTATATTGAATTAATTGGTACTTATAATCCTATTACCCAACCAGCAGAAATTAATATTAATGAAGAAGTTGCTTTAAAATGGCTTAAAGATGGAGCTATTCCTACTGATACAGTAAAAAGTTTATTTAATAAAAAAGGAATTAATAAAAAATTCCATGAGATAAAATATTCAAAAGAAAGTAAATAATTATGCAGTTAGGTAATTTAACCGAATTTTTGGTTAAAAGTTTAGTCAAAAATCCAGATATGGTATCAGTAAAAGCTTTTGATGATGAAGATAAGATTACAATCGAAGTTTTAGTAAGTAACGATGATATGGGTAGAGTAATTGGTAAAAAAGGAATGATTGCAAGTTCTATTAGGACAATTGTTCAAGCTAGTAGTTATTTGAACCATGAAAAACATGTAATTATTAATATAGATTCTTTTTAGAATTTTGTAAAAAGGTGTCAATTTATGCATGATGCTTTTTTTTTAATGTTTACTATTGATATTTTGTGGTAAAGTAATTATAGGTGGTATTATGATTTTTAGTGTTTTGACATTTATTATGCTTTTTTTGAGTGTTTGTGTTAAATCTAGAAGTATATCATTAAATCTGCAATCATTAAGTTGTTTGTTTGAATCTATTTTTGATTTTACTATAGGTGCTTTAACGGGAGCGGTACTTAGTTTTATTAATTTTATCAGATCACTTCTTTTCTGCCATAAAAATAAATTTAATAAGGATTTATATTTTTTCTTGTTGGTTTTTTTTGAATTTTTAGTTTGTGTGAATTGTATTTTAACATGGCAAGGTATGATATCTTTTTTACCGACTATTGGTTCTATAATTAGAGTTTATTGTTTATGGCAAAGTGATATGAAATTAGTTAGACTTTCTGGTATGTCAACTGCTATTACTTATGGTTTATATTATGCGTGTTTTGATGCGACATTTTTGATTTTAGGTTATATCTTATTATTTGTTATTAGTGCTTTTTCTTTTCTAGAAAAGGATTTAAAAGTATTTGAGTTTAATAGACTGCATTTGAATAAAAATAATTGATGTGATATTATTAATAATAGTGGAGGAGCTTATGAAAAAAGGATTTACTTTAATTGAGTTATTGGCAGTAATTGCTATTTTAGGTATTGTATTATTAATTGTTATGCCTAGTGTAACAGGAATTTTGAATAGAACACAAAATAGATTAAATAATGAACAACAATCCGCTGTTATAAATGCGGCTAGGCAGTGGGGAACTGTTAATTTAAGTGAAAATGATGGAAAAATTTATTATAATGGTGATGAGAAAAAATATGTAACAATTAAAGAATTGCAAGATTCTGGTTATTTGGAAGATAAGTCTATTAAAGATATGACTGATAAAGGAGATATTTCTTTAGAAACTAAAATATGTATAAGTTATAAGGATTATCAATTTGTCTATGAATATAATGGAGAGTGTTAATATGAAAAAAGGATTTACATTAATTGAATTACTTGTTGTAATTGCACTGTTAGGAATAATTGCTGTATTAGTGACTACATCAGTTATTGGGATTATGAATAGGTCGCGTTCTTCACTTTCAGAAACTCAAAAAAATACAATCGAAGATGCGGCTGAAAAATGGGGAACAATTAATGCGGATAAAATGCCATACAATGACGGTGACATAGTAGATGTTGATATTAAAGATTTGGCTGATGAAGGTTATATTGATAGTTCTGATTTAAAGGATCCTAAAAATAGTAAGGAATTATGTGGGATTGTTAGAATAAGTTATGAAGCTGATAATAATCAATATACTTATGAGTTTGTTCAGGAAGACTGCTAGAAAGTAGTCTTTTTTGTTATAAAAAATATTTTTTGACATATTTTTTAATAGGGGCGATGTTATGAAAAAAATAATGTTAGTGGTATTTACTTTTTTGATTTTATTTAATTTTACGTTTGTTTTTTCTGTTCAAGCTGATGATTTGAAATTAGCAGAGAATGCAAAATCGGCTATTTTAATAGAAGCAAGTACAGGTAAAATTTTGTTTGAAAAAAATGCGGATGAGAAATTACATCCAGCTAGTATGACAAAGATGATGAGTATGCTTTTAATAATAGAAGCTATTGAAGATGGAGTTATAAAATGGGATCAAGTAGTACAAGTAAGTGAAAATGCATCTAGTATGGGTGGAAGTCAAATATTACTAGAAATTGGAGAAAAGATGAGTGTTCGTGATTTATTTAAAGGTGTAGCTATTGCTTCTGGTAATGATGCAGTGGTAGCTTTAGCTGAAACAGTTGCTGGAAGTGTTAATAATTTTGTTAGTATGATGAATAAGAGGGCGAGCGAGTTAGGCCTTACTAACACTAATTTTAAAAATCCACATGGTTTAGATGATGCAAATCATTATTCTAGTAGTAGAGATATGTCAATTATTGCTAAAGAACTTGTTAAACATAAAGAAGTTTTAGAATATACAAAAATTTACGAAGATTATTTAAGAGAAGATACTGATAGGAAAATATGGCTTGTTAATACAAATCGATTAGTTAGATTTTATGATGGTGTTGATGGATTAAAAACTGGATATACTGAGGATGCTGGATATTGTATGACGGCAACTGCTGAGAAAGATGGTATGCGAATTATCGCAGTAGTTATGGGTGAAGATACTAGTAAAATACGTAATCAAGAAGTTAGTGAAATGCTTGATTATGCATTCGCTCAATATAAGGTTATCAATATGCTTAAAAATAAAAGTTCACTTGGAAAGTATAGGGTTGAAAATGGTAAGGATGAATATGTTAAAGTTGTACCGTTAGAAGAAGCGACTGTTGTTAAGAAGAAGAGTGAAAAAGATGGAAATTTAAGTTATGATATAAAATTAAAAGCACTAAAAGCTCCTTTAAAAATTGGAGATAATGTAGGAACTTTAACAATTAAAGAAGATGGAAATAGTGTTAAAACTTTAAACTTAACAGTAGATAAGAATGTGGAGCGAGCTAATTTCGGAAATTTGTTTTTGAGAAATGTTAAAGATATGGTTATGGGCAATATAAGTTTAAATTAACTTATATTGTTTTTTCTTTATAGACATTATATTAGGAATTTGCTTTGAAAAATAAATTCTGAATAAGTAAAAACGTTTGTTTGTAAAAAAATAAATAGTATGTGATATACTCGTTGCGAATGATAGTATGTTAAATATAAATTAGGGTAGCCACTATTCGATATTGATCTATGAGTCTAAGACTTCAAGAAGAGTGAAAAAACTTACTGTGAGGTAAGCTAGTTAAAATTTATTTTGGTATTTTGTTTTAATTTGATATAATTTATAATGAGGTGTGGTATGAAAAACGAAAGAGCAATGCTTGTAATATATGGTTTTATGAAATTAATTAATGTTTTTTTAGGCCCTTTTTTAACAGCTTATTTTGTAAAAATATCTATAGAAAGCATTACTACAGTATCTCTTTTTAATGCTTTTAATTATTTGTTTTTAGCTATTTTTGGTATGATAGCAGGATATTATGTAGAAAAAAAAGGAACTTTATTTGTTTTAAGATTAGGAATAATTGCTAAATTTTTTTGCGTATTACTTATTATGTTTTTGGGAACTAATATCACTTCTTATTATGGTATCGTTTCCTTTGTATTTGGTTTTGCACAAATGTTTTTCTATATTCCTTTTGATTTGTATCATGCGGAAGGGGTAGAAAAAGAAAGAAGAACATCTTTTGAACTTAAATTAAATATGATGAAAGATTTAACAAGTGTGCTAGGCCCTATTTTATTAGGTGCTACCATTACCATTATTAATTATCAAATGACAGCGATTATAGTTTTATTTTTTTCTTTTTGTCAGATAGTTGCTTCTTTCTATTTAAAACCTGTTTTAAATGATGATAGGAACTATAATTTAATAAATGCTTTAAAAAAGCTAATGAAAAATAAAGATCATAGAAAATTATTTTTAGTTCAATATCTAAATGGTATGACGTTTTCAGATAGTGCTTTAAGTACAGCTATAACTATTTTGATTATGATGTCCTTTAAAACTGATTTTAATTTAGGTGTGATTACTTCATTGACTTCATTGCTTAGCTTAATAGCTATCTATATTTACACTAAAAAATATAAAAATAAAAGCGATAGAGTACCTTTATATTTTTCTGGAGTAATTATATTTTTATCCATGATATTATTAATTTTAAAAACATCAGATTTAACTATAGTAATTTATAATGTTATATTAGGTATATTTGGTGCAGGTATTTTAAACTTTGCTTATATTTTAAGACTTGTTAATATGGCTAAAGAAAATGTAAAAAAAGAAGAAAAAGCAGAATTTTGGGCCATTAGTGAACTATTTTTGAATATTGGCAGAGTAACAGGATTTGTTTTACTTTTGTTTGTAGGAATTTTAGGATTAGATTATTTAGTATATTTTTTAATTTTTATTGGTTTAATAGTTTTAATTTTTCCTTATTTTCTTTCAGATATCGATAGGAATGAATTTTAAAAGGTATTGAAGATAAAAGGAAAAATGTGATATTATTATATTAGGAATTAAAGGAGGAAATTTATGGAAGAATATTTACCAGATATTTATCAAAAAAGTATTTATACGATTGATTATTCTAAGCTACTTAACCGTGGAATAAAATGTATATTATTTGATTTAGATAACACTATTGTGCCTCCTTATAGTAGTGAAGCTCCACAAAAAGCTAAAGATTTATTTACTAGCTTAAAACAGAAAGGTTTTAAAATTATTATTTTTACCAATAGTCCTAAAATTAGATTAAAAGGATTTATGAATTTCTTTGGTGTTGATGGTGTATCAAGTGCATGTAAACCATTTACTCGGAAATTACGTAAGTTACTTAATGATTATAGATATTCTGTAAATGAAGTAGCTATTGTTGGAGATCAACTAATGACAGATATTAAGGTTGGAAATAAAGTTGGTATTACAACTATTTTAGTAAATCCAGTATGTAATAAAGATTTTATTTTGACAAAAATTCACAGATTTTCGGAGAGAAGAAAAATGAAGAAATTAAGAGATCATGATTTGTTTTGGCAAGGAAGATATTATGACTAGGTGTATTGGGTGTGGAGCTATTTTACAAGATGTTTATCCAAATGAAGAAGGGTATACTAATGATTTAAGTAATGAGTTATGTGAACGATGTTTTAATATTAAACATTATAATAGATATGTAAGGGTAAAAGATAAGGATTATACACAAATTATTAAAGAGATAGATTTAAAAAAAGATTTAATTATATTGGTTACTGATTTTTTAAATTTATATAATTTAGATGATTTAAAAGTAGATAGTCCAGTAATACTAGTGGTAACTAAAGCTGATTTATTACCTAGAAGTATTAATAAAGAAGGTTTATTAAAAAGGATAAAATGCAAGCTCAATGTGGTTTCAAAGATTTTGATTTCTAGTAAGAATAATTTTAATTTGGATTTGCTTTATAGTGAAATTTTAAAGTATAAAAAAACTAATAATGTTTATGTGATTGGTTATACTAATGCAGGTAAATCTACACTTGTTAATAAAATGTTAAAAAATTATGGAAATATAGTTGGTGAAATTACAACTAGTAATTTACCGTCAACCACATTAGATTTGATTAATAATAAGGTAAATAATGAACTTACTTTGATAGATACTCCAGGACTTTTGGATAGTGGCAGCTTAGTACTTTTATCTTCTAAAGAATTATTAAAAAAAATTACTCCTAAAAAAGAAATTAGACCTATTAGTTATCAGGTTAAAGGTAAACAGTATTTGTTTTTTGAGGATTTTATGAGACTTGATTTAGAGGATACTAATATAATTTGTTATATGTCTAATGATATAGAAATTCGAAGAGTTTATAAAGATAGAGAAAGTATATTAAAAAGGTATGATTTTAAAATAGGAATTAATCAAGATTTAGTAATTAAGGGGCTTGGATTTATTACTTTTAAGAAAAATTGTGATGTTACTTTATGGCTAACAAAGGAGTGTAAATATTTAATCAGAGATACAATAATCTGATTTTTTCTTTTATTAGTGCTTATTTTGTGATAAAATTATAATAGGGTGATGATATGTTAGGAACGATAATTGGAGTGGAAGAAGATACTGTTTTACTTAAACTTGCGATTAATCTTAACGAGTTTCAAAGTTTAATTAATTTACATGTGGTTATGGAAGATCCTGATAAGATGCTTGTTGGGGAGATTGTTGACATTAAAGATGGTATTGCATATGTTAATTTAATTGGTGAACTTGTTAATAATCAGTTTGTATTTGGAGTTATACGTAAACCTTCATTCGGAGCTAAAGTGAAATTAATTTCTAAAGAGAAAATTCCAATGATTATTAGTGTTGCGGATTATAAAGAAAGGGAAGATGTATATATTGGTGAAAGTCCAGTTTATCCAGGGGTTAAAATTGGTTTTGATATAAATCAATTTTTTGCGAATCATTTCGCAATATTTGGATCAACTGGAAGTGGAAAATCATGGGGAGTAGCAAGACTTTTACAAAGTATATTTGATAAAAAAGATACTGTGGCATATAGAGCAAGTATATTTATTTTTGATGCTTATGGTGAATATCATAGTGCATTTAAAGATATTAGTAAAAAAGTTCCAGAATTAAGTTTTAAAGCATATACAACAAATGTAAATATTAGTGATACGGAGATTTTAAAAATTCCTTTATGGTTACTTACCACTGATGATATTGCTTTACTTTTAAATGCCGAAAGTCCAACCCAGCTTCCAATTATTGAGAAGACTCTTAAATTAGTTGGATTATTTGTCAGAGATGAAGAAGAAGTTATTAAACAAAAGAATGATATTATTGCAAGAGCTATTTTGGATATTTTATCAAGCGGTAAAAATTCAGCTCAAATTCGTGACCAAATTTTTTCACTTCTTTCTTATTATCATACAAAAGATTTGAATTTGGATACTCAGATATATCAACCGGGTTATGTACGAACTTTAAAACAGTGTTTAATTATTGATGCTTCTGGTAAAATTAGAGAAATGGAATTACTTACTAATTTTATGCAATCATTTTTAGATGAATCAATAGAACTTTCAATGCCAGATGGTTCATTTAAGTATGGCCTTGAAGATTTGAGTATGGCTTTGGATTTTGCTTTGCTTTCAGAAGGTGCACTTAATAGTAATAAAGTGTATGATGAAAATAATGTGTTAAAGGTTCGTCTTCACACTTTACTTAATGGTGATTATGCAAAATATTTTGAATGTGACAGATATGTTACTAGAGATGAATATATTAAAGAATTACTTATGGCACCAAATGGTAGAAAAACTCAAATTATTAATTTTAATATTAACTATGTAGATGATAGGTTTGCAAAAATTATTACGAAGATTTATTCTAAATTATTATTTGATTATGCTAAAAATTTGAAACAAAGAGCAACACTTCCTTTTCATATTATTTTGGAAGAAGCTCATAGATATGTTCAGAATGATAATGATGTTAATTTACTTGGCTATAATATTTTTGATAGAATTACTAAAGAAGGACGTAAGTACGGAGTACTTTTGGGGTTAATTTCACAAAGACCATCTGATTTATCTGAGACATCTATTTCTCAGTGTAGTAATTTCCTAATATTTAAAATGTTACATCCTAGAGATATTCAATATATTAGAGATATGGTTCCAAATATTACTAATGAAATTGTTAAAAGACTTAGGATTTTACAACCAGGTAATTGTATTGGGTTTGGAAGTGCTTTTCATGTGCCAGTACTTATTAAAATGGATAAGCCAGATCCGGCTCCATCTTCAAGTAGTTGTGATATCTCTGGCAATTGGTTTATTGATAGATAATATTTGCTGAAATTTTGTATGTTGAACTAGGCTTAGGCCTAGTTTTAATTATATATTATTTGCCAATTATGATGTTTGGTATTTTTATATAGTAGAACTTTATATTTTCACTTCTTTTGTTTCTTTTCATATAATAAAATGAAATAATGTAAAGTGGGGCGTTTAAATGAGGGTTGGTTTAATAGGAAATCCTAATGTTGGAAAAAGTACCATATTTAATGGGCTTACTGGAATGCGGCAACATACAGGTAATTGGCCTGGTAAAACTGTGGCTAAAGCAACAGGATATAAGGTTTATAATGGAATGAGTTATCAGTTTGAAGATTTACCTGGAACGTATTCTTTACTAGCACATTCTAAGGAAGAAGATGTTACTAGAAATTTTGTTTATTTTGATGATTATGATGCATTAATAGTTGTTTGTGATGCGACAGCTTTAGAGAGAAATTTGAATTTGGTTTTACAAGTATTAGAAATTACTGATAAGGTGGTAGTGTGTGTTAATTTGTTGGATGAAGCTAAAAAGAAAAAGATTGATGTTGATCTTCGAAAATTATCTTTATTATTAGGAGTACCGGTGGTAGGAGCTATAGCTAGAGATAAAAAAGGTTTTAATGATTTATTAGATAAGGTTAAGCTTGTTAGTTTAAAAAAAGAAGGATATGTAAAAATAAATTATGATAATTTTATTTTAAAAGATATAAAAAAATTAGAAAAGTTTATTCCTAAAAATTTAGTTAATAGTGAAAATGTGTTGCTTAGGTATTTAGCTAGCGATTATGATTTTATAAATGCTTTTGATTATAAATATAAAACAAATTTAATGAGAAATTTAGAGGCTAAATATATTAAAGAAGATATTTTGAATGGTTTTAAAAGTAGGGGAATTAATTATGATGATATAGATACTATTATTACAGAAACAATCAATGAAAAAAGTTATTCTATTTGTAAAAGAGTTGTTAAATATAATAAGGATAATTATGATAAAAAGGAAAGAATTATTGATAAATATTTAACAAATAAGATAACTGGCATTCCAATCATGTTATGTCTTTTGTTTTTAATTTTATGGATTACTATTACTTTAGCAAATATTCCTTCTGATTTTTTATATGAAAAGTTTTTTGAATTTGAAGATATTTTGTATAATTTTTTAGTAAATATTCATTTGCCTATATGGTTTACTGATATGTTTGTTCATGGAGTTTATAGGGTATTAGCATGGGTAGTGGCTGTTATGCTTCCACCGATGGCTATATTTTTTCCACTTTTTACTTTGCTTGAAGATTTTGGTGTGCTTCCTAGAATTGCTTTTAATTTAGATAAGTCATTTGAAAAATGTTCATCATGCGGTAAGCAAGCATTAACGATGGTTATGGGTTTTGGATGTAATGCGGTTGGGGTTACTGGTGCTAGAATAATTGATTCGCCAAGAGAAAGGTTAATTGCTATAATTACGAACAGTTTTGTTCCGTGTAATGGAAGATTTCCACTTTTGATTTCTTTAATTACAATGTTTTTAGTAACTAATAATAGTTCTGGGTTGATGAGGGCTTTCATTTTATTAATTTTTATTTTAGTTGGAGTAATAGTTACTTTTATAGTTTCTAAAATTCTTTCTAATACTATTTTAAAAGGAGTTCCATCATCATTTACTTTAGAGCTTCCACCTTATAGAAGGCCACAAATTGGGAAGGTTTTAGTAAGGTCACTTATAGATAGAACTTTATTTGTTTTAAAAAGAGCTGTATGTGTTTCAGCTCCAGCAGGTTTAGTAATTTGGATTTTTTCAAATGTTGCTATTAATGGTGTAAGTTTACTTAAAATTTTTTCTGATTTTTTAGATCCATTTGGAAAGTTTATTGGATTAGATGGGGTAATTATTATGGCATTTATTTTAGGTTTTCCGGCTAATGAAATAGTTATTCCAATTATGATAATGGGGTATATGTCACTTGGGATGATTACAGATATGAATGATTTAAATTTACTTAAAGAATTGTTTGTAAATAATGGTTGGACATATGTGACAGCAATTTGTGTAATGTTATTTTCACTTTTTCATTTTCCTTGTTTAACTACTTTGGTTACAATTAAGAAAGAGACAGGAAAATGGAAATGGGCTTTTATTTCATTTATTATACCTTTAATTATTGGAATAGGTTTGTGTTTTATTATTCGATTATTTTTCATTCACTAGGAATTTGCTTTGTAAAAAATGTAATTTAATGTTTTAACAATTTATTCCTTGATAAGTATTTCTTTTAACCATTTCTTTGTCGATGTCATTTAGGACACCCACTTTTTTGGTTGTCCAAAGAGGAGCGATTAATTCTTCTTTCATAGGGTCTCCAGTTAGTCTTTGAATTACTATTTTAGGATTTAAATTTTCTAATTGACAAATTACAATATCTATATATTCTTCTTTTGTTAAAATATGAAATGGTTTAATTTTATAATATTTTTCTAATGGTGTATTTTTTAAAACAGAAAGCATATGAATTTTAATTCCATCAATATTTAATTTATTTAAATATTTTACTGTTTCTATCATCATTTCTTTAGTTTCTCCAGGCAAGCCATTTATGATATGTACGACAGTAAATATATTTCTTGATTGTAATTTTTTTAGGGTTTCTTCAAAGCAATTTAAGTCGTGACATCTATTTATTATTTTAGATGTTTTTTCATGGATTGTTTGAAGACCTAATTCGATAGTTAAAAATGTTCTTTTATTTAAGTCTTCTAGATAATTTAAACATTCATCTGTTATAGAGTCTGGTCTAGTGGCAATAGATAGACCAACTACATTTTTTTGCTTTAAAATTATTTCATATTTTTCTTTTAGGATGTTTATTGGAGCATAAGTATTTGTTCTTGCTTGAAAGTAACCTATATATTTTGTGTTTGGCCATTTTTTATTCATAACTTTTTTTATTTCATTAAACTGTTTTATTAAATCTTCTTTTGGGTTACCACCATATTCACCACTACCTGATTTAGAGCAGTAAATACAACCATTTTTAGATAAAGTTCCATCAATATTAGGACATGTAAAACCTGCGTTTAGGCTTATTTTACATACCTTTTCGCCAAATTTTTGTTTATAAAAATAGTCTAGGGTATGATATCTTTTATTGGTATTTGAGTAAGGAAAATTATTCATAGAATCACCTCGTTTATTATAACACAATATTTCTTTTGTGAAAAAATAATGAAAATTATTTAAAAATGCTTTATATTATAAGGGTTTTTTGATATAATGCTAGTGGGAGGTAGAGAAAGGTGAAAAGAAGATTACTTAAGGTAATAGGAATATCTTTCTTAATTTTTGTTATATTGAGTTGGATTATTCCAGTAGGTACTTATTCAAGTGGTGAACTTACAACAAATGGAATTGACCCTGTAGGTTTAATTGATTTATTTAATACACCTATTCAATCATTTATTACATTCATTTTATATGGTGTAGTATTTGCTACTATTGGTGGACTTTATGGTGTTATGGAAAAAACTGGGGCATTAGAAAAAGTTACTGAAAAAATAGGTCATGCCTTTAAAAGAAAAGAAAAAGGATTTTTGATTTTAACAATTATCCTATTTACTGTTCTTTCATCAGTTACAGGTCTAATTTTACCACTATTTATTTTAGTACCATTATTTGCGACTGTGCTTTTTGCAATGAATTATGATAAAGTTACAGTTTTAGTTTCAACTGTTGGTTCTTTATTAGTTGGTTCAATTGCATCTACTTATGGTTTTAATATTACTGGTTATACAGCTAATTTATTAGGACTTGATATGAGTAATCAAATAGTTGCAAAAGTTATCTTATTAGTTATTTTAATTATCACACTTATTTTTGTGGTACTTACTTCTAGTAAGAAAAATATGAAAAAAGAATTAAAAGAGGCTAAAATGAATAAAACTGAAAAAGAGGTTAAAGAAGTTAAGGAAGTAAAAGTAGCTAAAACTACTAAAGCTTCTGAGACCAAGGCAACTAAAAAGACTACAAAGGCAGCTTCTAGTAATAAAAAAGCTCCTACAACTACTAAAAAAGCAGCTACAAAAACTACTGCTAAAAAGAAAACTACAAAAGGTAAATCAAATACTAAAGCATTTGCAGTTACTAAACCAGTTAAGAAGGTTTCATCAAAATCTAAAATTAGTGCAGTGCCTTTAGTTGTTATATTTGCACTAATGTTAATACTTTGTTTAGTTGGTATGTATAATTGGTATTATGCATTTGGTGTTGATGTATTTAGCAATATTCATGAAGCTATTATGGGTATTGAAATTAAAGATTTCCCAATTTTTGAACACTTATTGAGTGGTATTTCAGAATTAGGATATTGGAGTAATGTTGAACTTGTTGGAGCAATGATTATTGCAGCTGGTATTATTGCATGGATTTATAAATTGAGTTTAAATGAATTCATCGATAGTTTTGCTAGTGGTGTGAAAAAGTGGCTTCCAACTGCTGTTCTTGCAGCTTCAGCTAGTGTAATTTTATATGTACTATATCAAGCTTCATATGCTGGAACTGGTACTTTAGTTGATACAATTAATGCTAAAGTATTTGGACTTACAGATGGATTTAATGTTCTTACAACAGGTTTTGCAGGATTATTAGGAAGTTTCTTCTACAATGATTTATATTATTTGCTTGCTACTATGTCAACATTTATGTCAAGCTTTGATGTAGCATCACTTTCAGTTGCTGGACTTCTTGTTCAATCTGTTTATGGAATTGGTATGATTATTTTCCCAACTAGTGTAATTTTAATTGCTGGCTTAAGTCTATTCAATGTTTCTTATAAAGAGTGGATAAAATACATTTGGAAGTTCGCACTTATCGCATTTTTATTAGTATTACTAGTTTGTGGAATTATAACTTTACTATAAAAACTACTTTCGAGTAGTTTTTATTTTGTGATATAATGTTTTTGAAAGAAGTTGGTTTTATGAAAAAATTTATTGATGAATTTAAAACTTTTGCTTTAAAAGGTAATATGGTAGATATGGCTGTCGGTGTGGTTATTGGTACGGCTTTTTCTGGAATTGTAACTTCACTTACAGATAATTTGATTAATCCAATTTTAAATGTTGTGACTGGTGGAGCGCGCTATAATGCACAGGATGTGGCAGGATTTGTTTCGGCTTTTGCAACTGCTTTAATAAATTTCTTTATTATGGCATTTGTACTATTTTGTATAGTGAAGGCTCTTAATAAACTTAAACATTTAGGAAGTAAAGAGAAAGAAAAGCTAACAACTAAAAAATGTCCTTATTGTTTTAGTGAAATTGATATAAATGCTACTAGATGTTCACATTGTACATCTATGTTAGATGAAAAGGCTTAGCCTTTTTCTTTTCATATGTTTTGTGGTAGAATTGTATATGGTGGTAAGATGGAAATAACATTTGATTATAAATTAGATGGATATACTTATAAAGTGTTGATTGTTAAAAAAAATAATAAAAATACTTACATAAAAATAAAAGATGATTTAACTATTTATGTTACAACAAATTATTTGACCAGTAAAAGGGAGATTAAAACAATACTCGATAATGAAAAGGAATTTTTACGCAATGCATTGTCAAGAACTAGGAAAAAGTTGGAAAAAGAAGACCTTTTTTATTATCTTGGTGAAAAATATGATATAATATTAGTACCATTTGAAAATACGGATGTTAGTGATGGCAAGATTTTTGTTAAAGATGCAAAGACTTTAGAAAAATGGTTAAAAAAGGAAACAAAAAGGGTTTTTACAGAAAGGTTAGAATATAATTATAATTTGTTTGATGAAGATATTCCTTTCCCTAAGCTTAAAATCAGAAGTATGAAGACAAGATGGGGTGTTTGTAATAAAAGAGATAATTCAGTTACTTTGAATTCCAAGTTAATTAAGTATTCATTACACGAAATTGACTATGTAATTATTCATGAACTTTCACATTTTGTACACTTTGATCATTCTAGAGAATTTTGGGAAACGGTAAGGTTACATATGCCCGATTATAAAAAATCTGTGGCAATTTTAAAAGAATGAGGTGGTTTGATATATGAAGATAAAATTATTTAGTATACTTTTAATAGGTGTTGTGTTATTTAGTATGTCTTTACCAACAAGTTATGCGGCAGCAGAAAAGACATTAGGACAGTTAAAAGCTGAAGCAGAAGCAAATAGAAAAGCTTATAATGCGGCTAAAGCGGAAAAAGAGCTTACTGAAGCTGAAAGGAATCAAGCGCAAAAACAAAAAAAACAAGTAGAGAGTGAGATTTCTAGTATAGAAAATCAATTAGAATCTATTTCTAATCAGATTGAACAAATTCAAAAGGATATTGATAAAAAAGATGAACAGATGAAAGAGATTATGAGTTTTGTTCAGGTTACTAATGGTGATTCTAATTATTTGGAATATATTTTTGGAGCAACTGATTTTACTGATTTTATATATAGAATTTCTGTTGCTGAACAACTTGGAGATTACAATGAAAAACTTATTGAAGAATATAATAACGATGTTAAAGAATTAGATAATAAAAAATCAGAGTTAAGCACTAAACAACAAGAACTTAATACAAAACAACAACAACTTGCGGTCTTAGAAGCTAGACTTAATAAAGAAATTGAAAATATAACTGAGGGTATGCTTGATAAAGATGAGGAATATAAAGTAACTATTAGTATGATTAATAATTTAAAGTCACTTGGCTGTGATGATGATGAAACACTTACTCAATGTCAAAGAAAACTTGATAATTCAAGACCAGGAGGAATAGTAGTTACTGGTAATACATATATGCCGATTGCTAAAGGTAGAGTGTCTAGTGCTTATGGTTATCGTGATTTGGATGGTAATGGTTCTTTAGAAGATTTTCATACTGGTGTAGATTTTTCTAATAGTAATTATGGTGATCCTGTTTATCCGGTGGCTTCTGGAACTGTTGTTGCAATAAGATATCCTTCTAAAAATAGACAGTGTGGTAATCATATTGTTTATGTTTATCATAATGGACTTGGTTATACGACTTCTTATTGGCATATGACAAGCGTTAATGTTAAGAAAAATCAAGTTGTTTATCCAGATACTAAATTAGGCTCTATGGGTGGCCTTAATCGTGAAGATGAGTGTGCTTTTGGTGTTCATGTTCATTTGAATGTATTTAATGGATTACATACTACAAATAGTGGAAGACAGAATCCAAACAATTATATTAAAAATATTCCATCAAAAGGAGTTTATTTTACGTCATATTATGGTAATAGATAAGGAGATAAACTCTCCTTTTTTTGACATTTTGATATCAAAACTTTTGTTATATTCTAAATGGTGATATAATATGAAAGTAAAAGTTTTTGATGAAAGTCATGAAAAAGATTTAGAAGAATCAATTAATAATTTTATTTTGAATGAAGATCCTGAAATAATTGATATAAAATTTTCAACTGCTGTAGCAGTATCCGAAGAACAAATATATTGTTTTTCGGCTTTAGTTGTTTATAGGTAGGTGTTGTTATGAAAAGATCTGGCTTTTTGGCGGGAGCTGCAATTTCTGTGTTAGGAATTGTTATTTGTAAAGTTATTGGTCTTGTATATGTTATTCCATTTTATGCAATTATTGGAACACAAGGTGGAGCTTTATATAGTTACGCTTATTCCATTTATAATGTGTTTTTAAATTTAGCGACATCTGGTATTCCAGTAGCTATGAGTAAAGTGGTTAGTGAATATAATGAAATGAAATTTTATAGTACTAAGGAAAGAGTTTTTAAGATAGGTTTAAAAGTTATTTCTATTTTATGTGTTATTTCTTTTTTAGTGTTATTTATTTTTGCACCTACTTTAGCTAATATGATTATTGGTGGTGTAGAAGGAGGAAATACTGTAGAAGATGTTACAATGGTTATTAGAGTAATTTCAACAGCTGTTTTGGTTGTTCCATTTTTAAGTGTTTCGAAGGGATATTTACAAGGACATAAGATTATGCAGGTGTCTTCGGTGGCTGATATTTTAGAACAGTTAGCTCGGGTTATTGTTATTTTAGCTGGTAGTTTTTTAACTTTAAAAGTTTTTCATTTATCTTTAAATACAGCTGTAGGGGTTGCTGTTTTTGGAGCCACAGTTGGAGCTTTGGTTGCTTATTTTTATGTATTTATGAAAATAAAAAAAAGTAAGGATTTAAAACGTAATGAAAAAGCAACTTTAAATGAAAGGAAAATTACTAATAAAGATTTAGTAAAAAAAATTATTTTTTATGCAATGCCTTTTGTTATTATTTCACTTTTACAATCTATTTATGTAATGGTTGATGTATTTACAGTTGTTAAAGGATTAGTTGGTTTGGGTTATACAACGGCTATTAGTGAAAATGTAGTTAGTGTTATTCAAACATGGGGTTCTAAACTTAATATGATAGTTATGTCTATTTCAACTGGTATTATTACGAGTTTAATTCCGACAATTGCTTCTGCCTGGGCAGTTCGAAATACTAAGGAAGTAAACGGAAAGATTACACAAGCATTACAGACTTTATTTTTGGTAACAATACCGCTTTCTGTTGGTATTAGTTTTATGTCATCAGCTGTTTGGACAGTATTTTATGGTTATGATGAACTTAATAGTTCTATATTTAAATTATTAATATTATCACAAATACCACTTTCTATTTGTTCTGTTATGGTAAATACTAATCAGACAATGAATAATACTAAAGCTACCATTACGGCTTTAGGTGGGTCTTTGATACTTAAAATATTGCTTAATGTACCGTTTATGCATTTATTTCATGTACTTGGTTTAGAGTCATATTATGCGACAATTAGTTTAAATATACTTATTGATACTACAGCTTCAATTTATTTACTTTATAAAGTTAAGAAACAGACTAATATTAGTTATTTAAAAGCTGCTAGAACTTTAATTAAAGTTTTATTATGTACATTAATTATGGTTTTAGGTTTATCAATTTTGAATTTGTTTATACCAAGTTTTTCGATATCAAGAATGGGTTCAATTTTGTATATTATTTTATATGGGGTTATTGGAGTGATTATTTATTTCTTTGTTGCATATAAATCTAATACCATTTCTGAAATAGTGGGAAAGGATTTTGTAGAGAAGATAATTTCTAAATTTAAAGGTTTAAAAAGAATTAAAAAAAATGTATAAATATGGTAAAATGTTTATAGAAATGAGGTGGGAGTTTGGAACAGTTATCACTTATAGATAAGTTTAAAGTACTTTTTGATAATATTTTTGAGCACCCCCTTTTTATTATTATCCTTTTGGTTCCAGCAATTATATTTCTTTTGCAAAAAAAACATGGTAAAAAGGCTTTTGTGTTTGTTTATTTGTTAGTTATTGTGTTTGTTTTATATATTGGTGGAGAAGTAATATTTGAACTTTTTGATAATTTAATGAATGGTTTATTTATGACTCTTTATTTTCCTAATTTTATTACTTTATTTGTTGTTGTTGTTCTTTGTTCAGCAATTGCATTAATTAGTTTTTTCAGTAAGAAAATGTTTAAGATTAATAAGATTATTAATATTACCGGTTTTGCTATTATACAAATGTTATTTGTATTAATATTGACTATAGTTAGGTCTAAAAATATCAATATATATGCAGATAATGCACTTTATTCTAATAATGATGTTTTAACACTTATGCAGCTATTAATTGGAACATTTGCATTACAGGTGATATCAATATTAATTATTAATGGAATTAATAAGGTTACAGATATTTTAGATAAGAAAAGTACACCGCTTGCAGAAGAGATTAAAGAACAAATTACTACACTTGAGAAAACTAAGACTAAAAATACACTTGGGTTAATTAAAAATATTAAGATTGATAATACTAAGGTTGGTTATATCAATATTGCTGATAAAAGTAATACTAGTAAGCCAAAGTTAAAACCATTTAAGTTTGATGTGGATAAGTTAGAGTCAGTAACACTTAATGTTTCAGAGGAAAAATATAATAATGAATTTGAAAAAATGTTTGGACCTACTATTTTAGAGGATACAACTGTTAATAAACCGATTAAAGAGAATACTTTAATAATTAGTGATGAGCCTAAACCTTTTTTAAAAGAAAAAATTGGAGATATGGGTAAGGCTATTAAAAATGCGAAGAATAATTTAGAAGATAGATCATTAAAGAAAAAACGCAAGAATAAGGATAAAGGGGTGTTATTACCTAAGGAGAAAAGTGAACCTATATCTTCTATGGTAAAAGAAAAGCCGGATTTATTTAAGCCGATGGAAGATGGTGCAAAAGTTTCGTTTGATAATATTTTGAATAGAAAAGATGAAATTAAAGAAACTTCAAGTAATGTTGCTCACTTTGCAAATAAGTTTATTAAAGGTGTTAAAGAAGTTAATCAAAAGACTAAAATTGAAGATAAACCTGATTTGTTAAAGCATGAGATAGAACCTTTAAGTGATAGTCCTATTAAAGTTATAAGTGAAGTTGAAAGACCAAAACTGGTTAGAGAGATGAAGAGTGATGAATCTACTGATTTAGTGGATAATTTAAATATTTTAGATATTCAATCAACATTAGATACAGTTATTAAATATAAACTTATGATAGGGGTTAATTTACAAGTTATAGAAGATGATAATGATATGGCTGTAGATAACCTACAAATACCTAATTTTGATATGATGATGAGGTCTTTAAGAAAGTCTAAATTATATAAGAAAATTTAGATTTTCTTTTTTTGTAAATTTTTGTCAAAAAAATGATTTATTGAAAATATTACTTGTTTTTTTGATAAAGTGGTTATGTAAAGTAAAAGTAGGAGGAATTTAAATGAGAAGAAGATTAAATAGTAGACAAAGGAACTATATTATTGCTGGTTTATGCATGATATTAGTAATAATGGGAGTAGGATATGCGGCTTTTCAAAGTCAATTAAAAATAAGTGGAACAAGTAATGTAACAAGTAATTGGAGTGTAAAAATAACAAATATCCAAAGTAAAGTAATAAGTGGAACTCCAACAAATGCATTAGAGCCGACACATGATGATACAACGGCAACTTTTAGTACAAGATTAACAAGCCCAGGAGATACAATGCAGTATGATGTAACTGTATCAAATGGCAGTAGAGTTTTTAAATCGAAGTGGAGACGAAGTAGATAGTATAGAGAAAAATATAGTCGGAGAGAAAATGTACCAATGGACAGGGAATGTGGGACTAGCCAACGTATCAGATATATTAAGAGCAAGTACAAATCCACTATGTACATCAGCTACAACTTCAAATAGTGATTCTGATGCATGTAATAGTAATTACTTGTTAGATAAAGGAGCAGCAAGTACATTAAGTTACTGGACAATCAATGCTTATTCTAGCGAGTCTGGTGGAAATGCTACTCCGGTTTGGCACGGTATTGTGAATAGTTCGAACGCATCTGTGTACTACAATTATGCCTCTACTGATGGCAATGATGCTCCCCGCCCAGTAATCTTCTTAAAATCTAATACTACTTTGAATGGAAGTGGAACTTTAGAAGATCCATTCACGATAGTGTGATAAATACACAATAACAAGAATAAAATAGTAAAGGCAAAGCCTTTGTAACGACCGCTTCTCGGTCGTTTTATAGTGTAAAAATATTTTGTGAAATTTGCCGAATAAATTTTTTCAAAGATGACCAATATAAACATAGGATATATTAGAGAGGAGCTAAAACAATGTTTGGAAACTTTGAAGAAGAAGCAAGAAAGGTTTTAGTTAATGCTAAAAAAGAAATGTATGAGTTAAATCATCCTTATGTTTCATCGGAACATCTACTTCTTGCAATACTTAAAGGTGATAATGAGATTAGTGAAAAATTAAAAGAATTTGATTTGGATTATAATAGATTTAAAGATGAAGTTATTAAGATTATCGGTAAGGGAAGTAAACATAGTGAATGGTTTTTATATACACCACTTTTAAAAAGAATAATTGAAAATGCGACTTTGGATGCAAAAGAAAATAATAATGGAGTGGTTACAGTTAATCATTTATTTGCTAGTTTACTTGATGAAGGCGAAGGGGTTGCTATTAGAATATTAATTGGTATGGATATCGATATTGATGAGCTATATAGTGAATTTACAGATAAGATAATTAATAAAAAAAGTCATAAAAAGCTACTTATAGATGAAATTGGAACTGATTTAAATAAGAAGGCTATGAATGGTAATTTGGACCCTGTAACGGGCCGGGATGAGGAAATTAAGAGGGTATTAGAGATACTTTGTAGAAGGTGTAAGAATAATCCATTATTAATAGGTGAAGCTGGGGTTGGGAAGACAGCTATTGTCGAAGAGCTTGCTAATATGATAGTGAGAGGTGAGGTACCACTTGCTTTACGTAATAAAAGGATTATTAGTTTAGATATGGCATCTTCTGTTGCGGGAACTAAATACCGTGGTGAGTTTGAAGAGAGAATGAATAAGATATTAAAAGAGATTGAGGAAAATGATGATATTATTTTATTTATCGATGAAATTCACACTTTAGTTGGTGCAGGAGGGGCTGAAGGGGCAATTGATGCTTCTAATATATTTAAACCGGCTTTAGCTAGAGGAAAAATTAGATGTATTGGGGCGACGACTACGGATGAGTATAAAAAATATATTGAGAAAGATAGTGCTTTAGAAAGAAGATTTCAAAGGGTAATTATAGAGGCACCTAGTGAGGAAACTGTGAAAAATATTTTAATGAATTTAAAGGATATATATGAAGGTTACCACAAAGTAATTATTGATGAAGAGATTATTGATTTAATTATTCATTTATCTAGTAAGTATATTTATAATAGGAATGAACCTGATAGGTCTATCGATATATTAGATGAGGTATCAGCTAAGGTTAGTTTGAAGGAAAGTAAAGGACTTAAGGAGTATGGTTTTTACAATAAGAAGTTAAAAGAAGTTATTAAAAATAAGAAAAAAGCTATTTTGGATAACGATTTTGATAAGGCTAGTACGTTTAAGAATGAAGAATTTGATTTAATGAATAAGATTAATAATTTGGAGTTATCACTTTATAAGACTCATAGTAGGAAGGTTACTAAACTTGATGTGGCTGAGGTTATTAATATGAAAACAGGTATTCCTATTTATGAGATTTTAAATGAGAAAACTAAATTAATTAAACAGACTGAAAAGATTTTAAATAAAAATATTATTGGACAAGATGAAGCTGTTAAGGAAGTTGCTAAGGTGGCTAAAAAAATTAAGTTAGGTTTTAATGATAAGTGCTATTCTTTTTTGTTTTGTGGACCATCTGGGGTTGGTAAAACTTTACTTGCGAGAACATTTGGAGAAAATTTAGTTGGAGCAAATAATATTATTAAATTAGACATGAGTGAGTATAAAGAAGCACATAGTATAAGTAAGATTATTGGTTCACCTCCTGGATATGTTGGATATGATGACAATACAAATATTTTAGAAGAGATTAGGAATAAGCCTTATTCAGTACTTATTTTAGATGAGATTGAAAAAGCACATACGAATATTATTAATTTATTCTTACAAGTCTTAGATGAGGGTAAAATTAAAAACAGTAAAGGTAAGATAGTTAGGTTTGATAATGTGGTTATTATTATGACTTCTAATGTTGGTTTTCATGAGATAAATGTGGGATTTAATAATAAGAATACTAAAATATCTAGATTAAATGATAGTTTTTCTATTCCATTTATGAATAGGGTAGATAAGGTTATTTGTTTTAATTCTTTGAATGAAGAAGATATTTTAAAGATTATTAAAATGAATCTTAAAAAATTTAAGGAAAAATATAGTGATAAGATAAAAGTTAAAGTTTCTAGAGAGGTAGAAAATGAAATTTTAAATTTATCTAATTACGATGAATATGGTGCTAGAAAGATTAATAAGATTATCAAGGATAAAATAGAAACAATTGTTATCGATAAGATTATCGATGGTAAGAATGAAGTTTATATTAAAAATTTAAAACAAGAAGTATAATAATTTAAATTTGATTATAAAAATGGCTGTCATGAGATAAATTAACTTTATTTCATAACAGCCATTAATTTTAAAATTTATTCTAAAATATTGCTGTGACTTCCTGTATTTACTAATAATAAAACAATTTCGTTTTCTAAATATTTATATATAAGAATCCAATCTGGTTCAATATGACAATCTCTACATTTTTTAAATCTTTTATCATTGTATAATGGATGGTCATTATATTTAGGATCAAGTATTTCTTTTTTTGAAAGCATATCTACTACTTCTAATAATTTGTCGATATTTTTACCTTGTTTTATTACTTTTTTTAGATTTTTTTTAAATTCTTTAGAATATTTGATTTTATAATTAGTCATTAGATAATAAATCCTTTTTTAGTTCCTTAGTAGTGTTATAGCTTTTATATTCTTCTGGATGTTTTTCAATATATGAAAGTTCTTTAGCAGTATTTTCTAGCTCTTCTTGTGTAAAATATTGAGTTAAGTCGATATTTTCTTTAGGAAGTGTAATATCAAACGGTATACCACCTTTAAGTATTAGTTGTTTTAAGGTCATATTGATTAGTCCACTCATACTAACACCTAATTTTTGGAGTATAGCAGTTGCTTGTTCTTTATCTTTTTTGTCTATTTGGACACTTATGGAAGTTGTCATATTAGACATAACAGATCATCTCCTTTTCTATATATGAATATATCAGTTATTATATTATTTGTCAAGTTATATTATATAATAATCATATAATTATTATATGATTATTATATAATAATATTCTAGTTATTATGTTATGTTGCGGTAAATGATTTTATGTTTAAAGATTTTGAGTAAGCAAAAACCTGAGGTTTTATAGGCTTCAGGTTTTATTCTACGGTAACTGATTTAGCTAGATTACGTGGTTTATCAATGTCACAATTTTTAAATTTAGCTGTATAATAGGAAATTAGTTGATAAGGAATGATAGTAAGTAATGGTTTAATAAACATACTTACTTTTTTAATTTTTATGATTTGTTTGAAACTATCATCTTTAATGTCTTCATCAGTTATTAAGTAACAGTTTGCACCTCTTGAAATGACTTCTTTTAAGTTACTAATTGTTTTAGCATTTATATGTTTATTGGTTGCAGAGGCAAATACTGGTGTTTCTTTGGTGATTAAAGATATAGTTCCGTGTTTTAATTCACCAGCAGCATAGGCTTCACTGTGAATATAAGATATCTCTTTTAATTTTAATGATCCTTCCATGGCTAGGGCATAGTCTAGACCTCTACCAATATAGAAGGCATCATTTTTTTCATATATTTCTTTAGCTATGTTTTCATAGGTTTGTGTATTTTCTAAAATTGGATTTAATATTTGAGTAATATTTCTAAATTCTTCAAGTATTTCAAATATTTTTTCTTCTTTAATTGATTTTGTTCTATAGGCATGGGCGAGAGCTAATACTGAAAGCAATGCTACTTGAGATGTATAAGCTTTAGTTGATGCTACGGCTATTTCGGTTCCGGCTTCTGTGTATAATACTTTATCTAAAGCTCTAGCAATAGAACTTTCTTTAACGTTTACGATACCTAGAGTATCACATTTTTCTTCTTTAACTTTTTTTAAAGCAGCTAATGTATCAGCTGTTTCACCTGATTGTGATATGAATATGGATAAAACTTTATTATTTAGAAAATTATTTTGGTATCTATATTCACTAGCTAAAAAAACTTCGCATTTAGTATTTGTATATTCTTCAAATAAGTATTTAGCAGCTAGTCCGGCATGCATAGCAGTACCACAGGCAATGATATCAATTCTTTCATATTTTGTTAAATCTGGTAGTTTTAATAAGTCATCTATACTATTTATATATGGATTTACGGTTTTTCTAATGGTGGAATTTTGCTCCATGATTTCTTTTAACATATAGTGTTCGTAGATACCTTTATCGCTTGTTAAGTCACTACCTTGATATTCTTTTAACTGTTTATTTAAAACATTTCCTTCTTTGTCATAAATTGTTATATTATCAGCTGTTACTTTTCCATATTCATAATCTTCTAAAATATAGTAGTTTTTGGTGTATTTTAATATGGCTGGAACATCACTAGCAATATAATTGGTGTGATTGCCAGTTCCAATAATTAGTGGACTATCTTTTTTAATAACATAAATAGTATTTGGATCATCATTTATTATCATGCATATGGCATAACTACCATCAACTTTTTTCATAAATTTTTGAATTGTTTTATCAATGTTTTCATATTTTTTATAATAATAATCTAGTAATCCAGCGGCGATTTCAGTATCAGCTTCGGATTTAAATTTATATCCTTTTTCTTCTAATTTATGTTTTAATTTACTAAAGTTTTCAATTATACCATTATGGACAATAGTAATATTTCCTACGTTATGAGGATGGGCATTAATCTCATTTACTTTTCCATGAGTAGCCCATCTAGTATGAGCAATTCCAATGTTTGCTTTACTTTCTTTAGATATATGATTTTCAAGGTCTTTAACACGACCTTTTACTTTATTTATAATTAAATTACTATCTTTTATATAACTTAAACCGGCAGAATCGTATCCACGGTATTCTAAGGTTTTTAAGCCGTCTAAAAGAATAGGTATTATATTTGTTTTGGTGCTGATGCTACCAACAATACCACACATAAAATTCTCCTTTATACTAAATTTAGAATATATGTTTTGTACATAAGATTGATTTTATGCTTTGTCATATATTTAACGATTCTCACCGTGATAGCATCCGCCGAATATTTCGATAACTATCATCCTCGTCGGTCTTTAGACCCTGGCGCTAAGATAAGATAATTAACCTCCTTTTGTTATCTATCCTTTGTTATCATTTTATGAAATTAAAAGAAAAATGTCAAATTTAAAAGGAAGTAAAAGAAAAATGTCGATTAATCTATGTAGGTAAAAAAGAATGATTAATAGATATGTAAATGATTAAAGAAGATTTAGACAATAAATTTTATACTACAAAGAAAAATTTTAAAAGGCATGTTTATGTTTAAATTATTTTTAAATTGATAGACCTTTGAGTAAAATAGAAAAATTAAATAATTAGGGTTTTCTAATTATTTTTAAAAGATAATGAACAAGAAAAAACGCTAGAAATTCTAGCGCTTTTATGCTGTGATTTTATCAAAATCAATGAAAAATTCTTTATACCATACTAAGAATACATAGACAGTCCAAATTTTACGGCAGTTATTTTTCTTGCCTTTATAATGGTCATCTAATAATTTAAGTAAAGCTTTTTGATCGAAGAACTCTTTAGTAAAATCTTGCTTGAACATTTCTTTGGCAATATTATAATATTTTTCTTCTCTAAACCATTTAATAATTGGAACAGGGAAACCTTTTTTTCTTCTTTTGTACCATGCTTCTGGAATTCGTTTAGAAGCAGCTTGCCTTAAAACATATTTAGTCGTATCGTGAGATATTTTATATTCGGTTGGAATTGTACTTGCTAGTTTGAAAACTTCTTTATCTAGTATTGGTACACGTAGTTCTAGAGAGTTAGCCATACTCATTTTATCAGCTTTAAGTAAGATGTCATTTGGAAGCCAGAAATGCATATCTAAGTATTGCATTTTGGTGACATCATCTTTATCTTTTACTTTATCAAAATATGGTTTAGTGATATCTTGATATTTTAGATCACTTTTGTAGTTATCATTTAATATTTTGTTAGCTTCTTTATTGTTAAAGATGAAAGCATCACCAACATAATAGTCTTCTAATTTACTACCACCTTTAGTTAAGAAGTTTTTACCATGAAAACTTGGAAGAGGTGAGATGATTGTTTTTATAAATTTTCTTAAAAATAAAGGTAATTTTTTATATTTTGTTAATGTTTTATCTTCTTTATAACTTGGGTATCCGCCAAATAGTTCATCGGCACCTTCACCTGATAAGACAACTTTAACATCAGTAGATGCTAATTTTGATAAGAAATATAGTGGTACAGCTGATAGGTTAGCTGTTGGTTCATCAGCATAATACTGAACTTTATCAATACTTTCAAAGAAATGATCAGCATTTATTAATTCGTTTTTATTTTGAATGTGTAAAAGGTCTGATAGGTCTTTAGCAAGTGGTACTTCATTAAAATCTTTATAGTCAAATCCAACAGAAAATGTTTTATCTGGTTTTAAATAACTTACAACATATGATGAATCAATACCACCGGATAAATAAGAGCCGACTGGAACATCACTAATAGTGTGATAGTCGATAGATTTAGTAATGGTGTTATCAATTTCATTTACTAAATTATCAAAGTCTTGATTTTTAGGCTCAAATTTGATTTTATAATATTCTTGAATTTCCATCTTTTCAGTATTGAAATCATAAGTAAAGTAATGACCTGGTTTTAATTTATAGACGTTTTTGAAAAATGTTTCATTTAAGACTGATGTTTGGAATGTTAGATATGGTTTTAAAGCTTCTTTGTTGACTTTTTTTAGAAAATCTGGATGTTTTAAGAAACTTTTTATTTCAGAGCCATACATAAATGTTCCTTGCATTTTAGCATAGTAGAAGGGTTTTTGACCAAAATGATCTCTCGCACCAAATAATTTTTTAGTGTTTTTATCCCATATTACAAAAGCAAACATTCCTCTTAATTTATCTAATATTTTTTCTTTGTATTCTTCATAACCATGTAATATAACTTCGGTATCAGTATTTGTTTTAAAGATGTGGCCTTTATTTATTAAATCTTCTTTGATTTCTTTAAAATTATATATTTCACCATTAAAGGTTATATACATTGAGTCATCTTCATTAGACATTGGCTGCCTTCCACCTTTTAAGTCAATGATACTAAGTCTTCTAAAGCCCATAGCTATTTCATCATCAGTATAGTAAGATTCATCATCTGGGCCACGATGGACAATCATATCATTCATAGCTTTGATGTGCCTTTTTTCTTTTCTATTTATATATCCGCAAAATCCACACATATTTTTACTTCCTTTCTAGTATTTCCAATATCCATTTTTATAATCTTTATAATATCTAAAGTGTTTTCTGATTAAAAATATAATTCTTTTTAATGGTAAATCTTTTTTATAAATTAAAGGATTTACAACTTTTTTTTGTTTATAAAGTTTTAATGCTTCTTTTTTAAAATCTTCGTTTATGACATATTTTTTGATTATTTTTTTAGGTACATAAGTTAGTAATAATTCTTTATCAGCAATTTTAAATTCTTTTTCTTTATTATAAATTAAGTCATCAACAAATAGTTTAACAATGTTATAGCCAGCAGCGGTGACGTAGTAACTACATCTTCCTTGACGAGCATTTATTTCTAATATTTTGTATTTTTTATCACGGTAATCATATTTTATGTCTAATTCAGCGATACCTTTGAAATTTATTTTTTCCATAAATTGTTTAAATTCTAAAATAATTTTTTCATTATAACCATTTGTATTGAAATGGTTTATTAAACAAGCAGCATTACCGACCATGTTGGCGGTATGTTCTTGAAGACCGATTTGAGCAAAAGCAAAAAGTTCACATTTACCTTTGGAATTACAATATATTACACCATCAAATAGGCTACTATCATCACCTGGAATGTATTCTTGAATGATTAATTTTCCTTTATAACTACTATTTCTAAAACTTTCAATTGTATGATTTACTTCATCCATATTATTTAGTTTATATATTTTTTTCTTTCCTTCAAAATTAATATGATTAAAATCGATAACATCATTGGGTTTTATAATAATAGGAAAGTCAAAATCTAATTTGAGTTCATCATTTAAATTATAAATGATAGTTTTAGGTAGTAATCCTGAGTCTTTATATGTTTCATAAAATTTGTCTTTCATCATTAGACTATCTAAAAAGTTTAAATCAACATAGTTAAATACTATTCTTTTGTCTAGTTTATTTTTATTAGCAACTAGCCCTCTAGCATATGTTTCATTAGAAGAGATGCATACTATTTTGTCTGCATTTATGTTTTTAACATATTCATTCATAGCATCGGCAAATTTATTTATGTCCCATAATCTTGAGTCATATGTTGCTTCAATTATATTAGAGTGATTGACAAAGCTCATCGGTTTATGGGCGATGAGTTTTACTTTTTTATTATATAATTCGTGAACACATCTTGCCATGTAATAGGCATTTGCATCACTTCCAATAATTATTACTTCAAAGTTCATAAAATCATTCCTTTAATATTTTATTTCTGTTAGTTTACCATCTTCATCATATACTCGTGGTACTCTAGTTGTAATGCTTGTGAAGAGTTGATAAGCACTGATACCTAGTTCTTTTGATTTCTTTTTGGCATCATCAAATATTATAACATGATCTTTAAGTTTTACACTATCATCAATTTTAATGGCAGTCATGTCCATACCAACTTCACCAATTATTTTATAATCTTTATTATTTATTTTGACAGTTTGATTTTCGTATTGTTTAATTAGTCCATCGGCAAAACCAATTGGAATAATGGCGATTTTCATATCTTCTTCAGCAATATATTTTGCTCCATATCCAACATATTCGCCTTTTTTGACATTTTTGATGGTCATAATGGTGGTGTGAAGTGAGAAAGCGGTGTTTAGTTTTAAATTATTTTCATATGTAATGTCACTTATATGATGTTTTTTTAAATACATATTTCTTTTTATTAATCTAAGTCCGGATGGTTTATTTATTTTTTGAGGAAAACCGTACATTATGATACCTAGTCTAATTCCAGTTACATATTTAGGCATTGGATGAGTTACTAAGGTAAGTGAACGAGAAATATGAACAATAGGAATAGTATTTAAATCAATTAGACTTGTTATATCTTCAAAATTTTTTAAATCGTGGTCGTAGTGACTATCCCACATACCTGAAGTACCTAGGTGAGTGTATATTCCTTCTAAGGTTATATTTGGATAATTTAAGATAGTATCATATACTTTTTTTATTTCATTTTTATCTTTAAAACCTAAGCGATTCATACCACTATCTATTTTTAGGTGAACTTTTAAATTTAAATTTAAGTTTATGTTTTTAAAATATTCATAATCAGGAATAGTTATGGTGATATTTTCTTTTTCACATATATTTAAAAATTCATGATCTATTGGTTCTAAACATAGTATTGGAATGTTCTCATTTCTTTTTCGGATATTTAAACATTCTTCTAAGGATGATGCGGCTAAATAATTTATTCCACCTTGAATTAAGGTATTTACGATATAGTCACCATGACCATAAGCATTTGCTTTAACAACACCTATATAATATTTATAAGGATAGTTTTCTTTAATGTTTTGAATGTTTCTTTTTAAAGTATTACAATTAATTAATGCATAAGTTTTTCGATACATTTTATTTCACCTTTTTCTTTACACTTTATTATAAGCTGTGGAAAACTTTTCACTTTTCCACATTATATAACAAAATAAATACTTTCGCAACAAAAGTATAGAAAGTATTGTAAAATAAGGGGTTTTATAACATATTTAAATTAGAAGTGTATAATAAATGTCAAAAAAAAGTGGAAAAATTGTATACTTTTGCTTTACAGTGTGATATAATACTTACCAGGTGATTAAGTTATGCTTGAAGAAGTTAAAGTCATACTAGATGGTAATGAAAATTTAACTTTAGAGGTTAAAGATAATCTTTTAGAACTTATTACAATCTTTCATGAGATATTTAAAGATGTGGATTTAACGACTTTGAAAGAACGACTTAAGACTTTAAAGATAAAAAGGGAAAGTATGTATTTAGTTAAAATGCCGTGCAAGTACATTCCACATAATAATGAAATAGCAATTAACTATGGACTTATTACTGAAGCGGATGCGAGACACTGGCTTATGCATAGTTTATTAGGTGTTATTAGTGCTAAAGATAATTATTATGGGTTTAATGATGAGAGTGATTCTCTCCTTGCCCTTAATGAAGGCTATACAGAGATACTTACTAATTATTTAGTGGGAGATGTCCCAGATAATTTTTTTACAGATGAAATTATTATGACAAATTTAATTAGTAAAGTAATCGGAAACGATGTTTTATACAATGCTTATTTTAGTAATGATGCAAAGATGGTATTAAAAGCCATGGCAGAAGCGGAGGTAAAATAATGGTATTAGCTGATGTAATTAACAATATGAATAGCAATTATGAAAATAGAAAACATGGCGGAAATTCTCATGTGTTTGATATGCAGGAAAAAATATTTTCGGCTTTTCCTGAAATTGGTGTAGAGAATATTTTTGCTTCTGAGATGTATTTGCCAATAGGACAAAAATTTGAACCTGGAACACTTGAGAGCTTGAAAGCTCACCTTGCTGAATATCAAGCTCAAAATGTGATGGAAAGTTCTAGTAAAACTCTTAACTAACTTATGTTAGTTTTTTGTTTAAAAATGTCAAAAATGTGGTATAATTGATATTGAAATTTGAAAAGCGAAGATTAAGAAGTAGTAATAAAAGTAATTATTTATAGAGAGCTAACGGGTGGTGGAAGTTAGTAATAATCTTTTATGAATTCATCTTAGGAGCTATATATGCAAAGATATATCGGTAACGCGTTATAGTTTTAGAGGTAAGTTTTACTTACAAATTAAGGTGGTACCACGTTTAAATCACGTCCTTATATGGATGTGATTTTTTTGTTAGGAGGGTGTTTATGAATTTAGATAATATTTTAAATGATTTGCAAGTTGATTTAGAAACGGTTTTTTCTGAACAAAATTTAAATGAGGTAAAAGCGAAATATTTAGGTAAAAAAGGTGAGATTACATCTTTATATTCTAAAATGAAAGATTTAAGTAATGATGAGAAAAAATCTTTTGGAGCTTTAATTAATAATTTAAAAAATGAAGCTACTAGTTTATTAGATAGTAAAAAAGAAGAAATAGAAGTAAAGTTATTAAGTGAAAAGTTACAAAATGAGAGTATTGATATTAGTTTACCAGCTACAGAGATTAAGATAGGAGCTCCTAGTATTTTGGAGAAGATGATTGAAGATATTGAAGAGTTACTTATGTCAATGGGATATGATGTGGTTGATGGACCAGAGGTTGAAAAAGATGAATATAACTTTGAAATGCTTAATTTACCTAAAGGACATCCAGCTAGGGATGCGCAAGATACATTTTATGTAAAAGATGATGAACTTTTACTTCGCAGTCAAACTTCGCCTGTACAAGTTAGGACAATGCTTGCTGGAAAAGGAGAAAAACCAATTAGAATGATTTGTCCTGGTAAGACATATAGAAGAGATGATGATGATGCGACTCATTCACATCAATTTATGCAGATAGAAGGTTTACTTGTTGATAAAAATATTAGTTTATCTGATTTAAAAGGAACATTTGATGTTATTGCAAAGCATTTATTTGGTGAAGAGTGTCAAACGAGATTTAGACCAAGTTATTATCCATTTACTGAGCCTTCTGTTGAGATGGATATTAGCTGTCATCACTGTAAAGGCAAAGGATGTAATATTTGTAAAAATACTGGTTGGATTACAGTATCTGGTGGGGGAATGGTTCATCCAAAGGTTTTGGAAAACTGTGGTTATGATCCTAAGAAATGGTCTGGTTTTGCGTTTGGTTTTGGAGCTGAAAGACTAGCAATGATCAAATACGGCATCAATGATTTAAGAGTATTTTATACAAACGATTTAAGAGAGAGTAGAGGTTTTGATAGAAAGGAGGCTAACTAATGATAGATTTAGAGTGGGTCAAAGATTATATTGATATTGAAGATCAAGATTTAAAAGAGCTTGCGGTTAAGATAACTAAAGCGGGAATTAATATTGAAAAGGTTATTTCTAATCATATAGATAATTTAGTTATTGGTGAAGTTATAGAATGTGAGATGCATCCTGATTCAGATCATTTACATGTTTGTAAGGTTAATGTTGGTGATAGAGTTTTACAAATTGTTTGCGGGGCACCTAATGTTAGAAAAGGATTAAAGGTTATTGTAGCTTTACTTGGAGCTATTTTACCTGGTGATTTTGAGATTAAGAAAAGTAAAATTAGAGGGGTAGAATCTAATGGAATGCTTTGCGCACTTTATGAACTTGGGTTAGAAGAAAAAACAGAAGAGACTTACAGCAAGGGTATTTATGAAGTGGATGGTAAGGCTAAGGTTGGTATGGATGCAATGAAATACCTTAATTTAGACGATACTTTATATGAACTAGATATTCATAAACATCGTAATAATGATTGTTATTATCATATTGGTTTTGCTTATGAGATTGGAGCAATTTTAAATAGACCAGTTACTTTACCTGATGATAAGACAAATCCTATTAAAGATAATATTAAAAATCATTTTAGTTTAAGTGTGGAAACTGATAAATGTCCATATTATTTAGCTAAGATGGTTACTGATGTTAAAATTGGAGAGTCTCCTGAATTTATTAAGAGAAGACTTTCTGCTTATGGTATGCGTTCTATTAATAATGTGGTTGATATTTCTAATTATGTTATGCTTGAATATGGACAACCTTTGCACTTCTTTGATAAAGATACTTTAGGAGATAATATTTTAGTTAGAAATGCGAAAGATGGAGAAGAAATTGTAACTTTAGATGGAATTAATAGAGTTTTAAATAGTAATGATATTGTTATTACTGATGGTAAGAAACCGGTTTGTATTGCTGGTGTTATGGGTGGTGAAAATACCGAGGTTACCGAAAATACTAAAGATATTTTAATTGAAAGTGCAATATTTGATGGGGTTAGTATTAGGAATACTTCTAATAGACTTGATTTAAGAAGTGAAGCTTCAATTAGATATGGTAAGGGTTTAAGTTATGAGTATACAGAGAAAGCGATTGAAAGAGCTTGTCATCTACTTGAAAAGTATGCAGGAGCAAAAGTACTTTCTGGAATGGTTAAGCATGATAAAATTGATAAAACACCAAAGATTGTTAAATTTAAATCTTCTGAAATAAATACGTTACTTGGAATTACGATTTCTGATGATGATGTTAAGGTTGAACTTAATCGTTTAGGTTTTCCATTTGAATATAATAAAGGTGAATTTAAAGCGATTATTCCTTCTAGAAGACTTGATATTGATCCTTATGTGAATGATATTGCTGAGGAAGTTGGCAGACTTTATGGTTATCATAATTTAGTGTCTACTTTACCAAGTGTGGCAATTAAAAAGGGTGAATATGCTTTAGATATTAAATATCGTAAGATTATTTCTAATAGATTGCGTGAACTTGGTTTAAATGAGGTTAAAACTTATACTTTAGTTTCACCAAAGATGGCTTCTAGTTTTAGATATGAAGATAAAAAACAAATTACTTTACCACTTCCAATGAGTACTGATAAGTCTGTTATTAGAACTAGTTTAATTCCTTCACTTTTGAAGGTATATGAATATAACCGTGATCACAAGGTTAATGATGTAAATATTTATGAAATTGCTAAAACATATGATGCTTCTTATAATGAAGAAAGTAAAGTATGTATGCTTATGAGCTCTAATTATTTGGTTAATCAGTGGCATGGTGTGAATGTTAAAGTTGATTTTTATTTGATTAAAGGTATAGTTCAAAATATTTTAGATTATTTAGGTTTTAAAAATAGATATACTTTTGAGAAATGTGAATTACCTGATTTACACTCTGGAATATGTGCGAGTGTTATGCTTGATAGAAAAATGATAGGGGTTATTGGAAAAGTCCATCCGATTATTACTAAGGATGATATTTATGTGGCTGAGCTTTCTTTAGAAGCGCTTATGGGTAAAGTGAAGCCAATTAAGTTTAAAGAAGCTCCTAAGTATCCAGAGATTGTTAAGGATATGGCATTTATAGTTAATTATGATGTAACTTCTGATGAGATTATAAGTGTTATTAGAAAAGCTGGCGGAAGACTTTTAACTGATATTAAGTTATTTGATGTTTATACTGGTGAACATGTGGCTTTGGATGAAAAGTCTTTAGCTTATTCATTAACTTTTTCTTCACCTGATAGAACTTTAAGTGAGGAAGAGGTTATGGAAGTATTTAATAATATTATTGATAAAGTTGAAAAAGAAAAAGGTGTGAAACTTAGAAATAAGTAATTGGCACTTTTTTCTATTTGACAGAAAGTGACACAAAAAATATGTCATTTATTGACAAGATTCATAAAATATAATAAAATGATAGTGCTAAGCATGTGTTATAGAAATTTTACTTTGCCTGTTTTTATAGCATGTGCTGTTGCAAACTCAATGAAAACCATTTTTTAATGGTGCACAAGTACTACGGTCTGGTTGAAGCCGTTCTAGGTTTTATTTAAAATTCTAGTAATTCTCTTACAATTCAACCTTTTTTCTGGGTCTATAGCCAAGTGGTAAGGCGTGGGACTGCAACTCCCTGATCGTTGGTTCAAATCCGACTAGGCCCTCCAATTATGATTTTAAAAGTTCTTTAATAAGGACTTTTTATTTTTTGTCAAAAATTTGTGTGAACCCTTGTTAAAAATTAAAATATGGGTTATACTTATATAGTACGCAAGGAGGTTTTGTATGAAGAAGCTTACTAAGCACAAGGTTGCGTTTATATTAACTTTAATAAGTATTTTAGTGTTGTTTGGAGGAGTTGGATATTTTATTTTATCTATCTCTAAATTAAATAATATAGAAAATAATTTAAGACTTATTGGATCAATTGTACTTGGAATAATAAGTTTGCTGCTATTTATTTTGAGTATTAGATTTTTAAATAAATTTAAGAAGATTAAACTTACGATAGTTATTATTTTAATGTTGTTAATTGGTGGAGTGGGTATTTTTGCGGCTTACAATGTTGATAAGGTTTATGGGGCTTTATCTAAAGTAAGTGATACTTCTGGATATACAACTTATTCTTCTAGTTTAGTGACTTTGAAAGATAATGAAGCTGAAAGTATTAAAGATATAGGTGATTCAGAACTTGGTATTTTAAATGATACTACTAGTTATGAAGGAAATATAATTCCAGAGGAAGTAATTAAAGAACAAAAGTTAAATAATAAAACTAAAGAATATGATAGTTATATTGCAATGATTGATGCATTGCGTGATGGTGAGATTAATTATATATTTTTACCAACAAATTATACTGTTATGTTTGGCAGTATGGAGGGTTATGAAGACATTGCTGATGAGACTAAGGTTTTATTAACTCAAACTAAAAAGGTAAAAAATGAAAAAAAAGAAAGTGATAGTACAAATACAAAAGCTATTACTGAACCTTTTACAGTTTTACTTATGGGTGTGGACTCAGATGCAGAGGGAATTGCGAATGGATCATTTAATGGTGATTCACTTATGGTAATTACTTTTAACCCAAAAACTTTAAGTACAACTATACTTAGCATTCCTAGAGATTCTTATGTTCCAATTGCTTGTTTTTCTGGTCAAAGAAAAAATAAGATTACACATGCGGCTTGGAAAGGCGAGACATGTATGATGGATACAATTGAGAATTTCTTAGATATTAAAATAGATTATTATGTTAAGATTAATTTTACAGGTGTTGTTCAACTCGTTGATACTTTAGGTGGAGTTGAGATAGATGTTCCATATAATTTGTGTGAACAAAATAGTAAACGTCAATGGGGTTCTAATACAATTTATATTGAAAAAGGTTTACAAACTTTAAATGGTGAGCAAGCTTTAGCTTATGCTCGTAATCGACATCCAAATCCTAGTATGTGTTCTTCTAAATGGACAAATTATACAAGTAATGATTTTATCCGTGGTGAGCACCAACAAGAGGTTGTAACCGCACTTCTTAATAAGTTTAAGGATGTTAAGGATTTAGATACAGTATATAAATTATTAGATACTATTAGTAATAATATGGTGACTAATATGAGTACTGATCAAATACTTTCATTATACAATGTATTTAAAGATATTGCTTCTAAGAGTACTGGCATGAATGATATGGCTGATGTATTAGGTATTCAAAGGTTAAAATTAAATGGTTATGATGCTAGAATATATGATTATGGTGGAACTAATTTATCACTTTATAATTATGTTTTATATGATGATAGTGTTAAAGCAGTATCAGATGCGATGAAGGAAAATTTAGGTTTAAAGAAAACTAAAGTAGTTAAATCATTTAGCTTTGATATTAATACTCCTTATGAAAAAGAAGTAATAGGAGCAGATGAAACTGGAGAAAGATCTTTAGTTCAACTTCCAAATTTTGTAGGACAGACTGTTGATTATGTTCGTTCATATTGTTCTAGAAATGGTATTAGTGTAACTGTTAAAGGTGGAAATGGATATGTACTTAGTCAAAGTGTTCCATCTGGGGCTAATATAGAGGATGTTAATTCTATTACTATAACTGCTGGTGGAAATACAAGTTCATCTAGTAGTTCTAGTTCATCAAGTAGTAATACAACGACGGATGATGTTCAAAAAGGTGATGATGAAATTTTAGATGATGCATTACCTGATGGTGATAAGACGCCAGTAACACCACCTAAGGAACCTGATGTTGATGATGATGCTGGTAATGAACAAGATGATACTCCTACTGAATAAAGCTCAAATTTTGAGCTTTTTTCTTTTTATCGTTGATTTTTAAAGTTATTTATAAGATAATATTAAAGGAAAGAGGGATATTATGGATAGAAAAGAATTTGCCGATAGATTATTAAAAACAGAACATGACTTTGAATATTATGAAAAATTATATCCAGAGAGAGATTTAGATGATAAAGCAATAGTTACAAGATATGCACCTAGTCCAACTGGTTTTGTACATTTAGGTGCTTTATATGCGGCTTTTATTGCTAGAAAGATGGCTAAGCAAAGTAATGGTGTGTTTTTTCTAAGAATAGAAGATACAGATCAAAAGAGAAGTATTGAAGATGGGGTTAATAAAATAATTACCGATTTAGCTAATTTTGATATTACTTTTGATGAAGGAGTTACTTTAGATGGTGATAAAGGTAATTATGGACCTTATACTCAAAGTGAAAGAGGAGATATTTATAAGGCTTTTGCTAAAAAATTAATTATAGAAGATAAGGCTTATCCTTGTTTTTGTTCACCAGAAAGTTTACAAGAAGATAGAGAAAGACAAGAGAAACATAAAGAGAGAATAGGTTATTATGGATATTATGCTAGATGCCGAAATTTATCTATGGAAGAGGCAATTGAAAAAATAGATAATGGTGAAAA